>NZ_JBFTLC010000006.1:0-175198 GCF_056396245.1 Arthrobacter sp. 05T423
CTGGTGGGTGCTGACCGCCCTGATGGGTGTGCCGTACGGGTCGGTGAGCATCGCCTCCAACCAGGGGCTGTACATCTCCGCCGCCCCCGAGGACAGGGGAGTGGCCGCCGGGATCTTCCAGACTTGCCGGTACGTCGGCGCCATCAGCGCCACGGTAATGATCGGCATCTTCTACGGTACCGACGTGAACCAGGAGAACTGGGGCCGCGTGGTGCTGGTGATGCTTGCGCTGAGTGCGGTGACGTTCGTGGTGTCGCTGCTCTGGCGGGAGCGGAAGGCGGCGTAGCCGCGCGGCAGGGATATCCGCGCTTCCTGTTCCAAGCGTTAAGCATTGGACTTCGATTGCGACGAGCACCCTCAAGATTGGCTCAAGACCGAATCAGCTTTGTCCCAAGATCAACGCAGTTTCGGTTTCCGCGGGCATCGAGGAAATAGTCTCTTGCGAGAACCAATTCGGCTTTAGCAAAAAGGCCCGGCTATTTGCCGGGCCTTTTTTAATGGGAAAAAACTATGTCGAGCTATGAAAGCCTCAGGCGTCCGGGGCCATCGGGCGCGGGGCCGGCCCCGGGGCCGCCCAAGAAACCACGCGTTTCCACTTTCATTGTCGGGGGCCTCACTGCGCTATTCATGATCATGGGGGCGTTCAGTGGCGGCCTTGGGGGCGAACTGGTCTTCCTTGCCATCACGATCGCCCTTACCGGCCTCTACGTCCTGGCGACCGGCCGCCGTTCCTGGGCGTGGCTCCCGCCCAAACGGAAAGCAGGGGCCATCGCCCTTGCCGTCTCCCTTGCCCTCTTTATCGGCGGTGCTGTAGCGTTACCGCGGACCACCACAGGGAACCTTCAGGCCGCGCCATCGGAGAGCGCGGCCTCGCCAACCTCCACCGAAGCGAGCGCGACTGCCGAAGCGCGCGGAACTGCCAAAGCGGCACCCACGCCGTCGTCCGCTGCAACCGTGCAGGAGACCGGCGCTCCGCTGGATCCTGACAGCCCCTACCTCTTGGCGCAGGGGGCCAGTGTTGCGGCTCCGAAGACTCAGCCTGCCTTCGCCACCAAGGCAGTCGACCTGCTGGCCACCCTTCCCATCAAGGGCCGGGCACCTAAGACGGGATATGACCGCGCGCTGTTCGGGCAGGCCTGGGCAGACGTTGACCGTAACGGTTGCGACACCAGGAACGACATCCTGAAACGCGACCTTACCGGTATTGCCTACACCAACAGCGTCCCCTGCAAGGTGCAGTCCGGAACTCTGGCGGACCCGTACACGGGCACCACGATCGACTTTCTGCGGGGGGCTGCCACCAGCAGCGCCGTCCAGATCGACCACGTTGTTGCCCTCAGCGACGCCTGGCAAAAGGGGGCACAGCAGCTGACCGCGGAACAGCGGACGGCTTTCGCCAATGACCCTTTGAACCTGCAGTCGACAGACGGCCCGACCAACATGAAAAAGGGCGACGGCGACGCAGCCACCTGGCTGCCGCCGAACAAGAGCTTCCGGTGCGAATACGTGGCCCGGCAGATTTCGGTGAAGGCCACCTACAGCCTGTGGGTCACCCAGGCGGAACACGACGCGATGGCGAGGATCCTGGCCAACTGCTCGGGGCAACTGGCGCCAACAAACGAGAAGGCACCGGTGTCACCGACCAAGGCACCTGCCGCCGCTCAGACTGCACCCGTGGTGGCCGCGCCTGCCCCGCCGGCTCCGGCTGCTGTTGAGCCGGCTCCGGCCCCAGTTGCTCCCGCACCGGTAGTGCCAGCCCCGGTTCCCACTGTGCCGGCACCGGCGGCTGTCTACTACGCCAACTGCTCGGCGGCGAAGGCCGCAGGTGCGGCGCCGCTGTATGCAGGGTCCGCGGGCTACCGTCCAGCGCTGGACCGCGACTCCGACGGCGTGGCCTGCGAACGCTGATCCATTCCATCACTCCACCGTTTCAATCTTTCCAAGTGGGAAAAATGAAAAAGACACTCACACTACTTGTGCTGACCGGCCTCATGCTTACTGGATGCGGCGGCAACCAGGCGGACAAGCAGGCGGCACCGCAGCCGACAGAAACGGCCACGGCCACCGCCACTCCAGAGACGGTCACCGTTCCCAGCGTGATGAGCCTGACCCTGGATGAGGCCCGGATCAACTGGAAGATCTCGGGTTCGAGGTCGACTCCGTGGACATCGTCGACGGCAAAACGATCGTCCTTAAGAAGAACTGGCAGGTGATGTCCCAGGACGCCGGGGAAGGCGCACAGGTGGCAAGGGGCTCCATCGTTCACCTCGGCGTCAAGTCCCTGGAAAAGATTGCAGCCGAAAAGGCTGCCGCCGACAAGGCTGCGGCCGACAAAGCGGCGGCGGCGAAGGCTGCGGCTGACAAGGCTGCGGCAGCGAAGGCCGCGGCGGACAAGGTGGCGGCCGACAAAGTGGCGGCGGCCAAAAGGGCAGCAGATGCGGCGGCCGCCAAACAGGCGGCCGAACAGGCAGCTGCGGTGCCGGCGCCTGTGGCGCCTGCCGCTCCCGTCGCACCTGTCGTTCCGGCAGCGCCTGCGGCGGCTGCTTATTACGCCAATTGCGCTGCCGCCCGGGCTGCAGGTGCCGCACCGCTGTATTCGGGGCAGGCGGGCTACAGCACCAGTCTTGACCGCGATCACGACGGCGTGGCCTGCGAGTAGTAGTCGTCGCTGACTTCGAAGCCGTGGATACCCTCGTTTCGAAGGTATCCACGGCTTTCACGTCAGCAAGTCGGTGTCAGCGCCAGGTGCGACGACGCCGATCTGGCTTTCGCGTCCCAGCAAGACGTCCTGCCGCGCACGGTGTGAAGTCCGGAACGCGCGGAAGCATCCCGCTCAAAGTCCGGGCCGGTGCGACACCTGGTAGAGCGCCAGCGTCCAGTCGTCTCCGCTGCGCTGTGCGGCGACGCCGATGAGCACCGGCAGCGTCGGCCGACCGTCGGCGAACCCGAAATCGACGCCGAGGTAGCCGTAGACGTAGTCGCTTGCGGGCCTCCGCGTTTCGAGGATTCGGTACTCTGCGGTCAGTCCGAGGGGCTGGGAGGCGTAGTAGTCGGCAACCCCTTGGCGGCCGACCGTGTACGGGTGCAGGCCCTGGAAGATGGCGTCTTCGGTGAACAGTTCGGCGATGCCTTCGGAGTCGTGCGCGTAAATGGCGGCTTTCCAGGGGTCGAGGACGCCCCGCAGGATTTCCACGTCCGCTGGTGTCGTGGTCATTTGTTTGCTCCTCTCGGTGGGTGTGGTCAGCGGCCGGCGCTCATGCCGCCGTCGACATGCAATATCTCGCCGGTGACGAACCCGGCGTGTTCGAGGAAGACGATCGCGTCGACAATGTCGGTCACTTCGCCCATGCGGCCTACGGGGTGCAGGGCCGCAAGGTCTGCATACGTCTCGGGCGAGTGCATGGGGGTCTGGATTGTGCCTGGGGCCACGGCATTGACCCGGATGCCACGGGTTGCGTATTCGATGGCGAGCGACTTCGTTGCTGACTGCAGGCCGCCCTTGGTCAGTGATGCCAGCACCGAGGGAACGCGGGAGTCGGCGTTGTCGACAAGGCTGGTGGTCACGTTGACGACGTGGCCAGCGCCGACGGTCAGCATTTGTTCGACGGCGCGCTGGGTGATGCGGAAGAATCCGTCCAGGTTTACGCCGGTTACGGCCGCGTAGTCGTCTGCCGTGTAGTCCGTGAAGGCCTTGGCAATGAACACGCCGGCGTTGTTGATCAGCGTGTCGAGCCGCCCGAACCGCTCGACGGCGGTGGCGATAACGCGGTCGGCTGTCGCGGGGTCGGCGACGTCTCC
The DNA here is from genome assembly GCF_056396245.1 of Arthrobacter sp. 05T423. NCBI lineage: Bacteria > Bacillati > Actinomycetota > Actinomycetes > Micrococcales > Micrococcaceae > Arthrobacter > Arthrobacter sp. 05T423. Next base: position 3,799 of record NZ_JBFTLC010000006.1, read on the forward strand.
CTGCACGGTGATTAGCTCTGGATCGTCGGACATCGGGATGGAGCGCGACGTGGCGACGACGGTCCAGCCGAGCTTGCGGTAGGCGGCGACGGCGCCCGCGCCGATGCCCTGGGATGCGCCGGTGACGACGGCGACCTTGGGAGCTGGGCGGGTGGGCAGGGTGCGGGCGGAGGCGGGGGTGGTTTGCGTTGTGGTCATGTATCGAGAGTGCTCCTGACCCGCCTGCCGCCGCCACGACCGCCGTCCTCCCTTCTGGTAGTCGGAGCCTCTCAGTACGGCCTAAGGGGCCGGGCGACGGTGCGGGTCGCCAGCGGGCAGCCAGACATCGGGGCGATGCAGGTCGAGGTCGCCGAGATCCGTGGACAGAGCCTCGACGACGGCGTGCACGGCGGCCCGCGTCTCGTCGGAGCGCCACACGAGCGACCACGTCCAGTACACCTCCGGTGCCACGACCGGGCGCTCATGCAGGTCGGGCGGAATCGGCGCGATGATGTCCTTCGGCGATCGGAGTACGGGGCGGCCGCTGCGCCGCACGTGGTCGAAGAACGCCGGGCCCGTGATGCCGCCGTCGGTGATGCGGTGGGTGTGTGCGCCGGTGTCGCGCGCGAACTGCCCGGCGTAGAGGTTCCACGACGACCACGAGGCGGTGTCGTCGTCGAGCAATGCGACCACGTCCCGGGCCGCCACTTCGCCGACGGTGTCCCCGGCCGAGACCGCATGGAGGCGGTCGGCGCCGAGGAGCGCGGCCCGCAGGCCGTGTGCCTCGAGGTCCGCTGCGCGAACCCAACACACCGCAAGGTCAAGGCTCCCGTCGGCGACCCGCTCCGCCTGGGTGTGCGACGGCGCGACCCACGGGTCCACGTGCACTTGGGCCACCGACGCGGTGCGCGCGGCGAGGTCGGCCGGGAGCCAGCTGACATACCCCAGGCGTACCGGCTCGGTCCCGGACAGGCGGGCCGCCCGCAGCTCGACGTTGTCGGCGCGAGCCAGGAGATCGCGTACCTCGGGGAGCAGTGCAGCTCCGGCCGGGGTGAGGGTCACGGATCGCCGGTCCCGGTCGAACAGCCGCACGCCGAGATCCCGTTCTAGCGCCTTGATCTGCTGGGACAGGGACGGGCCAGCAATGAGCAGCCGGGACGCCGCCCGCCCGAAGTTCAATTCTTCGGCGACTGCGACGAAATACCGCAGCTGGCGCAGTTCCACGGCCCCAGTCTACGTGCGCTAGGAGGCTGTGCCTATCACAAGCGAGGACGCCGGTCGTGGCGGCGGGATCGGGAGCGGCCGGACTATGAAGAGGTACGGACGGCCTGCAGAAAAGGGCCGTCGGAGGAAAGAACGGAGCCAGATCATGCGAGAGTTCCTAGTCGAGATCACGACGAGCATCCCCGAGGGCACAAGCCCTGACGAGGTGGACCGTCGCCGCGCAGCTGAGGCAGGGCGCGCGCGGGAACTGGCGGCCGCGGGCCGCGTGGTCCGGTTGTGGCGTCCTGTCGGCGAGCTGCGCAGCATCGGGATCTGGCGGGCGGCCGACGAGGCCGAGCTCCACGAGAAGGTTCTCGGCACGCTGCCGCTCCGTCCGTGGATGACCGTGACGGTGACCGCGCTCGAGTCCCACCCGAACGACCCCGGCCGCACGGCGGCAATGCCGGCCACGGCATCATGACTTCGATCGTGAACGCCGCCGTGACTTCCACCATGAGACCGTGGCTGCACGTGTGGCAGGCCGCCGCGGCGCTGGCCGCGGGGATGGGCGTCGGGCGGTTTGTGTACACGCCGATCCTGCCCGCCATGCACGCGCAAGCAGGTCTGTCGACGGTCGCGGGGGCGCATCTGGCCACCGCGAACTACGTCGGCTACCTCGCGGGCGCGCTGGCCGGCATCGCGGTCCCCGCGGTATCTCGTTCGCGGGCCACGCTGCGGGGCTCCTTCGCCGTGTTGGTTGCGAGCCTGGCGGCGATGCCGGCTACGGAGAGCGAGCTCGTGTGGATGGTCCTTCGCGGCCTCGCCGGCGTGACTAGCGCGTTGATCTTCCTGGTTGCGGTGAACGCGCTCATCAGCGGTTTGCGGGAAAGCCACGCCCACCTGGCGGGCTGGGGCTTCGGCGGAGTCGGCGCAGGAATCGCCGCATCTGGGCTGCTGGTTCTAGTGCTCCGGCCGGTCGCCGACTGGAGGGCAGCGTGGTGGGCATCTGCCGCGCTCACCGCGGTGCTCGCCGCGATCGGTTGGACCCTGCGCACGGCACCGGGGGACCCCGCGCCGGCCGTCGCGGCTAACCTTCGCACCGTTGGGCCGGCGGTGCCACGGCGTTTTGCGGCGTTGTTCATCTCGTACACCCTTGAGGGCGTCGGGTACGTCATTGCCGGAACGTTCCTGGTGGCCGCGATCGAACAAAAGGCCGCCGGTGGGCTCGGAGCCAGCGCCTGGGTGCTGGCCGGTGCGGCCGCTGTGCCGGCGTCAGCACTGTGGACGCGGTTGGGGCGGCGATGGTCCCGCCTCCACCTAATGCTGGCCGCCCTCGTCTTACAGGGCGTCGGCATCGCCCTCCCGGCGCTGACAGACGGCGTCGGCGCCGACCTCGCCTCCGCAGCCCTGTTCGGCGGAACGTTCGTCGGGATCAGCGCGCTCGCCCTTGCTGTCGGCAACGAGCTCCGATTCCCCAGATCGGTCGGGCTGCTCACCGCGGGATACTCCGTTGGCCAGATCGTGGGCCCGCTGGTCGTGGCCCCGATACTGCAGCAGGGATACGGCCCGGCGCTGGTCACCGCAGGGGCAATCGTTCTCGCCGCGGCCGTCGCTGCGGCCAGCGTGGGGCGCGTGCCCGCCCGGCAGCTCTCCACGCCGGCCCCAGTCCTCCCCGAAAAATGAGGACCCTTGTCTGCCGGGCCCATCGAGCGGCTACTTCGGGCCGGCGATGGCTGTTGGGGCTGTGCGGGCGGCAATGGCCAGGGTAAAGGCTGTTGCGAGGCCGAGAATCGTCCAGGCGTAAATCTCCCGGCCGGGGAGGTCCGTGGTTGCGAGCCAGCGGATGGCATAGTTCGTGGTTGCGCCAACGGGAAAGGTGAATACCCAGAACATTTGCGTGAAGGGAAGCTTGCGGTACTCGGGGAGGAGCATGACCTGCATCAGCGCCATGATCACCAGCACGCCTGTCAGGCCGAGCTGCACTGCCCCTACGGGTCCTGGATGTGAAACCATCCAGGCGATATTGGCCGTTGCAGGCGCAGCCAGATATGCGGACAGTCCGATCTTGGCGGCTGGCGGCACCTCGCCGCCGGTCATCAGCCGCACGGTGACGACGGTTCCCACGACCAGCCAGAAGAACGCGCCAATGCCAAACGCGGCCATGGCCGCATCGTGGGCATGGATGCTTGAGAATCCGATGCTGGCAACGAAGAACCCCGGCACGACGGGCAGCAAGTAGCCGGGATGGATGGACTGCATGGACACCCCGCCGGTGACCCAGTGGGCGAGGAGCTGGGCAGCGACGATGGCAAGGGCGGCAATGAAAGCCATGCACAGCCACGCGCCCCATGGCGGCAGATACTGGCTGTAGTGCGCCGAAAGCAGGATCCCCACTAACGGGATGAAGGCGGCAAACGGCCCTGTCAGTTCATGTCTCAGGTCGGCCCTGAAACCTCCTTTTCGGCGGAGGCCGCGGAATACGTAGAGGGCCGTCAGGACCAGCCACAGAGCGCTGGCAGCTCCGTATAGGATTTCCTCCGGCCACATCGGGGATCCGAGTGTGCTCCTCGCGGCGGACCAGCCACCGCCCAGACCGGCAAGCCCCAGAGGAATTCCGAAGCGGCTCAAAGCCCCCGTTCCCGAAGGGGCGGCCGGGGGCAAGGCGCGGTCCTGGGCTGTCGGCGTCAGCGCCGCGATGGTGCCGGTATCAGTCATTTCGTGAGTCCGCTCGGTTGGTGGGGGAAGATGAGCAGCGTGCTCGTGGCGGTGGCGAGGAGTTCTCCGCCGGCGGTGCTGAGGCGGCCTTCGGTGAATATCACCCGCGAGCCGGATTTCACCACTGACCCCACTGCGTGAAGAGCGCCCTTGTTGAGCGTGATGGGCCGCAGGTACTTGACCGCCAGATCGATGGAGGTGTAGCCGATCCCTGCTGCCAGCGTGCTGTGTACTGCGCAGCCGAGCACCGTGTCGAGGAGCGTGCATGCCAGGCCGCCGTGCACCATTCCGAGGGGGTTGTAGTGCGCTTCTCCCGGCTCGCACTGGAACTTCACGTGTCCGTATTCCGCCTCGACGAGATCGAAATTCATGAGGGAAGCGATCGGCGGCGGCGCAATGCTGCCGTCGCGGAGCCCGGAAAAGTAGTCCAGGCCCGACAGCCGTGGCAGCTGTTCGAGGGCGATTGCCGGATCCATCCACGTGAATGTTTCCGAGCGTTCCGCCGCGGTGTTGGTTGACATGGGGGTTCCCACTTCAGGTTCTCTGCAGGTCTTCAGTGTTTGACGCCGTCATACGGGAGCATTGGCAGTCAGGGCAGGGTACAGATCCGAGATCGGACCGGACAGGCCGAGCTTCACTCCGGCGCTGATCTCGTCCACGATGACCTCGTAGTCACCCTGCTCGAGCCCATCGAACGACTTCCGCGCAACTTCCCCGGGGGAGGTCTTCGGGGCATCCACGCCCTTGGCCATGGCTGTGTCCATGTAGCCGACGTGCACACCCGTGACCTGCGTGCCTTGGGGCGCCAGCTCCAGTCGGAAGGAGTTGGTGGCTGACCACAGTGCGGCCTTTGACGCGCTGTAGGCACCGGTGAGTGCGATCCAGCTCAGCACCGAGTGGATGTTGAGGACCGCCGATGTCCCGCTGGCGGCGAGCACCGGTGCGAATGCCCTGGTCAGGGCGACCGGTCCGAAGAAGTTGGTCTCCATGACTGCACGGATCTCCTCGTCGGGCAGTGCCAGCAGAGTGTCCGATTCGACGCTCATGCCGGCGTTGTTGATCAGGACTGTGACGTCCGGGGCCTGGGTGACGGCTGCCCGGATCGAGTCGGGGCTGGTGATGTCGAGAGCTAGGGCGACGATCCGGGGATCGTTCCACTCTTGCGGGCGGCGGGCGGTTGCGTACACCTTCGCAGCACCCCGGGCGAGGGCCTGTTCCACGAGCTCGCGGCCCAGGCCGCCGTTCGCACCGGTGACAAGGACGACGGCGCCAGATAGCAGTGACATGAATTCTCCTGATGTCGGATGTGCCGGCGACGCAGGGTGTCGCGGCCTCGGAGTTTCAGGCTACCCGAGTCAGTTGGAATTTCCAACTGACCTGTATACTTGAGGTGAGTACTGAAAGCAGGTGAAGGATGAATCAGCAGACCGAGACGTCGGTTAGCGCGCCGAGGGCGTGTTTCATCGCGGCAGGACTGGACGTGTTGGGGGAGCGGTGGGCGCTGCTTGCGCTTCGTGAGATGTCGCTGGGCGTTCACCGGTTCGATCAGATCGCACGAAACACAGGCGCATCCCGCGACATCCTGACGGGCCGGCTGCGCACACTCGAAAGCCGTGGCGTGATCGAGCGCGTCCAGTACTCCGAGCGTCCCGCGCGCTACGAGTACCACCTCACAACTTCCGGAGCGGAAGTCGCGCCCATTCTCATTTCCCTCGCGGCCTGGAGCAGTACGTGGATGCGCGACGAGACGCCCCGTGCCTCGTACAAACACACTTGCGGGGCCGACTTGAAACCGCTGGTCTTGTGTGCGGAATGTGGTGAGGAGTTCAAGCCAGGAAGCTTGATGCTCGGACCGCTGGTGTCAACGGCGGAAACCACACCGGCGTCCGGCCAGTAACCACAAAAACCAGACAGAGGACGACGGCGGTACCTCCCGCCGTCATCCGCCCCGGCGCACGCTCACGCCGCCGGGACCACCGGCACACTGAGCCGACCGCCCCGGTACGTGACGGCGAGGACCGTTCCCAGCTGCTGCGGGTCGGTGATGTGGGCCAGCCGGGACCAGTCGGGAAGGGCGGTCCACACCACGCTGGTGTGGGAGTACCACTGGTCCTCCACGACGGCGCTGACGGTCAGGTCCCTACCGCCGACGCTAACTTTATCGCCCAAGGTCAGTGCGAGGTCCCTGGCCACGGTACTGCCGATCACCACGGTGCCGGGCGGCGCGACGGCGGCCGGCGCCAGCCCGCCGTCGGCCTTGACGCCCGTCGACTGGTCAGGTCCAGCTGCTCGAGCGGCTGGCCACGGGTCTGTCCAACCGCGCCATCGCCAAGGAAATGTTCATTTCCGAGGCAACGGTGAAAACGCACCTGGTGCACATCTACGAAAAGCTCGGCGTGGACAACCGCACGGCAGCAATCGCCGTGGCCGCTGAGCGGCGGATCATTCGGGGACGGGGCTCCCGGTAGCCGGCAAACCCGGGCGTAATTCCCCGGCGCGGCTATTCGGACGAACGCCGGTTGCGTGCCAAGCGCGCCAGCCGGCTGAAAGCCAAGACAAAGATGGTCTCGATCAGCACCATCAGCCCGAGCAGCAACCACTGCCCGCGGCTGATGAAGAAGACGGCGCCGGTGACGACCAGTACAGTCCCGAGGGCCAGGGCGTAGACCGCGAACCCGAGGGCCACCCGGGCGCTGCGCACGCCCGTGCGGAAGCCAAAGCCCTGCGGCTGTCCGCCCGGCAGTCCATCCACGCGGTCGCGGCCTGCGGGCGGGAGCCGGTCGAACTCCTGCCACAGATCCTCGTCGTGATCCCGATCGGTCATGCTTCTATTATCCCGCGTACGTGGGCGGCCGCTGTAAAGTACGCGGACGGCGACGCAAATCCCTACCGGCGACCTGCCCGCTCGTCACGGACGCGCACTGTCGATCGTTTCACGCTGGCGGGACAGACGGTTCCAAGGGGGGGGGCGGCAGAGTTGGGTAATTTCACATTGCCGACGGGGCGTAGAGTCCGGGCAGCAAGGCAGGATTCGCCGGAATGAAGAAGGCGAAGATGAGCAGGGCGGCGCCGATGGTCTTACTCAGTGCAGGGCCGTGGGTCCACGTCTTCTCGAGGAATACCGTCGCGGCGATGACAGCCATCCAGGCCAGGTTCATCACGCCGACGGCGATGAGGACCGCCATCAGCCCCCAACAGCATCCGATGCAGTACAGGCCGTGGTACAGCCCGACGCGCAGGTCGCGGAGGCGCCCCCTATAACTGGAGACGTGGAGCAGGAACGCTACCGGCGAGCGGCAGTGGCGGAGGCAGAAGTCCTTGAGCGGTGTCACTTGATAGATGCCGGCGGCCCCCACTACCCCGGCTCCCACCCAGGGCGCGGCATCCGGCACTCCCATCGCCAGCCAGGTCGCCAGCTGCGCGGCCGCGAAGGCGACGGCCCCGAAGACAGCCCACGCCACCAGGTACCCGGTAACGAGTGCCACGGTTCGGGCAGCCCGGAGCGCAGCACTTCGGGTGGACCGGATGGAGCGCAGATAGACGGCCGTCAAAGGGGACAAAGCCGGGAGCATCATTGCGGCCATCATCAGTGTCCAAGCCGCCAGGAAGCCGATAATTCCCAACCCCATTGTCCCCTGCCCGGGAGGCATGTCCCGGAAGCCCAGGACTGTGAAGTACCAGGCGGCAGCCGCGAAGCCCAGCAGCACCAGCAGGGCCGCGTGGTTGCGGATCGACAGGTGCGCCTGCCCGCCCATTCAGGCCGACCAGGCGAACGGCGCCGAGAAGGAATTCTTTCCGGCGTTGTCCCACGACAGGCCGAACACGTCGACGGTGGAAGTGACGGCGCGTCCGGCGGCCACGGTGTCGGCGGGGAAGACCACACCGCTGACCTTCACCCCGGCGCCGGTCGTGTCAAGCGGTGAGACGAAGTCCTCCACCGTCATCTCCACCGAGCTGTCGATCCGGACCCGGTGCTGCCTGCCGTCATCCACGTAGGTGAAGGCGCGGGACTCCATGCCCAGCATTTCGCCGATCAGGGGGCCCACGCCTTCCATCGGTCCCCCCAGCTGGCCGCCGAACACTGCCCCGAGCGCTTCGGTCTGCTCCGGCGAGGCAGCCGCGTCCATCAGGAGACCCACTCTCCAGCCGCCGTCGCCCATCAGCGCAGGTGAGTCGACCACGACGCAGGTATTCAGCCCGCCGACGTCGACTCCGTTGACGTTGCCGGTGTTGATATGGAACACGAGCACCACGTTGCAACGGTCATAGTCCCCCGGTGCGGTCATCCCAGAGGGGGTGCATGGACATATCATGTCGCAGTTACAGTTTTCGAAGTAGGTTCCTTCGATTTGCCATGCCATGTGAGGCTCCTCTCGAACGGACCCCCCTTATGCTGGCAATCTGGACCCTGCATCGGGATCCGTCAAGAGGCAGGCGACATAAATTTTCCGGGTCCATAACCGGGTGTTTGACGGGGTGTCCCTTTTTACAGTCAGGCTGCCGGAGGAGGTTTTGGCCATCAGGATCCTGGGCTGTGCGTGTGCCGCCTAGAAACCGACAGTGGGTGTGGCCCTGAAGGCGTTAACAGCCCTATCTGCGATAACTTGGGCGTCACTTCCGGAATCAAGGATCGTATTCCGGGCTGATTCGGGATCGACCATGACGGCCGTAACGGCGAGGCCGTCCGAAACCTCGGTCGTCAACAGAGCGTCCACCTGGCCCTCGAAGCAGGAGTCACTTGACTTGGAGTGAACGTCCATCGCCACCACGTGGTTGTTGGAGACGAAGTTGCCAACGCCCGTCATCAGCCGGATGATGACAGGCGTCGCACCGGTCGGCCGGATGCTCTGTGAGTCGGTGATCTGGGAGAAGTGGTTGCCGATGACAGAGTTGTTGTTGCCGCTGACGCAGAGAAGTCCGTTGAGGTCGTTCAGTCCGTTGTCGACTCCCAGGAAGGGCGTCCAGGGCTCGTGGTCACGCAAGAAGTGATTCGTGGCCACGAGGTTTTCCGAACTATTCTCCGCCAGAATCACCATCCCGGGGTAGAACGAATGCAAACGGTTGTTGGTGACGCTTGAACGCGTGACACCGTGGAGATGGACGCTGCTCGCACCGCGGGGGAAGACGTTATTCGCGGTTATCAGGAGCCCGCCATGGTTTTCGGCGTAGATCGAGTGACCCTTGAAGCCTGCTCCGACCAAGTTGTCGGTGATCTTTGATGCCTGTCCCCACCCGCGCAGCTCGATGCAGCTTCCGCATTCAGCGATGAAGTTGTCGTGAATGGAAAGCGCGTCCGCGTTGTAGATGGTGAGAGCGTTCTCAAGGTAGACGAACCCCATGCCGTTTACGCGGAATGAGTCATTGGCGCTCGCGACATAGATACCGGTCTTGCCGTTGACGTAGGTGTTCTCCGGATGCGTCCCCGAGCCATCCGGGGTGAAGTGCAATCCGTCGATGCAGAAGTTGGAGAACTCGACCGAGCTGATCCGCGGGCTCCCGCTTCGCTCAACGTAGAAGGCGGCTCCCTTGGATTCCTCCCCGTCTCCGCTGAGGGGAAGGTCGACGAGAATGCGACTCCCTCCGGGCCACAGCTCATGCAAGTCGGGCCATTCGTCTTCCGGAACGTTGAACCGGATGCTCGACGACGTAAAGCCGTGTCCCGAGCCTTGGATCTTCAGGAAGCTGACGTCGATCACCACCTGCGTACGAAGATGGTAGTCCCCGGGCGGAATGTAGATCACCGCGCCGGGCTTCCCTCCATTGTTCTCATCGGTGACGGCCTGCCGGTCCTTGATGTCAGCGATGATGCTGTTGATGACTTCACCGACGTCCTCGGAGGGATTGCCGACCGGCCACGTAGTCACGTCGTAGTAGTTGTTGCTTGACATGGTTTTCTTCCCTTGATGTTGCGGTTTCTCAGCCCGATACCGGGGCGCCTGCACCGGACTTTATTGGGCCACCGGTTGATGCTCCGGGAGTTCCTCTCGCAGTTCCTCTGACGTCGGAGGGTGAGCGCCTGGGCGGCGTACTGTGATGGCCGCTGCTTTGGATGCCATGCGGCCCAGCGACTCCAGCACCGACGGTGCCAGCCCGTCTGCTCCGCGCATGAGGAGTCCGTAGATCAGGGCAGACATATACGAGTCGCCGGCCCCGATGGTGTCCACCACGGCAGACTTAACCGAGGGAACGAGGACCCGCGTGCCTCCCGTGGTGAGCAGGGATCCCTCCGCTCCCATGGTGACGGCGACGAGTCCGGCCCCAAGTTCCAGGATCCGGTTTGAAACGTCTTCCAGGGATAGCCGCGGATAGAGCCACAGTGCGTCCTCATCGCTGAGTTTAACTACCTCTGTGAACGGGACGAGTTCCTCGAAGATGGTTTTTGCCTCAAATTGGCTGCCGAGCAGCGCAGGGCGGATGTTGGGATCGTAGGTGACGACACAGTGCTTATGTGATTGCTCGAGAAGCTCTCTTACGGCTGCCGCTCCCGGTGCCAGGAAGGTAGCTATCGAGCCGGTGTGCAGGACTTTGGGACGGGTCGCCGGAGCGATCCGCGGGAGGTCCCACCGGATGTCGAAGTCATACTGCGCTGAACCATCGGAAGCCAGAATCGCAGTCGCCGTAGCGGTTCCGCCACGGCCCTTTGAACCGGGCAAGAGATTAACACCGGCGCTCCGAAGGTGCTTCTCGATGGCGGCGGCATAGTGGTCGTCGCCGATCGAGGTCAACAATGCGGTGTCCGTACCCAGCCGTCCGAGTCCGTGGGCAACGTTTGCGGGTGATCCGCCGGGGTGTTCCACAGTGCCTCGGGGAGAGACAACTATGTCCACGAGGGCTTCACCGACAACAAGGACATCAATGCTCGGTTTGGGGTCACCGTCGGTGTGCTGGACTGTTGGCATTCTGGACCTTTCATGGAGTCAGACTGGTTAGGTGAGTGTTGAGACCGCGAGCTTCAGGATTGTTGCTGAGCCACCCTCAGCCGATAGCCAGTTCTCCGGGTTTTCGGTTTCGGGGAAGATGAGATCAGTCAGGACCACCTTGCCGTCCTGCGCGAAGACCTCCACCGAGCAATGGTCGACGACGATCTGCAGCCTTAGCACGCCGTTCTCAAGGACCAGCGGGGCTGACTCCACGGATGCAAACTTTTCGTGGAAGCAGGTGTTTCCTGATTGTCTGCGGTCAAGGATGAGTCGGGCGCTGGTGGTGTTGTAGCTAAGAATGGTGCCCTTGCTCCCGTCACTGTTTCCGAAGAGTCGGAAATCAAAACGTTCGGCGCTTCCGGGCAGTATCTCCGCCTCGATGAGTTGGGCGCTACCGGGTACCGCATCCGGCAATCGGAGGGCGGAGTTCCGCAGCTCGAAGGTGTCTGCGTTCATTTGGTCCCTCGCAGCAGGCAGCTCTTTTCCCGGGCCGAGGTCGGCCAGGACCGGTTGCTGGATCAGGCGGGCGGAGCCGTTGACTGCTGTGAGGCGCACTTCGCGGGCGAGGGTCATGGAGGACCGCCAGGGGGCGGTGGGCAGCTCGTTGGCGTAGTCCCAGTTGTTCATCCAGCCGATGATGATGCGCCGGTCATCCGGGGCGTCGCTGAAGGATACGGAGGCGTAGCAGTCGCGTCCCCAGTCCAGCCACAGGCATTGCTGCAGCGCCGCAGCGGCCGAGGCGGAATCGCCCAGGGTGCTCACCCCGGCGGGCGCCGCGAGTGAACCGGCGTCCGGGAGGAACCGGGCGCCGTCGAAGTGTCCGATGAAGTACTGACCGCCGGAACCGCCCGCCACGGCGCCGGGGTTGATGTTTACGATCAGTACCCATTTGATGTTGTCCGGGTCCCCGTCCACGGCCAGGGGAAAAAGATCGGGGCACTCCCATTCGCCGGCGTCGGCATTGGCCGGGCCGAAGTCGCTCAGGAAATCCCAGGATTTGAGGTCTTCCGAACGGTAGAAAACCACCTTTTGGTGCTGGGCTTCGACGGCGACCATGACCCAGCAGGCACCCTGGTCCCCTTGGTAGCGGAAGACTTTGGGATCGCGGAAGTGCGCGGAGTTCCTGGCGAGAACAGGGTTTCCTTCGTATTTGCACCACGTCATTCCCGCGTCTGTGCTGTAGGCCAGGGACTGGGCCTGCGTACCGCAGTGTTCGGAGCCCGCTTTGTAGGCACTGGTGTAAATGGCTACGAGGGCAGGTGCATCCACCGTGCCGAAACCGGACGTGTTGCGGTGGTCGACTACGACGCTCCCGGAGAAGATGTCCTCTGTCTCGTCGCAGGCGATGGCAACAGGGTGTTCCGTCCAGTGCAGCAAATCACGGGAGGTTGCGTGGCCCCAGGACATGTTGCCCCAGACGTTGCCGTACGGGTTGTTCTGGAAGAAGAGGTGGTAGAGGCCGTCATAGTAGACCAGGCCGTTGGGGTCGTTCAGCCAGGTATCCCTTGCCGTGAAGTGGATGGCTGGCCGGAACCTGAAGGTCTCGTCCGGGTCTGTTTCCGGGCGTGCGGCATCAAGGCAACTGGACATATTCGGCGTTTCCTCTTGGAATGTGGACGGGGCTGGCTGCCTATTGCCGGGGAGCGGCGACGGAATCACGGCTCACCAGCGGGCAGTCCAGGATGGTCGGGTGAAACGCCATGAGGGTAAGGTCGGTCTTCCCCTCCACGGCGTCAATCAGGTGCTCGGTGGCCCAGGCACCCATCTCGTAGTGAGGCAGGGCCACGGTGGTGAGGCCCGGGTGAAGGTTGGCGGCGATCAGTTCCTGGTCATCGAAGCCGACGACCGAAAGGTCAGCGGGGATGGTGATCCCCAGCTCCGCCGCCGCGCGGTAGGCGCCCATCGCCATCCGGTCGTTGTAGCAGAACAAGCCGGTGGGCCGGTCCTCGCGTGCCAGGATCCGACGGGCCGCCTCATAGCCGCCCTGCACCTCGGAGACCTCGGACTCGACAGGTGCCGCACCGCCGTCGAACCCTGCTTCTGTCAACATGGCCCGGAATGCCTGGAGCCGCTGACGGGTCGCGGGGACATCATCGGTGTTGTTGATGAAGCCGATACGGGTGTGGCCTGCTTCGAGGAGCGCGCCCACGGCGGCGCGTGCACCGCCTTCCTCGTCCGGGATCACGGCAGTGATGTTACCGCCGGCGGCAACGGAGTCCACCAGGACGGAGGGAACGCTGCCGAGGTTGGCCGGCAGCTCCACGTTGCGGTGGTACATGGTGGCGTAGAGGATTCCGTCCACCCGGCGTTCCAGGAGGGTCTCGACGTCGGCCTGCCGGGATTCGAGGCTGGCTGAGCCAGAGGTGTTGATGATCATGAGGTTGTATCCCCGGGCTCTGGCGGCCTCGTCAGCGCCGAGGATGATCCGGCCGGCGTGGGGCGTAGTGGCGATTTCCTCGCTGACCAGACCCAGCATGCCGGTCCGCTGGGTGCGAAGGGCCTGGGCAAGGCGGTTGGGGCCATAGCCCAGTTGCTCCGAAATGGCCCTGACCTTGTCCCTGGTTTCGGGGCTGATTCGGGCGTAGGAAACCTCGTTGAGGACGTGGGAGACAGTTGTCACGGAGACGCCTGCGGCGACGGCCACGTCCTTGATACCGATGTTCTTGTTGCTCATCTGTCTCCGGCGTCCTTACGGTTGGTGATGCCCCTGGGGTTACCAGTAGGCTACTCGTTGCTGGTGGTCTAACCCTTGACGGCGCCGAGCGTCATGCCGGCGACGATCTTGCGCTGCAAGAGAAGGGTCAGGAGGATGACCGGGATGGAGTACACGGCGGCCAGCGCCGTCATGGATCCCCAGTCCAGGCCGAACTGGGTCTGGAAGTTTGCGATCACCACTGGGGTGGTCTGGGACCGGACAGCGGTCATGAGGAGCGCGAAAAGGAATTCGTTCCAGGAGGCCAGGAAGGCGAAAATCGCAGTGACGGCGATGCCTCCTGAGACCACGGGGATGACCACCCGCCACAGGGCACCGAGCCTGCTGCAGCCATCGACGGTCGCTGCCTCTTCCAAGTCCTGCGGCACGGCTTCGAAGAAGCTGGACATAAGCCAGATGGACAGCGGCAGGGAGATGGTGGTGTGCGCGATGGACAGGGCGATCGGCGTATCGGCCAGACCGACTGAGGCCATCATGGATGCCAGCGGGATACCGATGGCCACCGGCGGAACCATCCGTGTGACCAGGGCAGCCATAATGAACACCCTGCCGCTGCGGGTCTTGTAGCGAGTGATGCCGTACGCAGCGGGGACGGCGAGGACCAGTGAGAGGGCCGTGCTGATCACGGCCGTCTGGATGCTGTTGATGAACGACGCCGGCACCCCGCTGCGGCTCAATGCACTGACGTAGTTCGCTATTGTCCATTCCTTAGGCAGGATGGTGGGCGGGACGGCGATCGTGTCGATGGGTGTCTTGAAAGACGTGAACAGCAGGTAGAGAAACGGGAAGCCGTAGAGGATCAGCGACGCAGCGAGCAGGATCCACAGGATGGTCCTGGTGCTGCGCTTTCCGGCTTCGAGTCCTTCACGGTTGACACCCCGGCGCCTGCGGCCGCCGCCTGCCGGCGAAGGCGCCTTGGCGATCTGCCGGGCAGGGATTGTTGGCCTTTGAAGGGTGCTCATCAGGTGTCCTTTCCTGGCCGCCAGATGGTGGTGACCGCGACGAAGGCGATGGCGAGCATGGCCAACAGATAGATGGTGCCCATGGCGCTTGCGAGTCCGGGGTCACCGAAGCGGATCATGGTCCGGTAGATGAGCAGGCTCATGGTTTCGGAGGCGGACTGCGGCCCGCCGTTGGTCTGGATCAGGATGGTGTCAAAGGCCCTCGCCGCGTCAATGCCGCGGACCACCAGAGCCACCGCGATGACCGGCCGCAGGAGCGGGAGGATGATGCGGAACAGAAGCGATGGTGCGCGGGCGCCGTCGAGCCTTGCCGCCTCTATGAGGTCTCCTGGGATGTTCTGCAGGCCCGCGAAGAGCACCAGGCACATGAACGACGTCGTCAGCCAGATGTCCGGGATGGCGACGGAGAACAGGACGATGTCCGGGTTCGAGAGCCAGCCGATCTGATTGGGGTTCTGCAGGATGCCCGCCTGGTTCAGCAGGGTGCCAAGCAGCCCGAAGTTGTCGATCATGAGGAACTTCCACAGCAAGCCGGCCACGATCGGCGCAATCATGAGTGGGTACAGGAACATGGTCCGCCAGACCTGGGATTTCTTGCCCAGTGCGGTGAACAGGAGCGCCATGCCGAGGCCGAGAACGAACTCGAGTGTTACGACCATCAGGGTGTAGGCGAGCGTCCGCCAACCGGCGCCGATGAAATCCGGGGACGTGAAGGCTCGGACGTAGTTGTCCAGGCCCACGAAATCGCGGGGACCCCCGACAATCGGGGAGATCTTGAAGAAGCTGTCCGTGATAAGTCGGAACAGCGGGTAAGCAACAAAGACTGCGAGGAACAGCGCCGCCGGAGTCATGAGGTAGAGGGCGAAGCGGCGATCAGGGATGCGCACGGGATTCTCTTCCACTGGTTGGGGCCGCGGCCGGCACCGCCATTGCTGGTAGTGCCGCATGGATTGATGCCGGCCGCGGAGTCTTACTTGAGGAGGGCTTGGATCCTGGTTTTGGCGTCAGCCAGCAAGCTTGTGCTGTCTCCGCCAGCGACGGCCTTCTGGAGCATCGGTACCAGTACGGTGTCGACGATCTGCTGCCACTTCGCCGTTGGCGGACGCGTTGCCGTCGCGGGAGCGTTGAGTGTTTCGATCAGGGGCTTGAAACTCTCATAGCCGGGCTGGTCCTGGTACTTCTGGAAGGCGGAGATTCGTGACGCGAGGCCAAGGCTCGACTGGATGGCCAAGTCGTTGTGGTCGAAAGCGCACTTGACGAACTTCTTTGCAGCGTCCGTATTCTTGGTTGCCTTCGGGATCGAGAGGTACCAGGGACCAGGAACACCGGCCACGCCGGCGGAGCCGCCGATCATCGGCGCGGTGCCGACCTTGCCGTAGACGGGTGAGTCCTTCGGGATCTGCCGGTACGCATGGGCCCAGAACTGGGTCATGGCTGTCTTGCCCTGGTTGAAGAGGTTCTGCGCGGCAGCCCAGTCGACCTGTGCCGCACCCGGAGGGGCGTCCTTTACGAGGCTGGTGTAGAAATCCAGCGCTTGTTTGCTGGCCGCATTGTCAATGACCACGTTGTTGTTGCTATCCAGGACCAGCGGGGAGCCGGCCTGCAGCACATGGGCGAGGTACTCGGTTTCAACACCGCCCTTGACGTCGGTCCCGTACATGCCGTCCTTGGTGAAGAACGCTGAGATGTCCTGATACTGCTGCCAGGTTGTGGGTGCCGCCAGGTCGTAGCCGTACTTGGCCTTGAAGTCCGCCTTGTTCTTGGCATCTTCAAACAGGTCCTTGCGGTAAAGGACGATCTCGGCGTTTGTCCACGCGGGCATTCCGATGAAGTGTCCGTCGACATTGGCTTCCTTGACCAGCGAAGGGAAGATGTCCTTCTTTGCCTCGTCCGTGAAGAGTTCATCGATGGGCTGCAGGGCGTCCTTGAAGCTTGGCAGCCAGACGGAGTCAAGCGCGGCAACATCGAAGGAGACAGTGCCGGAAGAGAACTCACTGGAGAGGCGGTTGAACAGTCCGTCGTACGGGAGTTCAACGAAGTTGACGTTGACCCCGGTGTCTTTCTTGCACTGATCGGCGATGGGCTGCAATTCGGCGTGGCCGCCTGCCTCGACCAGGACGTTGATGGAGCTGCCGCCGCTTTCGGGGGACGCCGCGCCCCCTGCGCCGCATCCGGTTGCAGCCAGCGCCACGGCGGTGCAAATGCCGCCGAGGGTTGCGAGCTTGGAGATTGTCTTTCGAGAGGACATCGCTGTCGACTCCCTTTCTCTTGTATGGAAAGGCCAGAAACTGGAAGTGTGAAAAACCGTTTTGCCAAAACGACTTGGCAACAGATTAGGGCGCAACGGCGAGGCGTGTCAACAGCCAGGTCCCGTGTGCTTTGACAAAATCCAGCGCCACTTTTTTGGCATTGACTTCCCGGCGAGACCCCTCATAGGCTCATTCCGGCCCCGCCGGAAAAATCGTTTTGGCAAATTTGGCACTGGGGGCCCGAAGATCCCAATGAAGCAATCCCTGCACAGAGGAGAACCCGTGGAACGAACCAAGGGACAGAACGTAAGCCCGGCGAATCCGAGCCGTCGTCGGATGCTCGGAGCCGGTGCCGCAGGCACCCTGGCGGCGGCACTGACGCTGGGAGTACCACAAAACGCGAATGCCGACGACGGCGGCAAAGGGGCACTGTTCGGCTCACCAAACACCTACGATGTGACCGCCTGGAAGATTAAGGGGCATCCGGAAGTTACCGCCCAGTCCGATGTCGGTGCCGTCATCAACGACATCATCGCCGATATCAAGCGGCGGCAGACAAGCCCCGGTGCGAGACCTGGAGCGGTCATATTCGTCCCGCCGGGGGACTACGACCTTCGCACTCAGGTGGTCGTCGACATCAGTTTTCTGACCATCGCGGGCTTCGGCCACGGATTCTTCTCGCGCAGCATCCGCGACAATGTGGATACCACTGGGTGGCTGGAGCTCCAGCCAGGCGGCAGCCACATCCGCGTCCTCACGCCTGCGGCCACGCCTCAGGCATTCCTCGTGCGCCGAACCGGCAATCCGCGCCTATCCGGAATCGTGTTCAGGGATTTCTGTCTTGACGGGGTGGACTTCGTACCTGACCAGAACAGTTACCACAACGGCCGGACCGGAATCGAAGTGGCCTCGGATAACGACTCCCTGCACATCACGGGAATGGGATTTGTCTACCTGGAGCACGCGCTCATTGTCCATGGTGCCGACGCGCTGCGTGTGCACGACAACATGATCGCTGAATGCGGAAACTGCGTTGAACTGACAGGGGCTGGCCAGGCGACGATTGTGAGCGACAATCTTATGGGTGCTGGCCCGGACGGGGTCACGCTCCTTGCAGAAAACCATGAAGGCCTGCTCGTCACCGGCAATAACCTCTTTCCGCGGGGACGGAGCCTTATCGAGTTCACGGGATGTACCAGGACTTCGGTAACGTCCAATCGCCTGCAGGGTTTCTATCCCGGAATGATGCGCCTGCTCAATGGCTGCAAGGAAAACCTTGTCACGTCCAACCACTTCAGGAGGGGAACCGAGGGTTTCCCGCCATTCCTCGGCAAGAGCAACGGCCTGGACGACCTCTATGGTGTTCTCCACGTGAACGGAGACAACAACCTCATCTCAAACAACGTCTTCGCGTACGACGTCGCCCCCACCAAGGTGATTCCCCCGAAAGTCGAGCCCACCATCATCCTCATCAGCGGCGGGGACGCTAACGTTGTGGCTCTCAACCACGTAATCGCCAATCTCCCTGCCCAGCATGTGGTCCTGGACGCGTCAACGACCCACTCGAAGGTTCTGGACAGCGGCGCCGCCTCGACCATTACTTCCTATAGCCCGGACACCGCGATCCGGCCTACTCCCTGACGAGGCGGCAGGCAGCGTCCCCTCGCCTCAGTGCCGGCCGGACACGTCCGGCAGAGTTGTTGGAGGATAGGTCAATTGCGCGCTTGAACCGGAGATAGCTATCCGGGAGAGCGGACGACGGCGGAGGCCCGGGCCGTGTGCACGGGCTGCAGTTTTCATTGTTGTGCCAGTCGGGCAGTGGGAAGATGGTCGGAGAGCTGGGCTTTCCGCTGAACAGGGAGGCCGCCAGTACGACGGCGTGTGCCCAGCCTGGAGACCGATGCGACGGTGACCGAGCCATGACCGAACATCCCCTGCAGCAGCGCCGGCTGCGCGTGTCCGACGTCAACGTCGTCAATCACCGCACGCTGCGGAAGGCGCTGGGCGGGACCATCGTGGGCAACACGATGGAGTGGTACGACGTCGGCGTGTTCGGTTACCTGATCACCACCATGGGTCCGGTGTTCCTGCCCGAGGCGGACAGGGCCGTGCAGAACCTGTTCCTGCTCGGAACCTTCGGCGCCACGTTCATCGCCCGCCCCTTGGGTGGCGTGTTCTTCGGCTGGCTCGGCGACAAGATCGGCCGGCAAAAAGTCCTGGCCATGACCCTGATGCTGATGGCGGGAGCCACGTTCGTCGTCGGCCTTCTCCCTGGCTACTCGGTGCTGGGCATCTGGGCCGCCGTGCTGCTGGTCTTCACCAAGCTGGTCCAGGGCTTCTCCACCGGCGGCGAGTATTCCGGCGCCACCACGTTCGTGTGCGAGCATGCGCCGGACCACCGCCGCGGCTTCTTCGTCAGCTTCCTGGACATGGGCAGCTACCTCGGCTTCGCACTGGGCGCGGGGATGGTGTCCGTCCTCCAGCTCGTCCTGGGGCAGCCACAGATGGAGGCCTGGGGCTGGCGCATCCCGTTCCTCGTTGCTGGTCCGCTGGGCATCGTCGCCATCTACTTCCGCATGAAGATCGAGGAGTCACCCGCCTTCAAGGCCACGCAGGAGGCGGAAGCCGTGGCCGCCGGTCATCACGAGACCGACGACGAGCTCCGCCCCGTCGGTCCGGTGGGGATCTTTAAGGACCACTGGCGCCGCATCGTGCTGGCCATGATCCTGGTGGCCGCCGGCAACACCGTGGGGTATGCCCTGACGTCCTACATGCCCACGTACCTGACCACCAACAAGGGCTACGACGAGATCCACGGGACGCTGCTGACTGTTCCGGTGCTGGTGGTCATGTCCCTGTGCATCCCGCTGACGGGACGCCTCTCGGACAGGATCGGCCGCCGCCCGGTGCTCTGGATCGGGGCCATCAGCACGGTGGTGCTGTCGCTTCCCGCGTTCCTGCTGATCTCGATCGGAACCGTGCCGGCCACGCTCGCCGGCCTGGCATTGGTCGCGTTTCCCGTGGCGTTCTTCGTCGCCATTCTCGCATCGGCGCTGCCTGCGCTGTTCCCCACGGTCCACCGCTACTCTGCCATGGGCATCGCCTACAACTTCGCCGTCGCGATCTTCGGCGGCACCGCCCCGTTCATCATCGCCGCGCTCATCCAAGCAACTGGTAACGACCTGATGCCCGCGTTCTACCTCATGGCGACGTCGGCCATCGCGGCGGTCGCCATCTACTTCCTGCCGGAATCCGCACAGCGGCACCTCCCCGGGTCCATGCCTAGTGTGGATTCGGACGAAGCCGCCCGCGAGTTGGTAGAGACGCAGGACAGCAACCCGCTGCTGGAAATGGACTCGCTGCCGTTCGACAGCAGCTACGAGGAAGCGCGCGCGGCGCACGGGGACCGTCCGGACAGGCCAACGGTGATGTGAACAGGACGGGCGAGCCGTACCAATTCCGGCCCTAGCAACTGAGCGTTGACTACGGCTCGCGCAGGCCTACGATGAGGCGCATCAGGACATTCCAAGGAGGAGATGTGTGATGTCACGCGCTGAAGTAGAGCAGCTCGACGACCGCGGCATGGCGGCCTGGGACCAGCATGACACGGCGGCGTTCGCCGGCCTGCTGGCCGATGATTTCACCTTTGAGGACGTCATGGCGCCAGAGCCGTTCCGCACGCGGGAGCAGGTGAAGGCCTACATGGACGCATGGTTCGAGGCGTTCCCCGACATGCACGCCAAAACCACCAGACGGGTGGTCAGCGACGACGAGGTGGCGGCGGAAATCGAATTCACCGGCACCAACACCGGGCCGATCCACATGGGGGACAAGGAAATTCCGCCCACGGGCAAGTCGGTGACCGGAACCGGCACGTACTTCGCTTCAGTCAGGGACGGAAAGATCGTCTCCTTCCGTGCCCATCCGGACGTCGCCTCGATGATGGGGCAGCTTGGGCTGATGCCCGGGATGTGAACCGACAAAGGGGCAGGTCTGAGTACTAAAAAGGAGGCAGCCGGCGAGGCAGCCTCCTTTTGGTGCTGGAGGGCGGGCTCCGCGGCTTACGGCTCTGTATGGCTCGCCAACGCGGCAAAGCCCCCGGTGGTGCACGGGGGCTTTGCACTGTCCTAAGTGATTGTTACTTGACGGCTACGAATACTTTGTCGCCCAGCATGCCGGGCCTCACAGCCAGGACGCCTTGACCAGCGCCGGCAGTGGGCACTTCAATGGCCATGTTGCCGGTTGCGGTTCCGCCCTTGTACAGGGTGCTCGTGGTGTCGATGGGCTTGGGTGCGACGGCAGTCTTGTCCAGTCCATTGACGGTGGTGCCCTTTGTGGTGACGTATTCGAGTGACACGAACGCAGGCATCTGACCGTTGGCGTCATCACCGACATACGTAGCGGAGTAGTTCACGAGGATGTACTCCGACCCCTTGGCAGGCGGTTTGTTGAACTCGTTGGCCGCGAGTACGGCATCCGTGGCAGCGAGTTTGACTGAGTTGATCACAACCTGCCAGTCGTCAGACTTTATGACGGAGCCAATCGGGTACGGGTTCTCACGCGTTCCGGCTTTGGCGGCAGAATTTGCCTTTGCCGCTGCTTGGTCCTTCGTTCCTGCGTCCCCAGAGGGCGGAGCGACTGTGGTGTCGCCGCTGCCGAAAGCGTTGTCAAACGACGTCGCAACGACGGAAGAGAAGACGACAAACCCGACGATCGTGCCAACTATCGAGACGATAAGTGCGGTGACGCCCGTCCACTTGGCCTTGCGTTTAATAAAGAGCGAAACGATGGCCAAAACGAACGCGATCGGCAGCAGTACCCAGCCGACGATGAGTGCTCCAGGCATGCAGGCGAAAATGAACCCGAGCGCCGCTGCGATAAGCGCGATCAGCCCGACTACATTCGATTGTTTCTTCTGTTTTCTTGGACGGGGCGCACCTGTTTCAGTTGGCGGCCCATAATTCGGCTGTGCGAGAGGTGGTTGCTGTGGCTGATGGGGGGAAGTCTGCACTGAGCTTGCCCCCGGAAGCTCTGGTGTTGTCATTGCTCAACTATGACAGAAATGCCGAGCCTTTAGCACCCTGCGAACCTGCATTTGTATCAACTATTAAGAGCGATATTTATTTTGCGCCAGCCCCATCAAGAATGGCGCAATTATTGCGCAGGTTTAACGCACCAGCGGCTTCTCAGTGGTACAAACCTCGTGTAGATGTAACCAGTTTCGCAAAAGCAATAAGATAGGCGAATTCACCAGGTCTTTTCTCTTGCGAAGGAGTCAAAGAACGCGACGTCACTGACTTTTCGTGCTCTCGGCTCGCAATCACCTTTGGGTGTTTGGTTGTGTGTCATGTGTTGCAACCGGAGCATGACTGCAGCATTCCTTGACGCCCACCTGCGGCCGACAACGGTTCGAGGGCATGGCGCATGACGGGATCAATGGCGCCGCACCGCCCGTGGAACCCAGTAGTTGTGGACATGGGGGTGGGCGGCACCGGCAGTGAAGTCTCCGGTATGCATTGTGCTTTGCATGGTGCAGTTTGAATTGGATTCGGCATCCTCGACATGCTGGGATATTGCCGACCCTGAAGGGTGGCTCCTCAGCGTTGCTGCTAGTGCTGGAGCGCCGGCTCAGCGGCTTCCGCGTCTGACCAGCCGTGCTCATCGCGGCCCGGCGGGTAGGCGTGCCGCCGGCCCGCAGTGTAATGACAAGCGCGACGGCGACTGGCACCGCCGCGGCGACGGGCACCATGAGCGGGCCGGCGAGGACCAGAGCGGCGGAACCGTAGAGCGCTCCGATGGTGATGCCCACCTGGATGGTCAGGACCGTGAGTCCGTTGGCCGCGTCCCGGTCCTCGCGCCCGGCGCGGAGGATCGCCGCCTGGTTGTAAATGCCGATCGCGCCGATGCCAGCGCCCCAGACAGTCATGAGGATCATGGCGCCGGGCATGGTTCCGCCGCCGAGCGGGAGAAGGAGCATCGCGACGGCGACGGCCGCCGTCGTGATCAGCAGCGAACGGCGGGGCCGGGAGTCCACGGTGACGCCGGCGGTCCAGATGCCGATAAGGCCGGAGGCGCCGAGGACAGTGAGGGAGAGGCTGATGGCGTAGTCGGGCAGGCCGGCTTCGCGGATGAACGGCGCGATGCAGGTGAAGAGCGCGAAGTGGGCCAGGACCAGCAGCGGCCAGGCGATGGCGACGGACCTCACGCCGGGCTGGACGATGGCTTGCCGCATGGAGCGGCGGACGGCGTCGGGGATCCGGCGGACCTAGGGCAGCAGCCAGAGACCAGTCCGGTCAGCAGCAGGCCGAAGCCGGCGAGGAAGAGGAAGGAGACGCGCCAGCCGAGGAGCCCGCCGAGCGCGCTGCCCACAGGGGCGCCGATGGCCATGCCAAGGCTGTTGCCGCTGAAGACGATGGCCAGGGCCTTGCCTACTTTGTCGGCCGGGACCACCCACGAAACGAACGGTGCCACGGTGGTCCAGAGCAGGCCGTGCGCCAGGCCGCCGACGAGCCGCCCGCCCATGGCCGCCGCAAAGCTGGGTGCGAGGCCGGCGAGGACATTGCTCAGCGCGAAGGTGAGGACCAGTGAGATGAGCAGGGTCTTCCGCGGAACACTGGCCAGCAGCCGGGCGGCCGGGATTACGGTGACCACGATGACGGCGGCATAGGCTGCGGCAAGGTAGCCGGCCACGCCTCGGAGACGTTCAGGCCTGCACTGATTTGCGGCAGCAGGCCTGACGGCATGAGTTCGGTGGTGATGGCCGTGATGGTGGCCAGAACCAGCATCGCGGCGAGCGGGAAGCGTTTGGGCGCAGGCGGGGGCAGGGCGGAAGACACGGGGGGAGCGGATCCATTCAAAGGGGTGGGAGAGAAGGACGGCGCCGGTGCCAGAGTCCTTCGTCCAAGTCAGCCGAAATTTTCGGCGCGAGGCAGGCCCTCTCAGACCCTGTTTGAGGTAATTCAGATTGCGGGGAGCTCTCAGGTGAACTCCGCCCAGGGCAGGCTCCCATCTCATCGGGAGTACTTACAAAAATTTGTTTAGCGCTAAGAGTTTTTTGTAACTGCCGCTGTTGTCGGCACCTAGGGATACATTGCTGCCATGACGGAAGAACTGAGGCCTGCAAAGAAGCGGGTGACTGTCCGCAAATGCCCCATATGCGGGCATGAGTCCTGGCGAATTGCGTACGGCATGATGATGCCTGAGGCCATAGCTGAGAACCCGAAGACGGAGTTCGCCGGCTGTTGTATGACGGAGGAACTGCGGATCTATCCCGCCACGGGCAAGGTGGAGTCCGGGGTGCCCACGTGGGCCTGCCAGAATCCGAAGTGCCGGCACCGCTGGTGGTGAGGGGTCGCTTCGCGGTCACTGGACCAGCAACTCCCTGGCCTTTTGTACTTGTCCGTCAGCCGCAACCGAACTTCGGGTTCCAAGCGCGCGGTCCGCTCGGGATAGGTGTTGTCCGCGATGTCGGACAGCTTCACAGCCAGCGCGATGGGATTGCATCGGATGGCCTCCTGTTAAGCGTTGCCATTGTTGTCCTCGGTACGGGTGAGCAGGACGACGGCGTCAATCACCTCGCAGCTGATGCCGGCGGCTGTCAGGTCGTCCGGCGTGATGCCGCAGTCTTCGATGACGTCGTGCAGCCAGGCCGTCGCGAAGTGCTTCGGGTCGTCCAGCGCGGGGCGGACATTGAGCGCCATGCCCCGATCGGAAAAATGTCAGTGGGGCCGCTGACAATGAGGGCATCGGTTAGAGATGAAAGGCACCGACATGCTAGATAGGATCGCACTTCCCGAATCCTCACTGGAGCTAAGGCTGGAGCTTCAGTACCACGAACTGTTGGAATGGAAAGCTCAGGTGGGTGAGTGGGACACGGGCTGGCACGACGTGGAGTCACCCTCTCATCTTGTTGGCCTCATCCAAGCGGTCTGCCATGACGGCGACTGGCTGGTGGTGCAGACCAGGCATGTCGATGTGACGCATTTTGGGAGGTACGCCCAGGCCATGAGTACAGGAAGCGGATACCACGTGGAGGTTGCTATGGTCAGCGGTGAGGTCACCAACAACTGGCGCATCGGGCGGGGACTGGCGGCAGATGAAGCCGGGAACGAGCCATATGCGGGAGTCGCTCCGTCCCAGAACCTGAGCCTGGCTGAAGCCTCGGAGGTGATGGTGTCCTGGCTGAATGGCCGCGGGCTGCCGCTGGGCTACGGTGCAGCACTACACGTATACGGCTAAGCCAGCGAGCGAGAATGTGGAGCCGTGACGCAACCGTAGGAGACCTGCGGAGGGTCCATGAGGAGGCGAAGGATAAGTCCTACGTATCCAGCCTCGACTGGATCGCTAGTGGGGCGTTCGTAGACTGGGGGCAACCCGACGATACGCCGCTGTTCCCCCGGTCCGCCGCACCCATCAAAGCGCCGGACGGCGATGACCCTGACTGACCGCTTGCCGGCTTAGGCTAATTGGACTAATGCTAATTTCAGCAATCACCTCAGCCCTCGGTGCGCAACATTCTGGCCCCATCGGTAACCAGACCAAGTAGCCGCCGGCTGGCCACAAGGGCGCTTATGAACTAGATGGCGCTATTGAACTAGAACTCGCCTCATTCAGCCTTCCTCGTAACCTCTTTTGTCGTCGTCCCCGCACCCGGGAAGGCTAGCTTGGAAAACTTGTCCCTCACCGATCTGGCTCGGTCGAGGGCCTCGTTACCGAGACGTCCGGCGGCGTCGATACCCTCCATCCCCGTCTCAACCGCCTTGTCCCTCGCCGATTTGGTTAGGTCGAGCGTTTCGTTACCGAGGCGACCCGCAGCATCGATTCCCTCTGCTCCTGTCTCGAGCGCCTTGTCCCTTACTTCCGCCACCGCGTCCAACCATCGTCTCGCCTCCAATGACTGTCGGCTGTCCGCGATCCCGAGCCGCCCGTGAAAGTCCACGACGCCGGTCGCGACATGGTTGCTCGAATACACCACTGCCCGCGACGCGCCCGGGTGCAGCAGCACCTTCGCGTTGGCGGTGGCAGCAGCCGCATCCATGCGGGCCATCAGTCGCTCTGTGCTCCGCGCGATGAGTTCCAACCGGTTCTTCCGAGCAGCCCTCAGAGCGAGGCGATGCTGGTCCAGCTCATCCGGAGATGAGTCCAGCACGCGATCAAGTTCGAGAACGGCGATCGCATCTTGCAGTTGAAAGCAGCGAGCCAGAACGGCGAGCCACTCTTGAACTTTGGACTCGGCTTCCTTGACGGTTGCGGCGAGGTCACCCACCTTCGTTTTCTGTTCCATCTTCTCCGCGAGTGCGTCGAGTTGACGCAAGGTGTAGGCCTGAGTCCGCGCGATCGTCATCGAGGTAGCCTGCACCTTCGACCACGTGACCTCGGAGACCCGGCCAACCTGCTCACGAATGGTCATAGCCTCCTCGATAACGAAGTCCACTCCGATCATGTCCGCCAACACAGCGTCCTTCTGAGCGCGGAGCACATCGTCGACTTTCTCATCGATCGCGGCGAGATAGTCGGTAATTTCGTCCATGGTCTGTTGCATCGCTACTTGCGCCATGATCCCCGCGGCACCAGCCAGGATCGCGGGATTGGCCACAACCGATCCTGGTCCTTTCACGAATTCGACGAATCCTTTGATCTGGCCACTGTTCCCCTTCAACACGCCGGAGCTGAGACCCGTCTTCGAACTTTCCCTCAGCCCGTACTTATGGACAAGCTGTGCTGACTCCTTGCTCAGCTTCACCCAGCGACCTGAGTTGGCTGCAATCTCGGACCCTGCCTGCGCGACTCCAGCCGCGTTACCGAAGGCGGTTCCGAGCCGCTGCAGCCCGAGATCCTTCGACGGAAGTCCCTCGGCGACGAGAAAGCGTTCTACAGCCGCGGGATCACCGATGACCGCCAAGCCATCACCGTCACTGATCAGCTGAATCTCATTTTCCATTGTTGGCTCCTAACCATTGTTGGCTCCTAAAGCTTGCAGGGAAAGCGGCATTTCTGACATGAGTTTGTGTTCGAGATGCACTTGGGCGTGGGGTCCGTGCGACTACCTTCACACTAAGTAGTGAGCTTAAGTGCTGCACCGACACTACTTCTGCTCCTCGACGCGTCGTCGAAAGAGCTCTGCTTGTCCGGGCCTGCAGAAGATCAGGATTAGCTCGCTCACCGTCTGCCCGGTGATACGCTCCACCATCTGCGCGTAAGTCGACAACTGACGCCAGTATGCTGCCATTGTTTCCTGCTGGACGCTGATGTCTGTCTTGAAGTCGCCAATGACCAGGCTTCCGTCGTCTTCGCGGTACATCAGGTCGACTACGCCCTCCACTGTCACGCCGTCAACGGATGTGACGACGGGAAGCTCGAGCCAGTGCTCCCGGTCCGCGGCCCTCTGAACGGGTGCGCTCCTCAGGGCAGAGCGGGCACGCTCGGCGAGGCCGGCAGGATCATTGAGCCCGGCTGGGCCGGCCACTCTTTCAGCCAGCGCCTCAAAGTTCTCAGCCTCCCGCAGGTCGGTCAGTTCGAGCAGCCGGTGCAGGGCGGTACCGAAGTCCGTGCCGTGGTCCCCTCCTGGCTCAGCGAATGACGGTAGCTGAGCGTCGTCTTCCATGGCCACAAACCGGAGTGCCTGCTCGGTTCCCAGGCCCTTCTGTCCGTTTACGGCACCCTTTGCCGTCGCCGTGACCGAAGTGGAGGACTCTATCGCCGAGGACCTTTGCCACGTCTCGCGGCGTTGCTGCCATGCATCGAACGGTTCGACTGGGCGAGCCTCGTGCGGCGTTCGGGCCTGCGCTGGCATGTCCTCCGGGATATGCAGGTCTGGCGCTGAGGCTGCGTCATCGGCGTCCTTGAGGAACTGGCCCAGACTATTCTTGGCGTTCACGTAGTGGGAGACGACGAGGTGGCTCTCCGCGCGGGTGCAGGCAACGTAGAGGAGCCGACGTCGCTCGGCGTCATCAAACAGCTTTTCCACGCCTTCCGCGCTACCGTAACCGGCCGAGCGGATATCGCCGATGAAGTGCACTTGCAGTTGCGACTTTTGATCCCAGAGGGCTGCGGACTTCTGATTGTTGGGACCTGATCCGGTCCCGGCCAGAATCACCATGGGGAATTCCAGGCCCTTGGACGCGTGGATGGTCATGATCCGTACGGCCTGGACGTCCGTTTCCGGCACCACAGCTTCCTTGACCCGCGAATTGTCCTCCTGCTGCACGCCAGCCCACACGAGGTAATCGCGCAGTCCGCCATGTGTGGCCTCCGTCCAGGCCCTGGCCTGGTCAATTACGAAGCGAAGCCTGCGCCAGACGTCGCGGTAACGGGGGGCGTCAATTGCTGCCTCCAGCATGCGCCGGTCGGTAACCAGACGCTCCATGATCTCAGCGGGCGTCAGGACTTCGATGTCCCGGCACAGTGCGGCAAGGTACTGAAGGGAGTGCGCTACGGTGGAGTCTTTTACCGCATCCGGCGCAGCAGAGAACAGGTTCCAGTAGCCTCCGGCTTTCTTCCACTCGAACAGTTCATCATCGCCGCAGCCGAACATCGCCGACCGCAGGGACAACACAAGCGCAGCTTCATCCGCCGTGTTTGAAATTGCCCGCAACGCGAGCAGCAGGTCAGTGACCTCCTGGGTGGAGTAGACCAACGATGACGCTTCCGCCCGGTACTCGATGCCCGCGTCATCAAGGGCGTCTTCGAGAGCGGCGAGGGACGTGCGGGTGGGGATCAGGACGCAAATGTCCTTCAGCTGTACCGGTGAACACGTGAAACCGCCGGTCCGTTTGCTTTGCTTCTGCCACGCCGGAAGCCCTGCGGTGCCGGTCGCGATTCTGATCGCAGCAGCAACGTCGGCTGCCTCCTGCCTGCGCATGTCGTCAGCGGAGACCTTCCCCGATTCGCCGGGCTGGGCACCTGCGCGCCCAATGACGGAGACAGCCGGACCGTTTTCTTCGCTCCACTCGGGGCGATGCGGGTCGGGCGTCAGCGCGTGGTATTCAGGCTGAATCGTGCCGCTCGGCTTGATGAGCTGCCCAAATGTGGCGTTGATCCATTCGAGGAGGCGCCCCGTTGACCGGAAGTTGGTCTGGAGCGACGCGATTGCCGAGCTTTGGTCGTCGGAGAAGCGCTCCTGGGCCGCCAAGTAAGTGGCGATGTCGGCCCTGCGGAAACGGTAGATGGATTGCTTGGGGTCGCCCACCGTGAACAGCCGGCCTGGAGGGACGTGTAGCTGCTCCCACCCGTCGGGTCCGCAGACGTCGTCGGCCGAGATCCGGATGGCAAGTTCCGCCTGGATGGGGTCCGTGTCCTGGAACTCGTCCAGCATGATGCAGCGGTAGCGATTGTGGAGCGCCGTATGCACAGCCTGCTTGTCTTCGCCGACCAGCAGGTCCCGGGCGTGGATTAGTAGATCGTGGTACTCCAGCTCGCCGCTGTGCTGGCGTTCGCGTGCGGCCTGCACGAGTACCTCAGCCATGGCGGCTGTGACCGTTTCGACGGCGGGTTCGACGAAGCTATTGCGCAGGGCGATAGCTTGGTCGGCCAGGTCCTTGCAGGAGGTTCGCACGTCGGCGACGTTAATGGACCAGTTTCCTTTTTGCCCGCCGCCGAATCCCTTCTGCGGAACAGAGTGCAGGAGCTCGAGCACCAAGCCGAGTTCCCCGGTCTCGGCCTCGGTCAGCCGGCCGTGCCAGCTCCTGATGTGTTCGAAGGCGGTGAACAACTTGTCGGCCGAATCCGTGCAGTGATCAGCATGTGCGAGGACCTCGGCGGTCTGGCGCAGGATCGGGCCAAGGTCCACAGCCGGGATGTGCCGCTTCCGGGGAGGGCGGCTTTCCAGTCGGTCCCAGTTCGCGTCCAAGTCAGCGGCCACATTCTGCAGGTGGTCCAAGGAAACGCCGACGGCGAGGATGATGCGGAGGGCGTCGTCGATGGACGCGTCTGTGAAGAGTTTTTGCCGTGCCGCTTCCCACCGGCGCGTGAAGGCGATCTGGGACCGCAGCTCGTCCACCACGGTGATTAGGGGCGGCACCCCGGCTTCGATGGGATGTTCGCTGATGATCCGCGCAGCGAAGGAGTGGATGGTGCCGATGGGAGCGGTGTCCAACTGATTCAGCGCCCTAAGGCGCCGCTCGGTAGGGGCCGGGTCGGACAGCTTCCGGCGGACTCGTTCCCGGAGCTCACCCGCTGCCTTTTCCGTAAAGGTGATGGCGGCGACGCTTTTGAGTTCGACGCCGGCGTCGACCATAGCGCAGATGCGTTCGACAAGTTCATGCGTCTTGCCACTGCCTGCGCCTGCTTCGACGAAGATGTTGGTTCCGAGCTCCTGCTCGATCAGCGTGCGGTCTGTCTGGTCGGTGAGTTCCAGGACTTGGGATTTCATTTCTCCGCCTTCAGGAGCTTGGCATACGGCTGCAGTTCGTGGGCGTTTTGAAGCTTTAGCCACTGCTGGCCAAGCTCCTGGGCCCCCATCATGGTGGTGAAGTTGATGTAGCGGTCAGACTCGGGCCGCGGGGGGAATACGCCGTTCCGCAGCGCCGACATGATGAGGCCTGCGTCTTCACGAAGCTGCTCCATGACGTCGTCAGTCACGGTGTAGCCGATCTTCGCGAAGTGGCCCGCTTTGGAGATGAACCAGTACTCGGCGGCGACAGGTGACTGAGGATCTGCCAGCGTCCGCGCGAACAGGCCGTAAACCGGAAGTTGGTACCGGGTGCCGTCCGCGGTGGGATGGTTTTTGAGTGGTGCGTACTTGTCGGCCTTGCCGGTTTTGTAATCGATGACCTTGACGGTGCCGTCGGCATTCCGGTCGATCCGGTCCACCTTTCCCCGGAACCGGATCACGGTGCCGTCGTTGAGGGTCAGCTCGACCGGCGGGTGGCTATCGGTGTCCTCCGGCCCGAAGCTTGCCTCCTCGGCGAGGTAGCTCCAGCCGCCGGTGAGACTGTCGTGGTCCTCAGCCGCTACCCGCTGCAGGTCTTGGCGGATCATGGCCTGATTCCGCTCCCAGACGTGACTGAGCCACGCAGGGTTGGCGGATTCCGCAAAGGCGGCATCCGCCAACTCCATGAGGCGGTCCGACGACGGATCAAGGCCGTCTTTGGTGATGCTGCGGACGTAGTCTTCCAGCACTTGGTGAACGAGAATACCCCGCTGCTGAGGCGAAATCTGAACCTCCAAGGTGACGTCTTCCAGGATGTTCACCTTCAGGACGTGCTTCAGGAAGTAGTTGAGCGGACTGGTCACCCAGTCCTCGAGGCGAGTCGGCGACAACGCCTTTTCCGCTTCAACGATGGTTCCCGCATGCGCTCCGAGATTGCCGTTGAATCTGGAGAAAATGCCGTCGCGCCGGTCCCGGGTAACAGCCAGTGCCTGCTGCAGCGCCGTATCATCCCGAAGCGCCGCCATACGCTCCTCGGCGGTGAGGATGCGTCGTAGCCGCCACTCCTGGGCCGTTGGGGGAAGCCCGGCCTTAGTAGGGGAACCGTTCTCTATGCCGTGGGCGAAGGACTGCAGTTCCTTGTCAGGACGGGCGCTCAGCCATCGGGAAATCTGGTAATTTCCGGATCCACGTAGGTCCCCCCGGGGGCTTGTGACGATACGCTCCGATCCCGCGGCCAGTGCGGCGAAGAACTGTTCCTTGCTGGCTTCCGCCCGCTGCTCCACAGTGGGGAGACCACAGGCCATCGTTGCCCTGACGGTGTCCGGAAGGAGCGGGTTCTCCCGGATTCTAGCCGGCGCCAGCCCTTCGGCCGCTCCGACAAGGAACAGAACGTCCAGATCCCTGGCAACGGCGTCGGCGTAGCTGCCGATGACGACGCCGGTTCCACTCTTCCCGGTCCAGCCACCCTTCGAAGCTATCGCCTCCTCCATTGCACTTTGCACAAGCGATGGCCGAGGCTGCGGGCCGACGAGGTCCAAGTGTCGGAGCTCAAAAGCGGCCTGGTTCAAGGCGTCACGGGCAGCCGCCTTCTCCGGCCGTTCTGTTGCTGTTCGCGGGCCCATGAAATCTTCAAGAAGCGAGACCATCCCAGCTGACGCGTCGCTCCAGGTTTCGCTAGTGTGGATCTGCTCAAGCCGGGCTGCGAGTGCCGCGACAAAGGATTGGAATGTTTCGAACTGCTCAAGTTGACGGGCTCGGCTATCCGAGCTCTTCTCTCCGGTCTCGTCTCCCGCGGGTGGACTGGTGTGCAGCTTTTCACAGACGGCGCTGCTGGGCAGCTTCTGTTCCTGCCAGGCGAACGTTCCTTCGGCGTGGATGTTCAGGATGGCGCGCGTGTCAGGTTGCTGAGGATCGAGTTTCAGTAAATGAAGAAGGCCGCGGGCGAGCGGCGAGTCGGTGAGCCGATGGGCTGCCGGACCGACGAAAGTTAGCCCCGACTCTGTAAGCCGCTGGGACAGCAAAGCGGCGTACGGCCGGGAGGCTGAGTGGAATATGCCGATGCGGTGGCCAGGAGTGCCCGCTGCCAGTCTTTCAACGACAAGCCGGACGACTGCGCGGACTTCGTCATCGGCATCCGAGGCTGTCATCAGGGTTGTGCTGTCGCCCAGGTCACCGGACGCAGCCATGCTTTGCATGCCGCTCTCTTCGAGGCTCTGCCGGAAGGAAGATTCGGAGGGGCTGGGCTCGGTTCCGAGCATGAAGCCAATAACGGTCCCAAGCCGCCGCTTCATTGGGGTGGTTCCAAGTTTCTGGCCCGCGAGGATGAAGGCATCATGGTCGGTGTACCACTGGGAGGCCAAGGCCTCCTTGGCAGTCCCGTGAATCCGAAGCACTTCATGCGTAAAGCCGGGAAGGGCAGGATCGGTTGGA
Organism: Arthrobacter sp. 05T423; assembly: GCF_056396245.1. Lineage (NCBI taxonomy): Bacteria > Bacillati > Actinomycetota > Actinomycetes > Micrococcales > Micrococcaceae > Arthrobacter > Arthrobacter sp. 05T423. The sequence continues at coordinate 36,339 of NZ_JBFTLC010000006.1, forward strand.
TCCGGTGCGGCGTCCAGCAGCTCGGCGGTCTTAGCTATGGCACTGGCCGTGGCGGCCCGGTCGGCAACATCCTTGAAGAGACCCGGAGCATCATTCAAGACTTGGCTGACCGCGCCCAGCCTGAGGACCGGCAGCAGTGGGCGCTTTCCATTTAGGGCTGCGTCGTCGGCGATGAGTTCAGTCGCCAGGTCCTTCACGGTGAACGCTCTGACGCCCGCACTTCCTGCGCCTGAGTTCAGCGTCCGGCCGAGGTACCTGCTTACGTCCAGACCGGAAGCGTGGGACGGGACCAACACGGTGACAGGCGCCAGAGGGTCCGTGGCCTGTGCATGGCCGATGATTCCGGCGAGCTCAGCCAAGGCGTCGCTTACCGAAGAGAAGTTACTGCAGGTCATTTCGTTCCCTCATCCCGACGTTTCACACAACATAGCAACCTGCACTGACAGGATTGTCATTGCGTCCCCTCCCCGTTATTCCGACCGATGTCCTCGGCGGGCTGTACGGAGGTGACAGGCTCTGATGAATCCGCCTGCCGGGCGGCTAGCGCCGGCTCGCCGTCAAAGTGGAAGCTGCGCAGCGGTCCGGAAATAGAGGGGTCCTTGAGCAGGTCCATGGTCTTCTTCTCGATCTGACGAATACGCTCGCGGGTGACCCCGTAAACCTTCCCGATTTCGTCGAGTGTCTTGTGCTCGCCATCCGTGAGACCGAATCGCATGGCGATCACGCCGGCCTCCCGCTCGGTGAACGTGTCGAGGATGGTGTGGATCTGTGCAGTGAGCTCAGCCGCCGCTATCCGTTCGATGACATCCACACCGGAGGGATCGACCAGTTGTTCTCCCGCCGGCTCCAGTCCGCCCCTGCCGTCGGGAACCAAGAAGTCCAGCGAATAGACCATCTTGTCCAGGTTCAGGAGATACTCGACTTTCGAAGCGGTGGTACCAGCACGGTGTGCGATATCCGCGCTGGTGCAGGGGAGGCCTTCCAGAGCCGCGCCACGCTGCAAAGACAGGACCTTCTGAATCTGCTCCACCATGTGGACGGGAAGCCGAATCAGGCGTCCTTGATCCGCCAAAGCACGGGTGATGGACTGCCGGATCCACCACGTCGCATAGGTCGAGAACTTGAAACCCTTGGTGTAGTCGAATTTGCAGACTGCACGGTGGAGGCCGAGGTTTCCTTCCTGGATGAGGTCCAGGAAGTCCAAGCCGTGATTCATGTACCGCTTGGCGATAGACACCACGAGCCGCAGGTTTGCTTTGAGCAGGGCGTCGGCAGCCCGTTCACCCAGGAGCGCAATCGCTCGAAGTTCCCGGGATTCCCTGCGGCCTCGCGGAGTGCCGTCTTGCAGGAGGTGTGTGGCGAAGAGCCCTGCTTCGATCTCCTGCGCCAGCTCCACTTCCTGCTCGGCTGTCAGAAGAGCTGCCCGTCCGGCACGCTTGAGGTAATCGGAGACGGCGTCGTCACTGAAGCCTTCTGTCCCGGCAAGTTCCTCCGGCCACTCAGGATCTTCAAGATCGAACGAAGTCGGCGCGGCTTCATCCTCATCGTCGTAGCAGGCCGTCGGCAGAAGGTCCTCCTGCCCTACGCCGTCCAAGACATCCTCGCCGGGCTCGGTCTCCGGCTCATCCGAGGCATCTTCCCCGGCCGGGACCCGGGGGTCATTTGTACGCGCGGGAGGCGCCGGCTTGGGCTCAGGGGCCGGCGGTGCCACAGGCTCCGGCTGGCGAAGGAACTCCTGCAGCCGGTCAAGGTCCGTCTTCATGTCAAAGAAGTCGACCTCACGGGCGAAGGGCAACACTTTGCCGAGGAACTCCTCGCCCTGCACGTCCGGATCCTCCACAGTCCCCTTGGAGTAGAGAACAACAAGCCGGCCCACGCGACCGTCCGCCTTCTTGCGGATGACTCGTCCCAGCCGTTGCACCATCTGCCGCTGGCTTCTGTTGGCCGCCACGATGATGCCGAGGTCCGCTTCCGGCACGTCGATGCCTTCGTCGAGCAGCCGCGGCGCAGCGAGGATCTGGGAGGCGCCGCTGCGGAAGTCCTCCATGCCCTGTTTCCGGTCGTCCTTGGCCATGCCGCTGTACAGCGCGGAGGCCCTGGAGCCCAGAGCCGTGTAGACCTGCTCGGCCCGGCGCGCGGACTCCTGGGTCTGGGTGAAGACCAGCGTGCCACGGGACTGGTCCACGGTCTCCTTCAGCGCGGCCAGGGCGAGGTACTTGGTCCGCGCCTCTGCCAGCAGCGTGAGTCGGGATGACATGGCGCGCATGTACCTGCGGGCGAGCGTCGCTTCCCGGCTCGGGGACTCGGAGGCTGCCAGCGCGGCGACGGCGGCGATGAACTGGTGGAAAGGCCGTCGCGGGATACCGGCGTAGGACTCCAAGTGGCGGGCCGTCTCGGCCATCGTGTCGGAGAACTCGTCGTAGCTGACCTGCTCCGAAGCGGTCAGGTCGACGCCTACGAGCGCAATGTCGAAGGGCGCAATGACTTCGTCCTGCAGGGCTCGGTCATACCAGAGCTTGTAGACCACCCCGCCGAAGTACGGAGTCAGGAGGTTCTCGTGCTCGCCGTCGGACCGCTCGTAGGTGGCCGTGAGCCCAAGGCGCCAGGCATACCCTTCTTGGAGAGCGCCCGTGAATATCGGCGCTGCATAACGGTGGCACTCGTCGGCGATAATCAGCCCGGCTTTGTGGCTGCGCAGCGTCTCCCGGTTGGAGGCCGAGTGCACGATGGCCACGAGGATGTCGACGTTGTCCAGGGAGTCTGAGCGGCCGTTGCCGAGCGCGCCGCGCCGGGCCTTCGGCAGGTCGCGCTGGAGCGAGGCCAGCCATTGGGCTTGGAGCTCGGCAGTTGGGACGAGGATCAGCACCTTGATGCCCTGCCGGACTGCCTCGAATGCCGCAGCGATGCCGACGCGCGTCTTGCCTGCACCGGTGACAGCCTCGATGACGCCGCGGCGTGCATTGGAATGCCAGGCCTTCAGCGCCTCCTGCTGCCAGGCGTAAAGGAAGGCATAGTCGTACTCGGTCGGAACAGACGCGGCAGGGACCGCTTCAGACACCCGGGTGAGCGTGGCACTTAGGTGCGACGCGTCGTCGGCAAGTTCTGGCATTTCATCCCCCATTGGACGGTTTGGAACTCAGTGAATGAAGACTATGGGGCGGGTCTGACAAAAAACAGAACTGCCCGCCGTCGTGCTCGCCCAAACAGCGGCCAGCAATGGCGTCACGCCTGAGGAGGCCACCACGTCTGGGCCCGAGACAGTGCCATCTTCAGCTCCCTGCCGCCGGCCTCCTCCAGCAGTGTGCCGTCGCCGACCACCACCAGCAGGCTCCTCGCGCGGGACAGGCCGACGTACAGCTGCTCTGCTGCGCGTTCCATGTCCTTGAAGCCGTTGACGCACAGCACAACGACGGAGCGCTCCAGGCCCTTGAAGCCCAGTACGTGGCCGTAGAATTCCGCTTCGCCTGCGTGGAACTCGCGCCAGTAGTCTTCCGTGGCGCCGCGCTCGAAGAAGTCCAGATGGATCGGGTGCCGCTCCTTTGTGGTGAGGAGCGCAATCTGGTTGTTGGCCCAGCCTTCGGTGATGAGCGCATCCACGCAGTCTCCGCCGACGTCGAGCGCCTCGTCCGATGCGCAATCCACGAAGCGGACGGGCAGGCCCGTGCTGCCGCGCGGAGTGAAATGCTCTCCGGCCAGGGGCTTGAAGGTTTCGGCGATCTTGCGAGTGTTGCGGAGGTTCTCATCAATGTGGATGGGCACAAAGCTTGCCGTGGGCCCAAAGGTGAAGTCCGCCGTCGCCCCGCCCCACCTGCGGTAGACATCCTGACGGTCATCCATGAAGGCATACACTTCACCGCCGTCGGGGTTCTTGGTGCAGGCGAGCAGCGCATCCCACCACAGCGGGGCGAAGTCCTGTGCTTCATCGACGACGACGGCGTCCAGCCGCTCATGCTGCTCCATCGTTGCTGCCAGTTCCTTCAGCAGGCGGGGCATCGCCACATCGAAATACTCCTGCCCCGAACCGTCGGGAACGCCTAGCCCCCGTACGTATTCGTGGAACTCGCCGGTGAAGACCGGCTTTGCCTGGCGCCAACCGGAAACCCGGTCCTGCAGATACTGCCCGAGGCCCTTGTTGTAGCAGAAAAGGCCCACGCGTTTGCCCTGCCTGCTGAGCAGGCGGGCCTTCTCCACGGCGAGCCAGGTCTTCCCGCTGCCTGCACCGCCGGTGAACCGGACCCTGTCGAGTGACCTCGTAGCCTGAAGCAGTACAGCCTGCCGCTCGGTGAGGTGATCCTGCGTGTCCTCGGCTTCCTGCGGATCCAAGGAATCAACGGACTGCGTATTCAAATCCCCGCTCAGGTGCCTGACGATGCGATCCATGAAGGACGGAGCCAACACGCTGGCTCCGCCGCCTTCGCGCTCTATCGCTTCACGTACCAGTTCCGCCGGCGAAGCGACGTCTGCCTTGTCAAGGACAAGGGCCCGCGGACAGCCAGCCATATCCCAGTCCTGCCGCACGGGGGTGTACGGCAGCGCAACCATGTAGGCGAACCGGCTGGTCACAGGCGTACCAAGTTGCCTGCCAATCCAGTTCTTGAACGCGTGGAGCGAGCCTTGCGACTGGGCCACAGGGCTCAGGATGCGGTGCTTCCCACTTCGGTCGGACTGGCACCACTGCCCGTTGTCGATGGAGACAAGCCCGCCCTTAACTTCGATTGCGGCCATGCCGACGCCGGGCCACAGCACGAGCAGGTCGATCTCATGCTCAGCCCGGCCATCGCGCACTTGGACGGAATGGGCCAGCACGCAGTCATCCGGCAGGCTGTTCCGCAGCGCTTGCCATACGGCTTTCTCGGCCACCTGTCCGTCGCCGAACTCCGGTACTTCCGGAATAGACCTCACTGTGCCCCCATCTTGGTGCCCAACTCCGGGCTCGACGATGCGTACATCCTATGGCGTCGGCTTCCATTTCGGCGCGCAGAATTCATCGCTCGTTGCGAGTCTCCTGCCCCTCGATGGCTGTTAGCGTTTAGGTGGCCCTGCCTCGGCCGTGCATCCTATTGGGGTGGTCCTGTGTGTCCTCGGCTTCCTGCGGGTCCACCGGCACTGCGAAGTCCGTGTTGAGGTCCCCGCTGAGGTGCGGCACGATGCGCTCCAGGAAGGAAGGCGCCAGCGGGATGGCTGCGTTGCCTTCGTGTTCGACGGCGTGACGGACCAGCTCCGCCGGTGACTTCATGTCCGTCTGGTCCAGGATCAGCGAGCGCGGGCATCCGGCCATCTCCTTGTCCCTGGGGACGTCGGTGTAGGGAAGGCTGACCAGATACGCGAAGCGGCTGCTGAGCCGGGAACCGAGTCGGCTCTCCAGCCACTTCTCGAAAGCATGCAAAGAGCGCCACCGGGCTCTTGATGGGGTGCTTGCCGGCTCTGTCCGACTGATGCCACTGTTCACCATGGCGGCACGAAGAGCTGCTTGCTTCCTGTCGGTCCTCATGTCTTTTGACGCGAGAATTTCGACGTTTCAGATGGCTGGGTCAAAGAGCTCTCGGATGTCATAGCTCATCTCGCTTTGACGAATACTTAAGATCAAGCGACGGGCTTGGTCGGCGCCGGGGATGTGGAGTTGCTCGCCTTGTTGGAAAGCCTTGGCGCAGTGTTCAAGCATCGCCCGGTCTTGGCTATTCACATCCGGCTCGGGCTGAACGTTGACGCAATTCCGGCGAAATATGTACTGCCATGCGCTCTGGACATGCTCGTCAGTCTCGTAGGGTAGAGCGATATCCGCTTGACGCGTACTGGTGGCATTGATGTTCAAGATTTTCATGCTTTGCGTGCTAACAACTCTGCGCCCTTGCTGTTCTTCCTGAACTACAGGAACCTCAGCATCGACCAGCATCATGATCGCTGATGCTAAAGCTGGCCACTGCCTGAAAAGAACTGTCTTCGCGCTTGGTCCCCCCGGTTCGAATTCATGGTAGTCCTCCCACACCTCGGCAAGAGGACGGATCAAAGCCGTTCGCGGATCTGCAGGTGGCTTGGGAGGACAGGCGTGGTCCGCGCGCCAACGGTCGAATATCCAGCGCGCAGAAGTTCCGGTACCGACGGTTTGCGTGCTGGCTCCGCAGGAGCAGCGCTCCTCGATGATGGGGTAGTTGAACACAGCACAGCTTTCTAATTTATGAGGCCAGGGTGAGTATCAGTGGAAATTTCAGTTATCCTAAGCATCCTAAAGAGATGCGACTTCAGTAGTAGCCCAAGCTGAATCCATACATGTCGACGATCTTGGCACAGGTGAACCGTCGTTCGGTGAGCTTTCCCGATGTGAAGTCCAGAGTCTTATAGGCCCGGGCCAAACCTTCGATTTCCATTTTGTTTTGTCCGTAGAACTCCTCAAGTAAAGAGAGTGAACGGATTCCGAGTGTGTTGAATGCTGCCTTCTCCCGTCCCTCACCTAATGAGCGAAATCCCATGATGAAGTACTTGTCAAAAGACGGTACCGTCCCCCAAACTCCCATCATGACCTTGGTGACGAGAGTCAGGGCTGTACCGCCTTTGGGCAGGATGGCCCGACGTAGATCAGCATAAGCGGCAAGTGTCAACTCTTGCGCTTTGGGATCGAACAACGGCCTGTCATTCAACTCACGCATCTCTGGGTTGTAGCGCTCGATAACCTCGATGGTCGACTGATAATGGCGGGCGTTGGTTTCACGGAACAGGTACGTTGAACCACGCAGCATGCCCCAGCTGGCGATGTAGTAGCCAAGTTGAAGGCAGCTTAGCTCCATGTCCTGTGTGGGTGTGGAGTTCTCCTGAAAGTAGTTGAAGCAAAAGTCCCAGCTCCTCTCCCGGCGGTACATTTCACTTGACTTTCCGTCCGTTGAGCGAAGGAATTTCGCAACGGCCGATGTGATTTCTCCAGCAGGAACCGATTGCATGAGCTTAGACTAGCCGCAGTATTTGGATATCTAGTTGAGGCTCGATGAAACCGAGTTTAGAAGCATCTGCTCCGGACCGTTGGAAGTTTATGACTAAACGCGCGCTGAGTCGTGAATGGATATGTCCGCGCGTTACCTCTGCTGAGGGCTAGGTCCCAGTGCATCGATGTCGTTTACCGCATTTCCCAGCACGTCCACAAACAGCGGATTCGGCCGCGCCCCTGGCAAAACGGACTGCAGGTCTGCCAACGCTTCCAAGGGAGTCAGGCCATCTACCCGAGCGCCATACAGCGCCGCCACGGTCGGCGTCCGGGATTCCGCCCGGACGCATTGCAGCAGGACGGTCTTGCCCTCCGCCCGGTAGCTTTCGACGGCGGCCGTCGCCTCCCGGAGCACAAAGTCAGGATGGGCGTTGTCCCCGGCATCGAAGGAATCAACCACCCAGAAGGTTGCGTGATCGGCAGCGCCGACAGCCGGAACGTCGTCAACGCCTAACCGGCACAGTGACACCACCGCATCGATCCCCAACTCGGCCATCTTGGCGACGGAACCAACCCCGCCCAGCCAGACGCCGTCGTCGTGCGGGTGCCGGACCAGCGCATCGGTACGGCCCCATATGCTGTAGTCGTGGGTCACCGCTCGCGGCCAGGAGTCCAGGCGGCGGCCGTCGCCGCGGGCCAGCTCCATGCCGAGCGCCATCAGGTCCCGGGCACGCAGCCCCGGCCAGCCGTGCAGGTGCTGCCGCCACTCGAACGGCACCGCGCTGTAACCGTAGGCCGCACCGAGCGGGCCGCCGGCGATGGCGGCAACAGTATCCGTGTCGCGGCCGCCGCGGACGGCTTCCTCTAATGCCGCCCGGAGATGAGCCGGACCGGAGGTGAACGCAGACGTGTAGTGGATGGCGCTCCACGCTCCCTGGAACGCCTCCACGACCCAGCCGTTGCGGGCGAAGTCCCGCGGCCGGGACTGCTCCGCGGTCTCAATTCGCTCCAGCCAGACGGCCGCCCGCCCCGGGGCCACGTAAGCAAGACCCGCCCGAACATCCAGCGTGCCGGTGAGCACCGCCTTCCGGATCGCGACGCACCACAGGCCACACGCCTCCTGCGCATCGGCATCGACATGGGTCAGCGCGCTGACAACCCCGGCCTGGGCCATGAGCTCCTCAGGGCTGCGGTCCAGATAGGCCAGAGCCAGGGGAGCGGTGCGCATCAGCGAGCCGTTGCCGGCGCTCCGGCCCGTGCGGGCATGGAACTCAGCGGCAGCGGTAGTGAAGTCCTCAGCGTCGGCCTCGCTCCGGCCGGCGGCCACGGCCAGCCGCCGGGCAGCAGCGATGACCGAACTGGTTTGCGCGCCAACGTCCTTCGCGTCGGTGGCCCATCCCGTCCACGCCCGGACAAGAGCAGTCAGCACGGAGACCGAGCCGGGAGCGGACGGGGAGTCCACAAGCGCTTCGGCGAGGGCGACGGCCATGGACGTGTCGTCGGTCCACTCGGCGGGGCGAAGCCGAACGGGCCGCCGCCCTTCATGCTCACCGGGGTGCCGTCGGGCAGCGGTGCGCCGAATTCGTAGCCGGCGCCGAGGGCGTCACCGGCGGCCAGGGTGAGCAGGACGCCAGCGGCGCGGTCGTTCTGCAGTGGGTTCAGTTTCATGCGATCTCCATCAGGGGGTGGTGGGTGTTCCAGCCGGTCAGGTGGGCCAGCTCGGGTTCGCGGTGGGGGAGTGCGACGGCGATCCCCGCCGCCGCGAGGCGCCCAGTGGTCCGGGTGACGTTGCGGCTGCGCAGGGCGTCGTGGTTCCGGACCTCCAGGCCCGGCAGGCCGCCGTCGAAGTGCCCGAAGTCAAGAGCTTGGACGGCGGCGGCGAAGTCGCGGGCCCGCTGGGCGGGCATCGGGCCGGACGCCATCACGTGCGGCGGCAGGAGCTCCAGGTCCAGCAGTGCGGACTCGACCAGCTGGCGGTAGTGCCGGCGGAACAGTGTGTGGGTGCCGAAGACCTCCAGCAGGAGCGGCTGCGTGCCGAGCCCGATCAGCACGCCGCGCTGCCCCTCAAGCGTCGCCGGGGCGTCGTCGGCACTAAACCGGCGGTCCTTCCGGGGCTCGGCGGTGAACCGGTCCAGGTGCTCGAGCAGGGAGCTGGTCACGGACCAGCCGCGGGCGGCGTCGAACCGGCTGACCCGGTTCCAGATGCGGCCCTGGCGGTCGCCACCCCTGGGGTCGGCCGGCCCGGTGGCGAGTTCTGCCCAGACATTCAGCGGGGCACGGCGGGCCTGCCGCCGGTGGCTGGACGCGCCTTCCCAGCGGCCGCCTCCACGCAGTAGGTGTCGATGTCGCGCGTTTCGCCCGGGCCGAGGAGAACGTCCCTGGCGCAGGTCCGGTGCTGCTGGCCGCCCTCGAGCAGCTCGCCTTCGAGCAGGAGGGCGGCGCGGGCCCCGTTGTTGGTGACGGTGAGCTTGGCGACTTGTGGGCCGCCGGCCAGCTCGGTGACGGCGACGTCGGCGTGGGTGCCGGTGCTGATGCCGAGCTCGCCGGCACCGCCGGTCCAAACTGGAAAGATCGTGAGCGGGCCGAGCGCAGTGCCGACCCCGACGTGGAGCTGTTGAGCCTTCATGATGACCTCCAGAATCTTTAGCTCAGATCTGAGCTAATTGACTCCAGTATGCGCGGCTTGAATCTTTTGCGCAATACTGAAATAAATAACCTGTGAAAGCCTCTAGGAATGCTCCGCCCCCGTCCCTGCTCGACTATCCGCGCCCGTCGGTGGCGGTGGACACCGCTGTTCTTACCGTCGCTGACGGCAGCCTCCGCGTGCTCCTGGTGCGGCGCGGCGAGGGGCATCATCACGGCGAGTGGGCGCTGCCCGGTACCTTCCTGCGCGAGCGGGAGCGGCTGGCGGATGCCGTGCTGCGGTCGCTGCGGGAGAAGGCAGGGATCTCCGGGCGGGTGCCCCGGCAGCTGCACGTCTTCGACGATCCGGAGCGGGACGACCGGGGCTGGGTGCTGTCCGTGGCGCACGTGGATGTGGTGCCGCTCGCGGACCTAAGGGACGCATTGAAGTCCGACGGCGTCCGGTTGGCTTCCGTTTCCGGGGAGCCGAAGCTGGTCGCCGGGCTCCCGTACGGGCATACGGAGATAGTGTCGAAGGCGGTGGAATGGCTGCGTGCCGCCTACGCTGAGGCGCCGGACCCTGGAGCACTGTTGGACGAGCCGTTCACGCTGAAGGACCTGCGGGACCTGCACGAAGTGGTGGCCGGTCGCACGCTGATGCGCGATACGTTCCGGCGGTTCATGGAGCCGCAGCTAACTGGAACGGGGCAGATGTCCGATGGGACGCGGGGGAGGCCCTCGCGGTTATGGGTGCGGGGGGAGTAGCTTTCGAAAGCTTTCCAGTCACACGCTTGTTGTTCATGGCCAACGGACTCTGCTCGGAGTCAGAGCTCCTCATTTCTCGGACCCGCCTAGAGTTCTCTGCATTTCGTCGATTACACCAACAACGCTGCTTTCACCAATAGCTGCGGGCAGGGTCTTTAATTTGAGAAGTTCTCCTCTCGATTGCCTTCTTTCATGTTCAGGCCACCTTCATATTTGGGGCGCCAAGAAGTAGAAATGGCTCGATGTGGAGTGGCCGGTTAAAGCATCCAGAAAGACTTCAAGAGTTCGAGCCGGGTCGTCTGAGCACCGATGCTCTATAGAAATAAAACCGAGTTTGTCCTTCCACTTCCGGACTCTTTGTCTCACCAGCTGCTTTGAATCGCTGCGTTTCTCGCAACGGGTGACTAAATACCGCCCAGCAGATCAACGGTTGTGCGGGGCGCCAGCATCCTGGCCTGAATATCTTGAGAAGGTGCTCGTCGTCACCATGACCAGTGTGTTTGCCTTCCTGTTCGGGGCCAAGCGGTAGCGGTTCGTGCGGGAACCGCAGGTCGCACTGCATATCCTTGCTTGTTTCTTTGACCAGACCCTGCGCCGGGCTAGCCGACAATACTCCGGCCGGACGGCGCGGACCTTGTCCCGAACGGTGAGGCGGTGCCCGTCCAGCCAATGCATTCGGGCCACACCAAGGCCGGCATCGTCGGTATCTGCACGAGCAACGCCCGGACTCTCTGGGAGTCGGCGTCGAAACTGGAGCCGGCTGGCCTACTCATATTGCGATGGTCGGGCGGCCTCAACGCCCGGTCCACGTCCCACGGGAAACAGGGCTATCCGGCCAGCTCTCTGTTGGGCGATCACCTTCCATGAGGGTAAGTGGACTCATTTTCAGTTGGTTTTTGGTTATTTTCGACTGCCGCCAGCATGCTCTCTCATCCCGCAAATTGAGCTCCTCCCGGCCGGGAGCAGGACCAAGTACTATATCCTGGCTCCCATGGTTATGGGTGAGACGGGAAAACCGTGGACTGACGACGAGGTTAATGCGACGGTAGCGAAATACTTCGACATATGGCTCATGGATCTTCAGGGGCGACATTTTGTCAAGGCCGCAATTTATAGAGAGCTATCGGCGCGTTTCAAGTCAAGGAACGTAAATTCAATTGAGCAAAAAATGAGCAACATTAGTGCGGTGCTTGTTGGGCTTGGATACCCACATCTTCGCGGTCTATCTCCCCGCGCCAACTATCAGCGAAGCTTGGTGGAGTCCGTACTCGGCGAGTTGATTCGCCGCAAATCGCTCGATGAAATTCTTGAAATTGTGCTTACAGAGAGTGCTCCCTTGGGACCTGTTGATATTCTTCGGGAGTCGGTCGCCCCGCCCGAAGTAATCACAGATCTTTTGCATGGCCGGGCAATGGCGCGGACGTTCAAACGCGACTATCTGGCCTTAGAAGCCGCCAACCGGGCACTTGGTCTCGCGGGTGAACTGGCTGTCGTAAAGCGCGAGCAGTCCTTTCTCCACAATATTGGTCGAAGGAAGTTAGCGGACCGCGTTGAGCACGTTGCGCAAACGAAAGGGGATGGCCTCGGATATGACGTGCTTTCCTTCGATCCCACCGGCCGAGAAAAATGGATCGAGGTCAAGACCACCAAGTATGCGATAGACGTTCCCTTCTTCGTCACGCGGGGCGAAGTTCGTGTCTCAAGTGCCTCTCCGGAGCTTTACCACCTCTACCGTCTGTACGGATTTGGATCGGCCAAAGGGACCGGCCTCTACCGACTCGAAGGAGACCTGGAAAGATCATGCAAGTTGGATGCGCTTTCGTTTGAGGCGGCACCCAAGAACCACCTGACCGTCACACGTAACGGCAGAGGAAGCCGGCCACCGAACATGTGAGTAGGTGAGGAGGCAGCACTCACGTTCAGGGAAGGAACTGTTGCTGACCGCGTCTGAAGTGGCGCCCATGCCGAGGTCGTCTTGGTTTCTGGCCTGCCAAACACCTTGACGAATTCGAGCATCTTCAAGTTTACTTCGGTGGACGCATCGAGCCAGGAGATGAGGGAGGTCATATCGGTGTGTGCACTCGCTTCTTGTTGGGTCAAATCTTTGCGGGACTCTACGAAAAATGCTCCAACGACCCCGACTTATGAAGTGAGGTGAAGCGTTGTCTGAGCTTCGAGGCAAACAGGGGATCGCGTATGAGAACACCAGCTTCCAGATTTCCGTGAGCTGCGGCATTGCTGAAGTTTGCGCTCGTCACAAAAGCGAGGGCAGAATCCACAATGACGACCTTCGAGTGTTGAAGACCGTTTTGCCCACTCGGCGGTACGTACTTAAGGAAGCGCGCGCCTTGGAGCTTGTCTTGGAGCTTGACGGCTGTTTCGGCCATCTTTGACCCTTCTAGGACAAGCGTTACAGTCACACCTCTGGCGATTGCTCGCCATAGGGCCTCTACGAACGGCGAGCCGATCGATGCTGAGTAAGTCGAGGCGAGAACGTCATCCTTAGCTTCGTCGATCAGGTGCGCGACAGCTGCCGTCGTGTGGTCGCCGTCGCCGGGGAAGCTCGGGCCGCTCCAGACTGCCGACGGCGGGGCGGGTGCCCGCCCCGCCGCGGTCGCGTATCCCCTCAGCACTGACGCCAAGAGCGCTGAATTGCCAAGCAATGACAGCGCCTTCCCCAACAGCTCGACCGCGGCATGCGAGGAGTCCGGCAAAAATGATGCTGCTCGGTCCAGCCGCCCGTCGATTTCCAATGATGCGGCTATGCTCGTCGCCTGTGAGGCAGACAGGGCCTGCGCCAACTGAAGCAATGCATCTGCCACGACACCTAGCCTCCGAAGGCTTCGAGCACCGGTTGGAGCAGACCATCGACCGCGTACTCAGGCCCTGAATTCAGCGTTAGTGCGAAGCGACGGTCAAGGAAGCGGTTAGCCTTCTCGCAGGACGTCTCCGACACGAACAGACAGAAGTGGCAGGCCGCACCGTGTAGGAAGTCCTCTTGACCGCTGGGCACCCGATGCGCACAGATAGGGTCCGAAGAACACCGTTCCGCTCGCCGCAGCGCATCTCGGAATACCCCTTCCAGCCGCTCCGTTCTGGCCAGATCAACCAACCCCCCGAGAGTTCCCTCGCTGTCGGGGGATGTTGTGGCGATCAGAATACCTGCGGCAGCCTCCCGATCGTCCGTCTCACGCCATGCGTAAAGACGTTCGGACAGTGATGCCGAGCCGTAGCCGCTGGACATTGCCATCTCACGGATGAGTAAGTGCGACATCGTGTGCAGCGCCCAGTATCGCGGCGGGGGCATTCGGTCTGCCGGGTCGATCGCCACCGCGGTGCGACTCTGGCGCCTTTTGACGTTGCGCTCGTGAGCGGCCACATGGGACTGCCACACCTTAGATTCGAGTACGCCGTCCTCCCAGGCGCGAATGGCGTCCTCATCGAAGCGCAGGAATACTCCTTCCCCGCGGTCCTCCGTTGCCGGAACCCACTTCGGCTTACCTGACTGGACGAGAGGCGCTATCCGGTTGGGAGCGTCTCCTACACGGTCCAAGGCGTCGATGCGCGTGAAACCGATGAACGCGTTGGCCTTCTTGACCCTTTCCACCGCGACGACATGGGACAGAGCCGGTCGCAGGGCCGATGCCACCTCCACGGGCCGCACGCGGAAGCCAGCCTTTCGGTCTTCGCGCTCGAAATCCTCGGGGTGAACGAGGGTGTCCCACTCTGGTTCCAGCAGGCTGATCGGATCGAAACCCGAGGGTGAGGACTCGGGTTCAGCGACTGCCTGGCCTCGAGCGACCTGAATTCCGTTCCACAGGGCGTCATCTGCGATTCCGTCAAAGATCGTGCGGACATCCTTCGGGCCGTACTTCCGCCACCCGACTAAGTCATCGAGCGTTTGCACATCTGCGAAGGTGACGGCCGGCAGTCCCTTCACTGTCTCTGCCACGTCCGCGGTCGTAATGTTCTTGCGCGCAGGCAGTACAAGCACGCTCACCGACGCTGGGAACCACTGGTTCGCGGCGCCCAGCAGCATCAGCCTAACGTCCGCTTGACACGGACTGTCGGCCGGCGCGTAAGTGGGAAGGTGTGGGTGCCGTCCGCGGCAGTCGGGAAGCATCTCTTCTCCGCCGGCCCGCGTGAGCTCAGCGATATTTCGTGAGGCGTCGCAGGCCACGCAAGAGATCTTCACCTGCGGTCCGAGGTTCGAGCGCCATTCCATCATTCGCATCTCAGGCTTGGCGACCTTGCACTTCACGGGCTCGCCGTCGGCGCCATGTACCCACTCGACATAAGGGAACTCGTCGAGGTGCCCGTCGGTACAGGCAATCAAGTAACGGGCAGGCACGGCCAGGCGCGGCCGCGCTTCCAAAGTGCCCTGCTTCTGGCCCTTCTTCGGGCGGCCCTTGCACGACTTGTGCACGAACTGCGCCTTGTCGGGCCGGTGCTTGCTCGTGTTCACGAACTCGAACTTGGTCGACTCCGAGATGGGCGCCAACAGGTCACAGCCGGTGCAGCGCAGCCACTGGGGGAACACGCGGGTCGGGATTCCGATCGGAGTGCCGCCTTCATGGGCCTTCTCCGGCACCCAGGGGGGTTGCCGCAGCTCTTCGACACGAGGCAACATCTTGCGGACCGCCGCGAGCAGGCGCGGCACCAAGACCAGCTGCGGGCCGCCCTGCTTCGAGTAAGCGATCTCCCAAGCGTCAAGGCCTTGGGGCATCACCGCTATGTGAGGCATGTCCACCGTGGCCCCTATGCCCGAGGTGTACAGCAGGGCGCTGGGTCGCACCGAGCCGACGCGGCTGTGGTTCTTCGCGCCGGCGGCCTCCAGCTCCCCAAACGGGTTGGCCACCACTCCGGCGACGCTGGATGCCTCTTCCTCTACGACTTGACTCATTTCGCATCCTTCTTCGAGAAGACCCATTTCGGCGCAGCTGCACTTAGCGGCTCCGCTAGTCTGCCAACGATCGGTGTTACAAGGAGATTGATCTCGGGCTGAACTTCGCGCATCGAGTTGGCCACTTGAAACAGACGGCTGTCTTCGTCGGGAACCACTGTCTCCGGGCTCACCAGCAGGGGTGACACGATCTGCCCACCGCCCAGGGAGTCCTTTTGATAGGTCAAGGCGCCTGACCACTTGTCCGACTCGTCCGTCCACTTATCGAGGCGCAGGATAAGCTTGCTTTTGGCGGCGTCCGCTACCGCGTCGTTCCCGCCGCTGGCAATTCTGATCCGTGTGACGAGCCGGTCGACAAGGGTGTCGACGAACGTTCGCCGCTGCACGATCGTCCCAGCCCCGATTTCGGGCGAGAGCGAGGGCTCATTCCGTTGGTCGGCGACGCGGGCCGCCGACACCAGCACGCCAGTCAGGCCTCGCTCCAAAGCGGCGTCGGAGAACGGGGTCACGGACAGTGCTTCGACGTGCGCATAAAACGTGTCGTGGTAGTGCTCGAACTGTTCATAGTGCGCCATGTCCCGCGGCCGGGACCGGTTGGCGAGCGTCACCACGAGGCCGGGTTTGGAGGCTTCACGACCAACGCGCGAAGATGCCTGAATATACTCCGCGGTGTTCTTCGGTTGGCCAACCACCAGCATCAAGCCAAGCCGCGGCACATCCACACCTACCTGGAGCATGGAGGTAGCGAGGACCACGTCATACGGCATGTCCCGCGGGGGAAGCTTCCTGCCGGCCTTCTTGGCGGCTGCGGCCCGCACACCGTATTCCCGTTTAGCCTCAGACGTATCCCGGTCCGGGTCGAACGGGACACCCAGGTTGGTGAGCGTCTTCGAGATATCCGCTGACGAGATGCGGGACGTCAATTCGCCGATCCGCAGCCCGCTGGACCCTCGCCGCGGGTACCCTGATTCCTTGTCCGGGTTGCTTGTTCGGGTGACTATGTCGTCTTCGAGATATCGTCGCATGCCTGCCAGTTCCCTGGTCGCCGAGAAATAGTCAACCAGCGTCACGTACGGCTCGGCCGCTGCGCCGTGCGCATCGAACAGCTTCTGTCCGGCGAGGAGCAGAATTTCGCTAACCCGGATTTCCGCCAGCGTCAGGCGTGCCCCGTGGGCGCAAACGCCGACATAACGCCGGCCGGGGTCCACCTCACTGATAGTGACTTCCTTCGAAAAGAAAGTGTCTGTCACTGATAGCACCTGGGGTGGGAAGATCTGCACCTGGCGCGCATAGAGCTTCATCACCTGATCCCGGGCGTTCCGCACGGTCGCGGTGGAGGCGATAACCAGGGGCTTCACTAGCGAGGGGCTGTCGGCGGAGCCGTATTCCCACGTTGAAAGCGTGTCGATTGCTGCTTCGAACAATCCCACTGCAGTGCCGAGCGCGCCGGTGATGAGGTGGAGTTCGTCCTGGATGATGAGGTCCGGCGGACGCAGCCGGTCCGCATCCTTCACGATGGCCTTCGGATAGGTTCTCCCGCCCTCCGATTTTGCGGAGTGGCCGCTAGCTCCGCATACAGAGGTCACGGTGTCCGGGTGCTTGTAGCCGTGCCGTTCGCACCGCTGAGACACGTAGCCAAACAGGCTCGCGGCCTCGCCCTCGCGGGCGAGTCGGGCGAACTTGTCGACGGTCGCCAGCAGGAAGGTCGGCGGATTCCGGTAGATCTCGTCGTCGACGGTTAACACGGGCAGACCGTCGACCGCACTGCCGGCCGCCGAGAACGGGCACCGTCCGAGTTTGTCCCCGCAGTAGACATGGATCCGCTGGGTGGTCTTCACGGCAACGACATCCGCTTTGGGGTTGATTGGCGTTCCGCACCACGGGCAGCTGCTGAACTGGAGCACGGTGAGGCCGTAGGCGGAGTTGCTGTCGTCGTTGCGCACGTCGCGCACCTGTTGTTCCGCCTCAGCAAAGCGTTTCGGGCTGACGCTTGAGCCTACCCAAAGGCCGATGCGGAAGGGTTCCTGGCCCCAGGTCGCTGGGTTTTCACGCCGCACTACTTCGGCGGCGCACATGAGCGTGGTGGCACGCAGGAACTGCTGAGAGGTGAGCAGGCGGAGCGTGTACCGCATCAGCACGGCGACACCGTCGCTGCCGTCAATCAGACCGCCGGGCGTCTCAATGACGCCTTGGAGGCGGCGGATGCCGAACGTGAAAGCCGCGAGCCCCAGGTAGGCCTCGGTCTTGCCACCACCCGTGGGGAAGAACAGGAGCTCCGCTCGGGGCAAGTCACCGGACCGCCGAGGCACCGTCGGGTCGACGATCGAAGGCAGCTGCATCAGGATGAACGCAAGCTGGAAGGCACGCCATGAAGCAGCGCCATCACCCTTCTCGTCGATGGCTGCGGTCGCCTCCTTGACGGTGATATCGCGGTCTGCGTTCCGGAGCGCCGCGATCTGGGAGCGAATGCGCTGTTCGCGCATAGTGCGGTTCATGAAAGCAAAGGCTTTTCGAGCCTGTTCGCTTGCATGGGCGTTCGGATCAGTATTCGTCAGCAGACCGAGCCCCGCGCGCAGACGCTTGAGCGCGTCCTCGCCGTCCTTGATCCCCGTCTCAGCGATCTTCTGGAGGTGCTCCGGCAAGGCGTCAGCGTCGAAGCGGCGATCGCTGAGCCAGGTCTCATAGCCGTCGATCAACGGCGTCAGGTATTGCTCAAGCTGGTCAGGAGACGCGTCCATCAGCAGCCGCATGCTCATCTCGGCGCCTTCGATGGCTGGTGCAAGGGTCTGCGGGACCTCGGCGGTGGGCAGCCAAGCGGTCCGCACCGAAGTGGCCGTGCGGGACTGTGGATCCGGCAGGGTCCAGGTGGCGGAGGCCGTGCGGCCGACAGCGAATTCAAGGCGATCGCGGTACAGGAGATCGAGCTGCAGCACCTCGGGGTCGCCGAAGTCACGTGCCTGCTCAAGCGCGTCGCGAGTGGGACGGAAGACTGCGCTCTCGTCCTCGGCGCTGACTTCCAGCTGGGTCTGGAACAGCCAGACCTTGGGCGGGAGCTCTTTACCGGTGACCTTGGTGTTCTGGAGGGCGGCTTCTACCACCCGTAGCCCGTCGTGGTCGAAGACTTCGACCGAGATCGCGACGTGGCCCTCAATGATCACTTCGGTATGCGTCTGACCAGCGCCGATTGCCGCAATGTCGATCGTCCGCGGCACAACGTGGTCGGTCCGGTCGTAGAAAGTCTGCGTGCGGCCGTCCTCGTCGGTCTCCCGGCGGGACGCGTATTGACCCCACCGTGCTGTGAAAACGAGGTTGCCAACGTCGGGGCCGACCTGGAAGCGGAGGCCCATCGACGACGGCGCGATGAGCTTGGATTCCGGACCGCGGTCTTCGTCGGCTTCGACCCCACCCGCATCGGTGATGGTCTCGTCAGACTGGTCCAACACGCCCTGTACATCTCGACTCGCATCGGCGTCTTGGACGGCCGGGACGTCTGAGTCACGGAAGTCATCGGGGCCGTCTACTGCCGGCTGAGAGTCTGCTTGAGGCAGCGGGGCGTCGTCGCCGATGGCGACGGGCGCCAGCGCTCCGACCAGGTACCGGGCACGCGGCGTGCCGTTGACCGTCTCGTCCGTCTCGCCCCAAGGCCCAATCAGATCGCGCTGCAATAGATCTATGAGCTCGTCGCGAACCTGGGCGGAGGTCGCCGGTTGGGCGGGTGTTATCTCGGTGGTCACTTAGAACATGGCTCCTTCGGGGGCAGTCTCCGGATCAAGGTCGAGCTCCATCGGGGCGACCGCCTTGCCGCCGTTCTGCGCCTCAAGTGCCGCCCGGCGGTGGTTCTCTTCGAGCAGCCGGTCGAGAATTTCGACGCGGGCAACCGGGCTGACGGTAAAGCGCTCCATCTGCCGGTAGGTATGGAATCCATGATCGAGCGGAATGTCGCTCCAACCGTAGGCCTCCATCACGGCTTGGTCGGTTTCGACGTGGATATCTCGAACTCGAGCCATGTCCGGATCGTTTGTCACGCTCGGATCGTTGACGAGATTGTAGAGAGCCGTAAGCCCTAGCTCACGTCTAAGCATTATTTCCCGACGCTCGGCGTCCAAAGTCTCGCCAATTTTTTGCATCCACCCGGTCGATTGCGGTCGAGGAAGTGTCTCGAATACATCGGAGGGGGTGTATCGGGGGTCGTTCCGCATTCCAGATCCATACTTGATTGCCCAAGTTTGATGCGGCATCGACGAGAGCACCGCTAGGTCCGCGTAATCGTCGAGGGCAAACACTCCTAGGGTATTCGCGAAGACCTGGTTGGCGTGCACGCGGAGGGGCATCACGGTCTTACTAACGAGCGCAATAACAATTACGTGTGATTGTCCGGAAATAGCTTGGTACATGCCCGGTCGGCGAGCCTCGAACTGCCACCATTGCTCAATGAGACGGGGGTATTTTTTGGCATCGAGAAGTAGCCGCCCGGGGCGTACGCGTTCCAGCAAGAGCCTCCAAGGGCCATCAAAAGCTTTCGCACTGGTCTCGTTCATCCCGCCGAAGTCAACGACGTACCGGGAAGCACTAGCATCAGGGCGCGAGTTCAGATCCTCGCCTCCGAAATAGGGAATCACCACCTCGGCGTTGGCGCCGCTTTCGGCTATCAGGGAATCCCTCTCGCCCGCGGACAGGAAAAATCCCGAGCCTCGAGCAATGATTCCTTGAAACGCGATTTTGGCATTGTGTCGCAGACGTATGGGCTCTCCTCCAACTCGTCCCTCGGGCTCGAGAAGCGAGGAGATTCCATGGACAAGGCTCCCATCCGATTCGACTCGGACGCCCGGCGCCAATGCGCGACCGCTGGCCCACGCCGCGGCGTACTCCAGATTGGCGCTTCGTGCAGGCCATCTTGCGCTTTGGATCGACCGGCGAATTGTCCAACCTGCCTCCACCATCGCTCCCAGGCCAACGTCTCGAGTCGCACCTTGCGCGACCGTATTGGTTCCGATTAGCCCGAACTGTCCGTGCCCTTCCTCCGTGAGGGCACCTACACGGAGGAAAAAGTAAGCAACGAGATCTGCGCTTCCGCGGCGACCGCTAGCAACGACATGCACTAGCCAATCGCGCACGTTGTCACCCATGGCACCCGTGAGCTTCTGCCCACCCAGGAACGGGGGGTTACCGATGATTGCGTCGAAGCCGCCGTGGTCGACGATGACATCGGGAGCTTCAATCACCCAGTGCAGCGGTTTCCACCTGGACTCGCCGGTGTCGACCGTAGGGGTGAGTCCTCCGGCGAGGATCGCCTCAAGATGGCTCCGGTCACCGTCGGCCCCGCTCGGAGGGGATGCAATGTATAGCGCGTCAGCCAACTCTTCATAACGAGTTTCAAGCGCCTTGCCGGGTTTTCCCCCTTCTCGGAGTCCTGCCGCGATGATGCCGTCGGCGACGTCACGCAGCCGGGCGGTCACCTCACGCGACTCTTCCAGGAGTTTCCGCTTGGCGCGAGTGGAACGCATTCGGTCGGCGTCGTCGACTTGGCCGCTGGAGAGCTCGCGACGGAGCTGCGCGGCGCGGGCGAGGTCGCTGTCGACGTCGAGCTGCAAGAGCTTCCTCTGGAGGATTCGACTGCGGCTGGGGTCGATATGCTGTGCGCGGAGCTGCCGCTCAGTGGTGACGCCCAGTAACGAGTTGCCATGGAATACACGGTCATCTACGAAGGAAAACGGCTTACCCGGGTCCATCGAGACGAGCCACAAAGAGAGCTTGCACATTTCGACGGCCATGCCGTTGATGTCGGCGCCGTAGAGGCAACGGGCAACAACCTCCCGGATTGCCCAGCGCCTGGCGTCCTCGTTGGCGGCAGCACTTAGCCCCTCCTTTGAGCGGGCCTCGATGAGGCGTTCCGCGAGGTATCGGGCGGCTGCAACGAGAAAAGCTCCGGAACCGACGGCGATGTCCGCAACCTTGAGGTTCAGGATCTCAGTGGAACTCTTCAGGACCCAGTCGTCCCGGTTCTCGGTGTCGAGGGGACCCGGCGAGAAGACGAGCGGTTCCAGCGCATGAAGTACCACTTCTTCAGCGAGCGATCGTGGGGTGTAGTGGGTTCCTGTGTTGGCTCGTTGCGGGGACTCGGTCATCACAAGTCCGCCCTCAGGGACCACGTACGGGAATTCGCGAAGGTCGTTTCGGATTAGGGCGTGCAGCGGCGCGAGCTGGTTGACCAGCTCGGTGTGGCCGAGCAGTACGAAGCCGAGGCGGGTGCGGGCGTCGGCGGAATTCTGTTCGTCGTCCGCCTCGAAGGCTTTCGCGATCTGTCGTGCTGTAGCGGGTTTCGCATTGGGTTGGGTCTTGCCCAGGTGGTCGATGAGTTTCTTTGCAAAGTCTGCTCCGCTCGTCGCGGCATCCGCGATCGTGCGCAGCTCGGTCAAAAGGACTTCAGGCTCGTACCCACTCTTTCCTTGGAGTCCGACCACCACGCCTCGGGTGTATTCGGCGGAATAGCCGAGCAGACCTTCGTAGACGTAACCGATCTGTTCGACGTCGAGGTCACGGAACGACAGCTGGCGGGCTTCGCCGCCTACATGTGCGATCTGCACAGCCCTTAGGACTTGGAGCATGACTCGGTCGGAGACGCGGACGGAGAGCTGCCCATGTGCGTTGGTCGTCCGGAGCCATGGGAAGCGAGCCGGGTCGAACAGGGATCCACCGTAAGCCGGCATCCGGGTGTCTTCGAAGGTGGCGCCGGAATAGATTGCAGTGCTGGCGGCGAGTAGGCGGTACCAGGTTTCCCATGTGTGGTCGAGGGCCTCTTCCGTGGCGTGCTGCGCGTGGTGCTCCAGGTCGACGCGCACTCCCGAAATGGCGTAGGAGTCGCGGTACATCTGGTGCTGCGGCAGCAGGGCGCGTTCCTCGGCGAAAAGGAGGAAGACGACGCGCATCAGCACGGACACGGCGGCTTCGTATACATGCCTGCCGTCGTCCGGCAGAGGGGATTCCTCTCCGCTCGCGATGGCCCGCAAGTGCGACTCGGACATGGCCTGGAGCACGAGCTCGACCGCGCGACGGACCTGGTCGCCCAGGGCCTCGGTGATCGCCTCCGCGCTCGCGACGCTGAGCTCGAACAATTTCGGCAGACGCTTCTCTGTGGCGCCGCCGGCGAGCGAGACCAGCCCGGCGAGGGCGAGGAACGCATCCCGGCTGTCCCGTTCCTCACGCCAGATGAGTGAATCGAAGACGCCGCTCGCTGTAGTGACGTCGCGGACGGCGGAAACGATCCCCCACCACCGGCCGTCGGTGACGAGCCCGACACTGACTTTCGCTTCGCGCAGCAGGGCGGCAGTTCGGTCGATGGCGTCGGCTGCCCAACCATCGGCGCCGGTTCGTCGGAGATCGTCGGTCGGGTCGACGACCACGACCAGGGCGGCTGGTCCGTCACCCGCGTCCAGCGCGGCCCAAGGGCGTACGGTCACGTCTCCATCAGGCGAACTGGCGACGATCGTAGAGTCGGGGTGCCTGTCAAGGTAGTCACCCCACTGCAGAAGGTCGCGCAGGACGGCCGTGACCCAGCGGTCGCGCCAGGCGAGTCCCCCCGCGCTGTCGGGCTGGCCTTGGCGGGCGGTCCACGCCTTTGACCAGACCGTGTGCTCGTATACGAAGGTGCTGTTGACGTCGTCGATGGCGTTGTAAGGCCGATCAAGTCCGGTGGGGAACACCGATTTGAGCGCAGCGCGCGAAAGGAATGGCCCGTCAACGTCGACGAGAGACAGCCACTCCCAAGGGTCCTTAATTGCCATCGTTCTTCCCCAGTCTCTCAGCATCGGCCGGGCTCAGTGCGAACACGACCGCGGCGACGAATGTGTGCGGTTGCAGATTGGCGTAGCGCCTGGACACGGCGTCCCGCTCATCGCGCTGCTCCTCGGCGAGGGCGTCGAGGCGCCTCCTGATGTTTGCCAAGTCCTTCTCGCGCTGGCGCTGCTCCTCGTGGAACAGCATGTCCTCAAGCTCGCGTTTGCGCGCTTCGGCGTTGTCGAGCGTGCCAGACAATGTCTGGCGGAAACGGGCGAAAACCTCGTTCACACGTTCGAGATCGGCGGTCTTGCGTTTGACCAGGTCCTGCTCGATCCCGCTGCGCAGCCTCTGAGCCCGGGAGGCGACGGCGTCGGCGACGCGCTGGCGAATGCCGCCGTCGTCGGCGCCATCTGCATTCCAAAGATCGGCCAGCCCGGCGAGCACTCCGGGGGCGGGTGACGTCAACTTGTCGGCGTCCAAGGCTGTGACCAGAAGGTCCTCCGAGCGTTCCACGCCGAGTTCCTGGCGCCGAGTGAGCCGGGTGCCGGCAAGAAACACTTCCTCATGGAGGCGAGTGCCGCCGTCGCCGACAACGACCAAGCGTGCGACGCCGGCGACGAACGACTGCTCCAGCCCGTCGACAACAACAGCGCTCACGCCATGAATGTGATTTGAGCGGGTCCAGATCTGGCCGCGCAATTCACGAGCGGCGCGCTGGATGAGCGGGTGTCCCAAGTGGGCGTAGACGATGTCGGTGCGACCCTTCGCCTCTTCACCGTCGAACGTGATGGGGCGCGCCAGATCCGGGCGCAGACGAGTGCGCAGCCCCTCCAACCCCGGTGTCCAGGTCCGGTCGAGTCCGGACGGAAGGGCGTAGAGGTCAGCCTTTTCGTCGTCGTCGACCACACCAATGAGGCCGGGCTGACCGGACACCCGCAGCCCGGTCTCCAGGACCCGGCGTAGATTGCGGTCGTGGAGGTGAAGGCGGTCGCGGGAACTCTCGAGCCTGTCGGCAAGGGCGGTTAGTTCACGGCGGAGATTGTGTTCGCCTTGCATGGCCGTCTGAATGATCTGCTCGCCGGAGCCTTTGACTAGCTTCGGCCGGGCGGGCAGGTCTCCGTAGCCAAGCGTTCGCTGGATATCCGGATCGATGATGTCGCCCGCGGACCCGAGGTCTTCCTGTACACGTGAGATTTTGCGGGCGACTCGGGCAAGATAGTCGGTGTCCCTGGCGTAGTTCGAGGACGTAGCCGACTTGTCTTCCGGATCAGGGTGGTAAATCTGCGGGCGTTCGGTCTGCCCATATCGGTCGATGCGGCCGATGCGCTGCTCAAGGCGGTTGGGGTTGAAGGGGATGTCGACGCTGACCAGGCGGTGGCAGTATGTTTGCAGGTCGATGCCCTCACCCGCGGCGTCAGTAGCGATCAGGATCCGTACGGGGTCCTTGGAAGGGTTCTCGGTGAAGCGCACGCGGATGAGTTCGCGCTCTTCGGCATCGGTAGAGCCCTCGATCACCGCAAGGCGGTCGCCTCCGAGGTCAAACGCATTGAGAATGTCGCGAATCCAGTTGAGCGTGGCGACGTACTCGGTGAAGATGACGAGGCGTTCGTTCAGCCAGGTTCCGTCTGGAGTGAGTAGCTGACCTCGGATGAGGTCGATGAGCGCCTGGAGCTTCGTGTCAGGCAACGAGGCGTAATCCCAGCCCCAGGCGATGAGCCACTCAAGGTCAGCGACATCTTCATTGGTCAGCGGAACCTGTGCGCGCTGTGCCATGCGGAGTGCTTCAAGCTCAGGCTGCTCCAGGCGGCCTTCTTCTTCATCGGAGGCTTCGTCGCCGAGCACCTCGTCGTAGTCAGGCAAGTCGATGTCGTCGTCTCCACGCAATCGCGTGGCGAGATACGTTTCGGCGGTCGAGGCGAATGCTGTCGGGGAGGAGAAGAACCGCTTCTTCAGAATCAGCGTTGCGAGATCGGCGGCGCGCTTGCCCTTTTCGGCTTTTACAGCAGCGTTGCGCCGTTTGGTGAACGCGATCAGCCGGTCGTAAGCCTCAGACTCGTCGTCGGAGGGCTGGAACAGCAGGGCGTGCACTTCGCGCAGCTGGAAGCCCTCATCAGGTAGGTCCTTCTTGAGCCGGCGAACGGCCACTTCGCGCAGCGCCTTGGGATCGAGATCGGCGCCGCGGGCGAAGCGCTGTGGGTCGACCATCTCCATGAGGGCCGTAAACGATTCGGTGTAGCCGTTGTGCGGGGTGGCGCTGAGGAAGAGCCGGTGTTCGCAGCGTCGCGCGAGTTCGCGGACGGACACCGTTCGCTGGCTGTCGATGGCGTAGCGGCTCTTGTCATTGCCGCCTCGGGAGGGCGTGGCCGGGGCAACGTGGTGGGCTTCGTCGACGATTACGACATCGAAGGCGTACCGGTCGGCAACACGCTTGTCGTCGGCACGGGCGTAGACGTCCCGGAGGAGTCGCTCGGCTCGCGGCGACGGCAGCCAGGACATGGAGACGATCACCCGGGGGAACAGGATGAAAGGGTTTGCGTGCACTCCGAAGCGTCGCCGGAAGTCGCGCATGGTGTTGGAATTGACGATTTCGAAGCCGAGGCCGAACTTGTCGCGCATCTCCTCCTGCCACTTGATGACGAGGCCGGCCGGGCACACGATGATGACGGATCGGGCTCGATGGCGGAGCAGTAGCTCCTGCACCACCAGTCCTGCTTCGACGGTCTTGCCGAGACCGACGTCGTCGGCCAGGAGGAGGTTCGCTCGAGGTGCTTCCAGCGCACGGCGGAGCGGCTCAAGCTGGTAGGCCTCAATGGTAGCGCTGCTGCGGAAGGGGGCTTGAAGCGTCCGGGCATCCGCCGACGTAAGAGCACCCCAGCGAAGGGCATCGACGTAGGCAGCAAAGGTGGTCGGATCGTCGAAATGATCTGAGTCGACTTCAAGGGGGAGGCCCTGGTCAAGAATGACGCCCCGTCCCGGCTCAAGCTGCCAGATGGCGGTCATCTCACGGCCGTAGTGCTCTTCCTCGATCGACTGGAGCGACACTGCGTGCTGGAGCTCGGCTTTCCCGTCATCCGCGCTGGACCGTTCCAGGGCCTGTGCGGCTACGTCGGTGACGATCCATTTTGAACCTCGAACCGTGACCAGTTGACCGACCTCAGGCAGCTCGTCGTGAACTGCCGACGCCGCAGGCGCGACTGTCATTAATGCTCCCCCATTTTTCGATTTCGTTGATGCTCCTACTATTTATACACACAAGCCCCGACATCAGAGGGAGGCATACTCCTTGAGGTCTTGCATGAAGGCGTCCTGGTAGCGGAGGGTGCTTCGCAGCAGCCGCGAGGCGAACCCTCGTGTCGCCTTCGCAGAAAGGGCGTTTGAGCCCCTCTCCTTGAGAACTCTTTGGAGGGTGAACTGCCGGCGCAAAGGCCCGGTGACGGGAGCTTCCGAGGCTTTTGTGCGCCGCACGTGATCGCCGACCGAGATTCCCGCCGAGCCCCAGCCGTGTTTCACATCAAGTTCCCGGGGGAGCTCGACACTACCCAGTTGGTCATACCGTCTGAGACCCTCAGCTATCCACTGCACCGCCGGGACGGCCACTGCGTTGCCAACGAGCTTCCAGCGGTCTCGTGACGGTGCCGCGCTGGTCCAGCCCGGGCGAAAGCCTTGCAGGGTTTCCAAGGCTTCAATGGACGGCGTCCGGAACTTCAATTCGATTGGTTTCCCCGGAAGCCAGACGCCCGGAGCCGAGGGGATTCCAGCCGTGGTGGACCCCTTTATCGTTGGCACCACACCGTTGCCCCAGCCAACCCCGCGATTCCCCTCAGTCCAGTAGAAGCCATGAGCCTTCTGGATTCGGTCCGTGGTGCTCCGCTTGCCTTCGGAAGGCGCTGCGTAGTCCCGAAACAGCACGCGTTCCGGGTCCTGGTGGCGGCTGGCGAGGAGGAAGACTCGTTTACGCCGTTGGGCTACGCCAAAATGCTGGGCATCGAGTGTGCGATAGCACCAGCGGTATCCGGCGTCGCTGAGCATGCTGCCGATGATGGACATCGCCTCACCGCCCTTAAGCCGCAACATGTTTGGGACGTTTTCGAGCAGAACCCACTCCGGCTTCTGTTTTTGAATCGCGCTGAGAACACCGATAATCAGTCCGGAAGCTGCTCCCGCGATGCCTGCTTGTCGGCCGGCAGGTGAAAGGTCGGTGCAGGGGAAGCCAGCCGTGACCATGTCAGCGTTGTGAAGATTCGGCGGAAGGTCCTGTACGTCAGCAAAAAGGGTTGCCGAAGGGAAGCGCATCTTGATGACCGCTTGTGCTGAGGACCACGTTTCATAGGCCAACACGTCCCCGGTGAATCCCGCTTTTTGAAAGGCTTGCTCAAACCCGCCGATGCCTGCGAATAGGCTAACAATTACTGCATTGCGATCCATAACTTCAATCCCTGGTTGATCCCCCGGAAGCACTGCGTCTTCCGCCTCCGGCGAATCAACAGCCTAGACGACCCTTCTATGGTGGCAAGTCAAGCCATGAGTGTTTGGAGTTGGCGGAAGATTTGTCTAGCGATGAAGCGCTTGAGGCAGCGGCGGATCTCCCGTGGGCTCCTGCCTTCCGCGGTGCGTCGCTCGATGTAGTCGCGGGTGGCGGGGTCTGTGAGGCTTCTGGTCCGGGCGATGACGTCCAGTGCCCGGTTGAGTTGCCGGTCACCGACGCGGTTGAGCCGGTGCCGGTGCGTGTTGCCTGAGGATGCCGGGATGGGGCTCGCGCCGGCCAGGGCCGCGAAGGCCGCTTCCGAGCGGACTCGGCCGTGGTGCGAGTACGCGGCGAGGATGATCGCCGCGGTCACTGGGCCCACTCCCCGGATGTCCATGACTCCCGGGGCCATGAGCTGGACGTGCTCGGCCAGGGCAAGCTGATTGGCCTCCAGTTCCGTGCCGAGCGCGATGACCGCAGACGCGAGCCGCCGCGCCTCGGCCCGCGCGACAGTGGCGGCAGCGCCGTCGCCGGGCCGGGCCCGCCAGCTCTGAACCGTCTTGATTTGGGCGGCGGTCAGCGGGGAGCGTGCGTCGATTCCTAGGTCGAGGGTCCGCAGCAGGGCGGTCAGCGCGTTGCGCGCGCCCGTGCGCTGTGTGTCCATCGAACGCCTGGCGGCCAGGAGGATCCGCAGTGCTTCCCTCAGACCCTCGGACCGGGGGCTGACCAGTTCTGTGATGGCCGCTCCCAGGACGGTCCGGGCGGCCGCGACGGCGTCGATCGCGTCGGATTTTCCGTGGCCGTGGCGGGACTGCCGTCGAGGCGGCCTGGCTTCGCAGACTGCGAAGCGCTCCGCTTCGAGCAGGCGCGTCAGCCTAGCCCCGTAGGAGCTCGTCCCTTCGACCGCGACCAGGACGCTCCCGGTCGCGGTGCGGCGGCGGATCCATTCCACTGCCCGGCTCATGCCTGCCCCGCTGGCCGGAAACGTGTCGGTCCCGATCACCGCGCCCGTGGTGGAGGTAAGAACTGAGAATGTGTGGGTTTTGGCGTGTGTGTCCACACCGACGACGTGTGTGTACTGTTCTGCGACTATGGTCATTTGCTTGCTCCTGTCCCCGATAGCGTCACGGTCGGAACCAGCCGGAGGATCACCCAGAGGCAAATCTCTAACGAGTCACGCAGCACCATCGTGGGGCGGAGCGGACAGCCTTCTATCAAGCCATCGGAGTGGGCCGACTGCTCCCGGGACCCTAGGGGCGGACAGGTCGTCTATAAGACACCGCAGGGCGGGTCAGATATGAAGGGAGTCACGCCCCGGCGGTCCCGGAAAGCAGTCTGCCAACCAACCCCGGGCTGGTCACTACCCATTAGAGATATGAGGTAGGAGGACCCGGCCCTCGTGAAGCCCCGAACCTTCTGGAGTCCATTTTCGCCGGGGCCCGATCCGGACCGCCAGCCTGCCAGGGGGTGTCGTGCCATGTGTGGGGGTGGCGGCGTTCCGGATCGTGTATTCCCCGGCGCTGATGGCCTCTATCAGAAGGTTCGGGGAGGATGTGCCCGGGGCTGGAACCTCCTTTCAAAGCAAGACGTGGGTTGCCTGCCACACTTGGCGGACAGGTAGAGCCACATTTGAAAATTGGAGGTTCCAGCTATGTTCGAGCGTACAAGCGTTGGCCTGGATGTCCATGCCCGAACGGTCGTTGCCTGCGCATTGGACGCGCAGACCGGTGATCCCGCACCGCATGACTCCGGATTATGCCGCAATTCTCGGTTGGATCGTGTCGCTCCCGTCGCCGGTGAGAGTTGTCTATGAAGCCGGGCCCACGGGGTTCGGGTTGGCCCGGTTCCTGCTGACTGCCGGCATCGACACGCTCGTGGCGGCCCCGTCCAAACTTCGCCCGTCCGGGACAGGGTGAAGACCGATGCGAAAGATGCGCTGCATCTGGCCCGGCTGCTGAAGCTGGGCGAGATCACCGCGGTCCGGATCCCCTCTGCGGATCAGGAAGCGGCCCGGGATCTGGTCCGCTCCCGGGAAGACGTCAGGGGCGATCTGATGCGTGCCCGGCACCGGATCTCGAAACTCCCTTTTGCGGCAGGGAATCGTCTATTCCGGCGGCAGAGCGTGGACCGGTATCCACGACCTCTGGCTGGCCCGGCAACATTTTGATGCCCCCGCAAGGCAACTGACCTACGAGTCCTCCCTGGAGGCCTTGCATGAGATTTCGGACCGGCGCGACCGTCTTGACGAGGCGATCACCACGATGGCCTACGGCAGCGAGTACACCCCGGTCGTCAGGGCACTACAGTGCCTGCGCGGCATTTCAACCTTGACCGCGTTCGGCCTCGCTGTGGAGATCGGTGACTGGGACCGGTTTACTGGCTCCACGATCGGCGCCTATCTGGGCCTGGTACCGACTGAGCATTCCTCCGGCGCGTCCCGATCCTTGGGCTCCATCACCAAGACAGGCAACACCCACGCCCGCCGGCTTCTTGTCGAGGCCGCCTGGCATCACCGTCGACCATACAACAGCCCCTCACGGCTGACGCGCTCCCGCTGGGAGGAAGCCACCACGGAGGCAAGAACCCGCGGCCATGCCGGAAACCGGCGCCTGCACAACCGTTGGATGAGTTACCTCGAACGCCGCAAACGACCGGTCATCGCCAACGTCGCCATCGCCCGAGAATTATCTGGCTGGTGCTGGTCCCTGGCCACCGGACAGCTCGAGACACCTACATCCACATAACTAAAGATTCCGTTCCCCTCCGGGGCCACGGAAAACCTGCCGAGGACGGCCCCCTGACTGTCCACGTGGTTCACCTTGCAGCGCGTGGAGTAAACCCGCGAACCAACTATGAGCAGCCCTAACGGCCACGCCCGTGATTCCTAGACCAGCGGTAACCTCCAGCCGAACAACTCGTCCTGCGGTAACCAACCCGCGCATATCAGTCTGACCGCGCCGTCGCCAACGACACGCTAACCACTGACACCAGCACGGCCGTCCCTGGCAGCAAACAGACGAAGCGGTCCCAGGTAACCAGCCCGGGACCGCTTCGCCCTGCCACTTGACACAACCGATCTACATATCAGTTGGTTATCGGTTCCAGAGGCGACCACCTGTCGTAAGCTGCTGGGCGATCCCGCCCGGGGTCGCCCTGCCTGGCTGCTGCGGACGATCTGACCCTTGTACGCGCTGAGTTGAGGATAACCGAGCTGCCCCTCAAGAACGACGGTTTGTACGTCTCAGCCGCCCTCCTCCACTCAACCCCAACGACTTGCGGCAGCTGACTTCAGGTGCAAAACCATTTCATCGGGCAGTAATGCCCAACTTGACCGTGCACGGTGTTCTTAGATACTTTGCGCTGAGAGCAGGACTGTCAGTATCTAGCATGGGCCCGCTGGCTAGTCCGGAATGGCCAGTGAAGCCCGACTAGCGTCTCGCGATACGCTGGGTCACCCAATTGAGGTGGCTTTGAGTTACGTGTTATGTGCAGCTTCGTTCCGATGTTGTAGATATTGACGGTCCTGTTCGCAAATCAGCATGCCCTCACTCGCTACTCGTAGGGCTCCTAGTTGAGCGGTGACGGTGATCATGTACATAAATAAGCGCCCTGTTCCCAGCCTTGAGTATGTCGCCTCAGAAGCAGGGGTTAGCTCTGCTTTTCTTCGTGACGTAGCTGAGCGTCGCGTCGACGCTTACAGCGAGTTCACGCTGGCAAAGGCCAAGAAGGATTCCACACGGACTATTGCGTCCCCCCTCCCGGACCTTGCAAGAGCCCAGCGTTGGATCCTGGCCAACATCCTTCGCGGTTCAACGGCCGAGTCACCGAGTTTCGCCTACCGTAAAGGCGTATCCGTCAAAGACTGCGCCCGAGTTCACGTCGGGGCTCGCTGGGTATTGAAGTTAGATTTGCGGGATTTCTTCCACTCCGTTGATGTGGGGAGAGTCGCCAAGATTTTCAGGAAAACCGGCTGCGATGACGGGGTCTCTCAGCAGTTGGCTCGAATCTGCACGAGGAGCACGAGGAGCGCAAGGAGCACAGCATCCTTGGCATTGGGTTACCTGCCACAGGGCGCGCCTACGAGTGGTATGCTCGCAAACCTTGCGGCGTCGAACTTGGATCGTTCGCTGTCACGATTGGCCGCGCGTTACAACCTGAAATACACCAGATACTCGGACGACCTGACGTTTTCCTCCGGCGGAATGTTCTCCAGAACCGACACCCGTGCGATCATACGATCCGCCCGCGGTGAGATCGCTAGAAATCATTTCGAGATGAACGAAGAAAAGATCCGCATTAGCCCTCCTGGATCGCGGCTGATAGTGCTGGGGCTGCTCGTTGACACCGACCGACCACGTTTGAGGGGAGATTTTAAAAAGGCCCTAGAATGGCACGTCTACGGGTCCTCCACCTTTGGTCCAAATTACTCCGCTTCAAAGGGATTTACCTCATTGCAAGACTATGTCTCTCATGTGGACGGTTTGTTCGCTCACGCGGTCGACATCGAACCGGAGTGGACTCACGAATTGCAGAAGTCCTGGACAGCTGTTTCCGAGGCACTGACCAAAAAAGCGTTGGACCCATTTGGAACGGCGCCGTTATACGGCTAACACAAATGCGAGTAATGGCCGCAGCTACTTCACATAATGATCGGACTCTTCGCACCGGCGCAGGCAGATGATGTAGAGGCACACCAGTCTCCGCAGCCAGCGACTGGGCGCAATGCCCATTTGGATCTGGTCGAGGAATGCCGCCCTGGAGCTCAGTCATGCGTTGATCGCCTGGAATGTACTGGCTGGCAGACCTTCGTGAGGCCGAATGCCGGCGTAGGCTGAGGATATGGAGGACGTTGGCTGGGCATCCAGCGCGGCGGCACGGACGGTAATGCAAGGCAATCGCTCCAGAGATACGAGGCCGGAGTTGGCGGTTCGCCGCGCCGTCCACCGGCTGGGCCTTAGATACAGAGTTGCCCATCGACCCCTGCAGAACGTGCGTCGCAGTGCGGACCTAGTGTTCCCCCGAGTCAAAGTCGCCGTTTTCGTAGATGGCTGCTTCTGGCACGGATGTCCTGAACACTATAGTGCTCCGGCCTCGCACGCGGATTTTTGGCGCGACAAGCTCGCCGCCAACCGTGCCCGTGACCATGAGACCATGGAACTTCTCAGACTGCAGGGTTGGGTGGCATTACGCTTTTGGACGCACAACGACCCCCTCTTGGTTGCTGAGGAGATCCGTTGCGTTGTCGAACAAAGGCGCCAGGCGCTCGTCGACCATCACGCTCCATCGGCTAAGGGCTCATAGGCCGCGATCGCTTAGTACATATTCACTTGGGTTCCTCTGTGAGTCCGCGGTTGCCCTGGACTAGGTTATTGCGTGCATCCGCCTGGTCGCGAGGGTTGGGAGATATTCCGTGGGGCATTACTCTGAGCTGAGTTGATCGTCGGCCCCGGGCCGAAGAGGGGGATTCAAATGGGGCTTTCCAACCGTGAGTTTGTCGGCCGCGCGCTCAAGGTTCTGGCGTCGAGCCTGGGCCCGTACATTTCCTCAGTCCTGGCGGACCTCGCTCCAGGCATCTTGTGGCCGAAGCTTCTCGAACACAAGGATGCCGCGGCCGGACGTACGGCGCAAAGCTATTCAGCCACAGACCTCAACGTGCAACTGCGTGTCATGACGGAGTCCCTTGGATCACTTGGTTACCCCTTCAACCTTGCCCATGCGGCCCGAAGCTACACCTCGGAGCTCCGCCAGACGCGCAATCTGTGGGCGCACAATGCAGAGTTCGATGACAACGACACGTACCGGCCCTGGACACTGCCGGCAGGCTGGCCAAGTGCCTCAAGCTGGAAGATGCCACGATGGCCCTCTCCGTTCTGCCGGACGGCTACAAGGCGCGGGGCTCAGGGAACGACGAGGATGCGGTTGACGGGCGTACGGAATCGGCTGAAACGAACGAACGCGTCGACGAGCTGACTGACAACGACGTTGTTGTGCTGTCGCCGAGCCAGCATGAAGTTAGCGTTGAAGTAACCGCGGCTGCGGCGCTCAGCTATGCGACGGCCCACAACGGGTTCAAGTTCGTTCGTCAAGTTAAGATGATCAACCCCGGCACGGAGATCCGTGGGGCCGTGGTCCGCATTGAAGTGCTGTCCCCCGCGGGGAGGATTTCTGAGGAGTTTCAGCAGTTCGTTGAACTTGCCGCTGCCGGCCCGAACAACGTCCGAGACCGGGCGCCGGTAGCACGACCTACACGCCGCAAGCAAGGCAGCGCCCGTCCTCCCTGGGAAGCAGGGCAAAGTCTCCCGCGCTCCGGGGCAGTAACGGATGTTCCCGCGCGTCACGCAGTGGAAGAACGCGCTGCTGGACCTGAGTTTGCGGAACCGGCTGATCAACTTCACCGACACGGCGCGTTTTCCGCTGGCAGTGCCGAGCTCGTGGATCGGCTCGTTTCACTGCTCCGACCGTCGAACTCCTGCTTACGCTCGGAGCTGACAACGTCCTGGTTGCTCCTCGTGGTCGGTAGGAGGCTCATGAAGTTTTTTGCACCGAAGGAAGCCAAGGGTGGACATTCGGCAGGTAGGCTTCGGGAAACTAGACAAAAACTTACGCGGCGAGCCTTTGGGCGATAAGGGGGAAGACGTGAGCGTCACAATGAAGAGCGACACGGATCGCACAGTCGACGGCGTGGCCAAGACGGTCGAAGAGGTGCTTGAGAAGAAAAAGTATTCGATCGACTACTACCAGCGCGAGTACAAATGGGAATCCAAGCAGCTGGCCGAGCTCGTCGCCGACCTGACCCGGAAATTTCTGGAGCTCTACGAGCCTGGCCACGCCCGTAAAGACGTAGCCAGCTACCCGGGCTACTACCTTGGCTCAATTATCGTCTCGCAGAAGGGAAGCCAGCCGTTCATTGTTGATGGCCAACAGCGATTGACCAGCCTTACCCTGCTGCTCACATACTTGCGGCGCCTGCAACATGGGCGGGACGACGCAGTCGACATTGACCAGCTGATCTTCTCTGAGAAGTTCGGCGAGAAGTCCTTCAACCTCGATGTTCCTGACCGCATGGACTGCATGGAAGGGCTCTTCGAAACGGGCGAGTACGAACCGCCCACTGAGGCGCCGGAGTCAGTCCACACGCTCGTCGGCCGCTACAGCGAGCTGGACGGGCTTTTCCCGGAGGAGCTGAGACAGCAAGCGCTGCCATTCTTCATCGACTGGCTCAAAGACCGGGTCCAACTTGTACAAATCACCGCCTATTCCGACGACGATGCGTACGCGATCTTTGAGACGATGAACGACCGAGGCCTCAAACTCACCCCGGCCGACATGCTCAAGGGCTATCTCCTGGCCAACATGGAAGAGGGCAAGCCCCGCACGACGGCAAACGACATCTGGCGCAAACGTCTGCGCACCTTGGATGACCACGCCGACGACGCCAGTTCGGACTTTCTCAAGACCTGGCTCCGCAGCCAATACTCAACCAAGATCCGCGAACGCAGGAAGGGCGCCAGACCGGAGGACTGGGACCGCATCGGAACGGAATTCCATCGCTGGCTCCGCGGTGCCCACGACATTATTGGGCTCAAGTCCCGCGACGACTTCCACGAATTCGTCGTCCGCGACCTCGACTTCTACAGTCACCAGTACGGGCGCATTCTCCAGGCTGCCAAGGGAACGTTCCACCCCGACAGCCCGCTGCGTTTCATCAGGTACAACGCTGATCTCGGCTTCACGCTGCAGGACCAGCTGCTTCTCGCCCCGCTTCTGGTCGAGGACAGCAAACATGTCATTGACCAGAAATTGGAGATCGTCGGCCGTTTCACGGACATCCTGCTGGCCTGGCGCATCTGGAACTTCCGGGCCACGGCCTACTCGACGATGCAGTACGCCATGTTCAACGTCATGCGCGACATCCGCGGACTCACGGTGCATGAACTCGCCACGGCCCTCAGGGACACTCTGCTAAAGATCGACGAGAACTTTGATGGCAACGACAACCTGTACGTCCACCAACAAAACCGCGGGCAGCTGCACAAAGTCCTCGCGAGGATAACGGACTACATTAGCGTCGGGTCCGGCCGCGTCTCTTCCTACGTCGAGCTGACCAACGGGACCAAGGTGCGGTACGAGGTCGAGCATGTCTGGGCTGACCACTTTGAGCGACACACCGACGAGTTCAGTCATGAAGCAGACTTCGCCCGGCACCGCAACCGCATCGGGGACCTACTGCTCCTTCCGAAGCAATTCAACGCCAGCTACAACGACGACCCCTACGAGATGAAGCTTCCGCACTACTTTGGCCAGAACCTGCTAGCCGCCAGCCTCAATCCGTTGAGCTACGAGAAAAACCCCGGATTCAAGGCCTTTGTCAAGAGCAGTGGGCTCCCGTTCAAACCCTATGACCAGTTCAAGGCCGCCGACGTCATCGAACGAGTCAACCTTTACCGTGAAATCGCCAAGCAGGTGTGGAACCCCGACGACCTCTATGCGGTCGCAAAGGATGAAGGCTGACGGGCGCGTTTATGGCGTAATTCTCTTGGACTCAGCAGGAACCAAGACTCGGTGCTCGGAACGAAGTCCTTTGGTTTTGATGGTGTTGATGCACGATTCGCCCCATAGGAATAATGGTGGGGCCGCCCTGGCGAACGGCGTCACCACGGAGAAGACAGACGTGCTCTTCGCGTCCCTGCCGTACCGGATCCTGCCGGAGGCGCAGGTGCCCGTGTACCAGGTGATGGCGCGGCGGGACGCGGAGTTCTACTCCCAGCTGGAGGCCGCCGGGTTCGAGTTGGACTTCGGCGTGGACGGGTCCGGCTTGTTCCTCAAATACATGCGGCGCGGCTCCGGCTACTACATCGCCGTCGGTGTCTCCCAGCTGATCATCGATGGCCGGGTGAGGCGGAAATCCGGACCGGTCTCCAAAACCACGGGCAATGCCGTGGTCATGGACGACGGGACGGAGCTGGAAGCCGACCTGATCGTTTATGCCACGGGGTACCGCTCCATGAACGGGTGGCTGGCGGACCTGGTCTCTCCCGAACCCGGGCCCCCGGAAGGCGAGCTGCGCAACATATGGAAGCCCACCAACGTTCCGAACCTCTGGATCCATGGCGGGAACCTGCACCAGAGCCGGCACTACTCCTCGTACCTGGCCCTGCAGCTCAAGGCGCGCATGGAAGGACTGGAAACGCCCGTCTACGAACTGCAGCCCAGCCACCACGCCCGTTGAACGCCCGCGTTCCCACAGGGAGGAAATCATGAAGGCAGCACGCTTCCACACCCGCAAGGACATCCGCATGGAGGACATCCCCGAACCGGAACTCCGGGCCGAGGTGGTGAAGATCGACGTCGCGTGGTGCGGCATCTGCGCCACCGACCTACACGAGTACCTGGAAGGGCCCATCTTCTGCCCGGCCTTCTGCCCGGCGCCGGCCATCTCCACCCGCTCTCGCACGAGGAATCCCCGGTGACACTGGGGCACGAATTCTCCGGGACTGTCTCTGAGGTCGGCGAAGGGGTGACGGGCCTGACGAAGGGGGACAACGTCGTCGTCGAACCCTATTTTGTGGCCGGCGACTGCCACATGTGCCAGGCGGGCAGCTACCACTTGTGCCGGCAGATGGGCTTTTTCGCTGTCCGGCGGCGGGGGAGGGCTGAACGAGAAGATAGTGGTGGACGCGCGGTGGGCGCACCCCATCGGGGACATTCCGTTGGCCGAGGCGGCGCTGATCGAGCCGCTGTCCGTGGGGCTACCACGCCGTGGAGGTGTGTTCCATAGACAAGAGAGTGTCGAAACTTGTTCTCAGTGGTCTGCGGGGGAAGATGGCTGAATGGAAATTGCCGATCACACGACGACATCGATCTCCTCAACATTCTCACCCCGTTGAGTCTGAGATGATCTAGGCAGCCGCAGAAGCGGCCCGATCACCATTAATCCCCCGAGCGTCAACCAAACTCGGGGCAGATTCCTACGGGGGGTCCGCGTCTGATGTCAATGGATGACCTGGTCTATCAGGGGCCGCAATCTGGGCTTGCTTGGCTGAAAGAGATCGGAGCCGAGCGGGTCCTCGTTCGAGGTGAACTAACGGGGTTGGACCTCGAAGAGTTGGAGGCGCTCGACGCCGACGTCCGTCAGCTTCCGCCCGGATATTCCGGCGGCAATCTCTTCAACGGTGTGTATGGGGTCTACCGCAAGGGTCGATGGGAGGCCCTCGTCATCCGTGGAGAGGGCCAAGAAGGGCCGGCTGCAACCGCCCGCCATCGATTCACTGCGGACGGAGGGATGCGTCACCTCGCGGAGGCTCGAGAGGACCTGGTTGAGCAGTGGGAGGACGGTCTGCCCTTCATCGGCACAAGTTCGTTTGCGCCCGAGGATGTCGTGAAGGTGCTCGGGTGCGATCGCTTTGGTCGGGTGCGGCGGGTTACTCGCACGCGCGCTGGCTACGTGATTGAAGTGAGTGTCGACGGGGAGCTTCAGCACGTCGCGCCAGAGTCCCTCCAGAAGGTGGATGGAGACCCACGCGATCCAGCCTTCTGGGTAACCTCGGCACCCGCTTCGGCACGGGAGATCGCAATGACTCTGACGTGGACGAAGTTGCGCGAGCCGCTCTCGAACACCCTGTACTCCTACCGAGCGACAAAAACGGTCTTTCGTGCCTACCAGTTCATCCCTGCACTCAAGATCCTCAACTCTCCGACCGGGCGGCTACTTCTGGCGGACGAGGTGGGTCTCGGAAAGACGATCGAGGCGGGACTGGTGTGGAGCGAGCTGGAGCAGAGGTCACCGCTTCGTCGCACGCTTGTGGTCACGCCTTCCTCCTTGACTCACAAATGGCGGATGGAGATGAGCCGGCGTTTCGACCGTGACCTCGAGGTTATCAAGCCTCGCAATCTGGCTGACCTCGCCGAAGATCTCCTCGCCGGTCGGGACCCGGAAATCCACGCGATCATCTCGGTGGAGTCCCTCCGCAGTGCGAGCGACGTGCTCGAGCAGCTGACCCGGATCCGACCGAGATTTGATCTGGTCATCGTCGACGAGGCCCACGTGTTGCGCAATGCCGGCACGAGGTCGAACCTGCTAGGCGGGTTGCTATCCGATTGGGCCGATCACTTGTTGTTCCTGTCGGCCACCCCCATCAACCTGCGCACTGACGACCTGTACAACCTGCTGACTTTGCTCGACGACGGCATGTACCAGGACTCCCAAATCTTCCACATGCAGCTCGAACCGAATCAGCACCTCAACGCGATCGAACGCGGTATCTCTCACGGCTCATCCGGTGCAGCAGTGCGCCACCACCTGCGGTCGATTGAGACACTGCCCTTCGGCCGCGCCGTCTCGAATCGCCCGGACTACGCGCGCCTAGAGGAGATTCTTGACACCGCTGCACCTTTGGAAGCGGGCCAACGGGCCGAAGTCAAACGTCTCGTTTCCGAGCTGAACACCTTGAGTGGCGTGCTCTCAAGGACCCGGAAGGTGGATGTACCTGACGCCAAGGCAGTGCGCGAACCCCATCAGGTAGCCGTGAACTGGTCGCCGGGTGAGAAAGGCTTCTACGACTGCGTCGTCGACCACTTCATGTCCCGGGCTCGCGCGCACGGAACGCCACCCGGCTTCGCCATGCAGATGCCGTTGCGACAGGTCGCGAGCTGCCTCCCCGCGATGCAGGCGCGACTCTCTGCCAACGCAGACCAGTTCGCGCGCTCAGTGGAGGATTACGACGAGGAGTACGGCGAAGAGGACTTGGCGGAAATGCGCGAGGACCGGGCATCCTTCGAGTGGCATGGTGAGGACTCCAAGTTTGAGGCCCTGCTTGAGCAGCTCACGCACTTGCGCGAACAAGGCCTGCGTCAGGCACTGATCTTCTCCACCTTTCGCGGGACCATCACGTACTTAGCAGAACGCCTGAGTTCAGACTTCCGGGTCGAGCAGCTCCATGGCGGTATCCACATGGTGGATCGTCAGCCCATCATCGATGCCTTTCGCGATGGGAAATTCGACCTCCTCATTGCGAGCGAGGTGGCATCGGAGGGTCTGGACTTCGAGTTCTGCAACGTACTGGTGAACTACGACCTGCCCTGGAACCCCATGCGAGTCGAGCAGCGAATCGGTCGTTTGGATCGATTCGGACAAAAGCGCGAGAAGGTACTTATCCTCAACATGCATGTGCCGGGGACGATCGAGTCCGACATCTTGGAACGCCTATACACCCGAATCGGCGTATTTCAGAACTCCATCGGAGACCTCGAGCCCATCCTCAGGGACGACTTCCGTGACCTAGCTAACCAAATTCTTGATCCGCGACTGGACGACTCCCAGCGAAGGCAACGAGCGGAAGAAATCGCTACGGCCATCGAGACGAGGGCGGCGAACCTTCGGCGACTGAATGAGGAGCGCGCCACTCTGTCCACGATTGATGAGATGCAGGTTGAAGGCCTCTCGGAATCAGGGCCAGTGGACGGGCGGTATGTCGGAACGACAGAAGTGCGCACCCTCATTGAGCACATACTGCGAGCCACTGGAGGCAAGCTCGAGAAGTCGGAGCATCCCGGCGTCCTGCTATTACGGGGAAGCAAAGAGCTCTCCGACCTCATCTATCGCTTTCGAGGCGCCCAGGGAGCGAGCCGTCGGTCAGCCGTACTGCTCCAAGGCCGTATCAGCAACGGAGAACCAATCGAAGTCACCTTCGACGCTGACCTTGCAAGCACGCGAGACGTGGAGCTCTTATCTCTCCGGCATCCTATCGTTGACGTGGCACTGCACCAACTGGAACACGACAGGCTCGGGTTGCATCGTTATGGCATAGCCAGGCTTGCAACGCTGCCGTCCGGCACTCGCTATGCCGTCACGGTGGACTTGATAGCGTCGACCGGGGTGAGACCGACGAAGGAGCTGTGGTCAATGGCGATCGATATCAAGACCGCGGCCGTTGCGCCAGACGTCGGCGTTCAGTTGCTGGAAGCCATTGCGAACGGATCACTGGAGGAAGCCACTGGAGCCGCTCCAACACCAATGGAGCCCTTCCTGGCATCGCTGAAGGAGGTCAGCTGGGCCCGGCACCGCGAGGAAGAGTCACGCAGACGTTTGGATAATGAGGCGTTGGTGCAGGCCCGCCTCGATGCGCGCAAGGCGAGTCTTCAGGTCAAAATCCATAAGGCGAAAGCCACGTTGGACGTCGTTATGGCGCGGGAACGCGACCCTCGAGTCATCCGGATGGCAGAAGGTCGCATCCGGAACCTCGGTCAAGACCTCGAGCAGCTTGAGGCCGAGCTGGAAAAGCATCGGGCCTTCTCGATGAGCCGCAGGACGGTCGCAGTGATTGAGCTCGTCGGTCCGGCTACTTGACGTCCCAGTCGCGTCGTTCCATTGGCTTCCAGTCCGGTTCCTTAACAGGAAGGGCAAGGCGGGCGAAACCCCCCGTGAGCACAGGCCAGCGCGAGACGCGGAATGACTGACTCGTTCCGCGGCCATCGGTGATATTGACGCGCCCCTCCGTGGACATGACGAAGCGGACACCATCATAGCCAAAGGCCACCTTTAATCCGGGCACATCGGTCTCCTTATGCCGCAGATCGACCGGCGTTCCGTCCATCGCATAGACAGCGAGGCGGCCGTACCCGGATGATGGCAATGATCGAGCTGAATCGCGATTGACCGCGGTGACACCGGTTGGCCACTCGTACCTGAGCCGGTCCCGGCTCTGTGCTTCCCACGACTCGTAAAGCTTCGTGTGTGCCCGGTAGAGCGGAACACGGGTCACGTTCCCGCCTCCGGCCGAGAACTCGAGCACGAAGTCGAAGGCAGGGCGATGCAGATTCACCTGCTCGTAGGAGGTATTCTCGGCAAGGCCCGCCACGATCGCCTCCCGCGCACCGTTCGTGCCAGGGAAGGTGTGAACCCTGGCGTTGGGTAGCTTTCGGCTAAGGAACTTCTCCACCGCGGAGGCGCGACTCATGCCCCCGGCAAGGAGAACGTGATCAACCTTTGAGGTGAGGCTCTCCTCCGAAATCTGGCGCAGGGCAGATGTGACCACACCTTCGGCGCGGGTCAAGTACGACCCGCGCAGAGTCGAGAGGATGAGGGACCAGGCGCGTTCCAGTTGCGGACGCATGGCATCCTCCAGCTGCTCGCGGGTGTAGCGGAGGCTGGGCAGGTGGCCGGCCTGATAGCCGACATGCACCTGCGTCTCCTGGTATGTCGAGAGGTCAACCTTTGCCTCAGCCGCTGCGCGCATCAGATAAGCCCTCGCAAGATCAGCGTCGGGCAACGCCTCGAGCTCGATTCCTTGGTCGCGGAGAGAGACCTCCAGGTCGGCGACGATCGTTCCGTCGAGCACGTCACCGGCCTCGTTGAGGCCGTCTGAGGCGAGGACATAGATTTCAGGGTCTCTGAGCGGGCCGGTCGTGACGTCAAGGACGGCGACGTCGAGCGTGCCTCCGCCCATATCGAACACGAGCACGCGCTCTCCGTCGAAGTACTCCCTCTGTTGCGTTCGCCAGCCGATCCAGTTCAGTCCAGCGGCGATCGGCTCATCAATCAGAGTCGAGGGGCCGACGCTGAACCCCGCCGTCTCGGCGAGTCCGAGCAACCGTTCCCGCTGATCCCCATCCCACATTGCAGGGCAGCCGAGCCGCGTGACTCCTTTATCGGAGATGGGGAGCCGATCAGCGCGGGCACGGTTCGCGATCTCGCGAAGGACCGCGCCGATCACCTCGTCGGCGTCGCGTTCAATGGAGCCATCCCCGCTTCGCGCGACTACCACGCGTCCTGTGATGCAGCGCTTGACTGAAGTGATCAGAGCGGCGGGATTGTGAGTCAGTGCGTCCTCGCCGACCACCAAGGCGTCACCGCTGACCGCAACAGCAGAGGGCATCCACGATTCGGCATGACCGATTGGGACTACCGTCGGCCTGCCCGCCGGCAGGCTCTCGGCGATCAGTGTCGTGCTCGTGCCAAAGTCGACACCCAGAAACTGTTCTCGAACCACTCCCACTCCTACTAACTTCGTTCAACGAGGGCGCGCACGAGAACGATCTCATCGGCCCCCTCGCCCCACGTATATCCGATGCCGGTGACAATCACTGGTGTGCTGGGCAGTGGCGGCTCCCCGATGACATCGTGACGCTGTGGGTCATAGGGCTCAGTCCGGCCTGGAACACCCGAGGGAGTCAGTCCCTCACGGGCGGCCATTCGCCGTACCCGCTCCCGGACGCGCTCAGCGGACTGACTGTCGGCAGCCCCGTCGACGTACGCGCAGAGCCCCGCAAAGGCGCGCATGACATCGATCCTGATCTGGCGCGACTGAGATTCGCGAAGCTCGTTGGTGCTCGCGGCGGCCTCGCCAAGTTTTTCCTCCATGCGGTGCAGCCGGTCATCACGCAACCGCACGGCTTCCTGGGCCTTGCCGAGCAGCTCCGTCATTTCTCTCGCCTGGCGATTGAGGGCCTCTACTTGGTGAGCAAGCTCGGATATCCGTGTCTCATTCCTGAGCTGCACAAGCCAGGCCCGGCCGATGTTGTCATCCCGTAGGACTCGGTCGAACGCTCGCTGAACGTCACTTTCATCCATGACGCGGGCAAGTGCAGTAGGGGCGGCGAGCGACGTGAGTAGCTGACGCCTCGTGGTGGCTGACTCGAGCCTCTTGACCACCAAGGGCTTGACTACGGTGGACGCTATGGCATCGCTCTCGAGCGCACTGGCCAAGGGCGTGGTGGCGACCGCAGCCAGGTCATCAAACTCCACGTCCCGCCACCACATTTCGTCGGCGAGATCTGCCGGATGATTGCGCCAGATCCACCCCAGCACGCGCGCCCTCGAGCCGGTCGCATTCAGCGGAACGGACGTGAGACGCCGGGCCACCGCAGACTTGTCCTGGAGCGCGAGATTCTTCCAGGAGTCCTGATCCATCGCGCCTATAACGGCCGCCAGAACTCCAGCGACCCACTCACCCTTCTTGACAGCATCTTTGGGCGTTTCCATCTCGCGGGTGGCACGAAGAACAGTGTCCAGGCTGAGGAGACCAACCAAAGGCGAACTCAACAGCCTCCGAATCATGAAGTCCTTGGCTTGCCGTAGCTCCTGGGCTCTGGCAGACGCCGATTCAAGACCGCGCAACTCGGCCTCTGCAGCATCTATTAGAGCGGTCGCACCCTCGGGTCCCGCCAATTGCAGTGCATCAATTGCCTTGATCGTTTTGCTGTCCCTCGGCAGGGCCTGCAGGATCAAAGCAGCTCGATCGAGCGCCGGAACGGCCGCTTGAAGCACATCCTCTGACAGCGAGCCCACAGCGAGCCCAGCTGCCAAAGGATTCCGCATGGCACTGCCCAGTACCCCAGCCCAGTTCTCAGGCAGTTCGCCTGAGACTGAAGTCGCGCGGACGAGTTCGACAGCCGGGTGTATTCGCCCGTCCTCAGCACTGTGTGCGCTGCCTTGGCCCTCGTTCTGATTTCCTGAATCCATTGGCCGGTCGACAGCGCCGTCGGCGACGTGCGGAGCAACGTCACTGCCTCGCTCTGCATTTCCGGCATGGAGTCCCACCGTCACGGTGTTCTCTTTCATGGCAGTCCGTCGGCGCACCTGGGCGGCTACGTCAGCGGACACTGCATCGAGCGGAGCCTGCCCCACCCAGATGTACTTGAGGCTGGCACCCTTGCCCGATGCCTTGACATTCTCGTTAGCCTCGAAGGCCAGGCGAGCCCGCTTCCACAGGGCGCCGACATCCCCCGTGTAGACCTCTTGGACATGCGCGATGAGGTCTTTGCTCGACATCGGCTTCGATGAGTCGAGAAGGGCGAACGCAAAAGCCTGTGCAGGCGACGAGCGCACGAGCTCTGATGCGCCAGCCGGGTCGACGAACTTTCGGTGGCGTAGCCCACCAGCCGCGGTGGCAAGCCGTATGTGGTCCTCATCAACACCGAGTCGCACATCATCGGTTGACCCGTCACTCCAAAGAACAGTGACCTCAGAACCCATGTGG
Organism: Arthrobacter sp. 05T423; assembly: GCF_056396245.1. Classification (NCBI taxonomy): domain Bacteria; kingdom Bacillati; phylum Actinomycetota; class Actinomycetes; order Micrococcales; family Micrococcaceae; genus Arthrobacter; species Arthrobacter sp. 05T423. The sequence continues at coordinate 80,759 of NZ_JBFTLC010000006.1, forward strand.
TCGACGAGGCGTCCCTCTCGGAGGACCACCCGAGATTTCCTATCGAGGTCTATGACCACCTGTGGCGCTTTCACCAGCGTATTCTATCCACAGCACCTGCTTCTACCTGAGCCAAGTGATCGCTCCACGAGCGTCAGCTGGACCGTATCTTGTAGAGGACCGCGTCGTGCGATCACCCGCCTGTACGCGTCGGCGTAGGCAGCGGCGCCCAAGCCCGGCTTCGAGCTTGCACGGGCTGCCGGCGCGGACCATCCCTTCGTAGCGCTGCTGCCTGTTGAAGCGACCTACCTGGTCCCGGCCTCTAAGGATCCGGCGGCGGTGCCAATGATCAGGACGGCGGTGAAAGCGCCCGGGGAGGGAGACGCTACAGCTTGATGACCGCGGGTTGAGCTGATGCACGTGATGTAGAAAACGGCGGTGGGACATTTCATAGCTGCACCAGAAGCTTCAACGCGGTGTTATTGCGGCAAACCACTTCTTCTCAGCATTGGCGCAGGAACTCAGCAGCATTGGATCAAGACAGGCTTTGCCTATGCGATCACATGGGACGATTTACGCACCAAGACATACGCATCGAGCATGGGGACACCGATGACTTTCGACTTCCACTCAGATACTCCGGCCGGCAAGGACCCCGACTCCTTTAGTCCCGCCCTGCGGAAGCATCACCAACTGCTGTGGAGCAAGGAGTTGCCCACCGGCCCACACTTCGACCTGGCTATGGAACCCCGCGCATACCTCGTGCACCGATCCTCGTCTGGTGTCTTCTTCCTCGCCAGTGACGCGATCACCACCAGGCTGCGAAAGAAGGCTTGGAACGTCATCCGTGGCATACCGGAAGACGACTTACCCGAGTACCTCGGCTACACCCCGGGAAGCGCCCTTGTGTTTCCAGGCAACAGGATCGGAAGAAAGCCGACGATCAATGGTGCACGCGGACTACACCCCAGGATTGCCGATCGCTTCGACCTGACTCTGGAGTGCATCCGCCGCCACTATCTTGGTGAGACGAGCCCCCTTGCACATGTCCTGCTCCGGTACGCGGAATTCTTCGCGCTGTTCGGGGATTTCGCCGGGTACGTCAAATTCTTTTTGCTGGAAGACCTCGTGGAGGACGACGGACAGTCCATCCGGTTCTTCCACCCGTTCGCAGACTTCATCACGCCTGCCGTTCCGAAGGACCGTGACGAATACCTTGAGTACCTACGGCTCAACAACGTCTTCATCTCCGCACGCAATCGAAGGATCGATGAAGAACTTGAAGGCCGGATCGCACGATAAACCTGAAGTCCATTGGTCCGGTCCGTAACCTAGCGGGCTTGCTGACCCCTGAGCGGCGCCAGAAATAACAGACGCGCAGGATTGTCAGCGCCGGATGCCATGATTGGTTGCATTGATTGAATGACGGTACTGATGGCGGTGCCGTAGATGGGGGAATTTGATGAGTTTGTCCAACCGCGAGTACGTGGGCCGGGCGCTTGAGGCCTTGGCGGTTGGCCTTGAGCCGTACATCGCAGGAGTGCTTGGTGAGATAGCCCCCGGAGTGGCCTGGACCAAGATCATCCAGCACAAGGACGAGAACGCCGGACGCGCTGCGCAGACATACGCGCCCACGGATCTCAGCCTGCAGCTGCGCATCATGACTGAATCCATGGGCTCACTTGGGTACCCCTTCAACCTTCCGCACGATGCGCGCAGCCACACCTCCGAGCTGCGCCAAGCACGCAACCTTTGGGCGCACAACGAGTCCTTCGACGACCCCGATACCTTCCGTACGCTGGACACCGCAGGTCGGCTGACCAAGGTGATCGGGCTGGACCAAACTCACAGCGAGTTGGCTGCGCTTCTCACCGAGTACCAGAACCGGTCTTCTCCGAACCATGAACAGCCGGAAGAAGACCAGCAGGCTCTGCCCGTCGCCGTCGCGCAGCCGGACCTCCCGGGGGCAAACTCCTCAGTTGAACCTGTAGCCCATGAACCGGCTGCATCCGCTGTCCACGTTGCGGTTGAGGTGACCACAGCAGATGCGCTGAGCTACGCGATGGCGCACAACGGCTTCCGCTTCGTCAGGCAGGTCAAGATCACGAACTATGGCGCGGAAATCCGTGGTGCAGTGGTACAGGTGGAGGCCTCCGCGCAGACGGGCCGGATCTCCGGCGACTTCCAGCAGTATGTGGACCTTGCGGCAGGACAAACCATCACGCTCGATGACCTCAACGTTCCAGTTCAGGCCGCCACCATGTATGAACTGGCTGACCGCCAGATGGGAAAGGTTCTGGTGACCGTTCATTCGGCGGGCCCCGATGCCGCCGTGGCGGAGCTGGGCCGCGCAGAAGCGGACCTAACGCTCCTGCCCGCCCAGTTGTGGATCGCCGGACGGGGACTCGTCTCCTTCGAGTTCCTGGCCGCGTACGTGCAGCCGCACCATCCCAGCATCGCCAAACTCATGTCCGAAGCTGCCGACATCCTCATGCAAACAACCGGCAGCGGCAGCTTCGACGGGTACCTGGAAGACGGGGACCGGGTTGATCGAATCGTGTTCGCCATCGCCCAGGCCATGAGCGCCCGTGACATCCGCTACAGCATGCCACCCGCCAGCTGGGGACTGGAAGGCCAGCAGGTACGGACGCCGGCGCAGGTCCTTGACGACCGTTTGGGCACGTGCCTGGACACCACGCTGGTCCTCGCCGCCGCTTTGGAATTCTGCGGCATCAGGCCTCTGCTCTGGCTAGTGGATGGCCACGCATTCCTCGGCTACTGGCGGGAGGAAGGCAGTCTCAGCACTGCGGCCTCCGACGACGTGCCCGAGCTGGTCAGCCTCGTACAGCGGGGTTTCATCGGCCTCGTGGAAACCACGCTCCTCACCGGCAGTCAGTCTATCTCGGCGGCCGCACTCCGCAGCAGCCCGCTGAACCGTTATGTGGAAAGCGGCAATGACGAGATCAATGCGGTGACTGACATCAGGCGCGCCCGCCTCGATGGCATTTACCCGCTGCCGGCCCGGACCACGTCCGACGCCGGAACCTACACCGTGGTCAACTACGTCCCGGAAACCAAGACTGCGCCGGCGCTGCCCGAGAAGGCAACTTCCAGCGGAGAACCCGCCCGGACCACCTCCCACGTTCCACCCAGGGTGGTTCAGTGGAAGAACGCCCTGCTGGACCTGAGCCTGCGGAACAGGCTCATCAACTTCACTGACACCGCCCGGTTCCCACTCGCAGTGCCCACCGCATGGATGGGCGCCTTCGAGGACCTCATCAGCGAGGGCACGTCCGTCAGCCTGCTTCCGTCAAACCAGATCAGTGCCATCCACCAGGAGCGCGGTGTCCGCTTCGGCAAAGACCTTCCCCAGGACGAACTCGCCGACCTGCTCAGCTCCAAAAAATCGGTGTTCGCCGAGGTCAGCGAAGACGGCTACAACGCCAAGATGCGCGGGCTCGCCTACAAGGCGAAAACCCAGCTTGAGGAAACGGGAGCCAACAACCTCTACCTGGCCATTGGCAGCCTAATGTGGGAGCTGGACGGCCGGGCGCTCAGGTCCCCGCTGGTCCTGGTCCCGGTGAAGCTGACTTCTGCAGGGAAAAACGGTCTGTACCGGGTCACACTCGATGAGACCGGCCAGTCCACGCCAAACTATTGCCTTCTCGAGAAGCTGGCCCAGTCTCACGACCTGCGCATCCCGGGCCTCGCCGAGCCGGAGGAAGACGGATTTGGAATCGATCTGGACGCCGCGTTCGCTGCGGTCCGGGCGGCCGTTTCGGCCAAGGGCCTGGCCTTCCGCGTGGAAAACACCGTGGACCTGTCCATGTTGCAGTTCGCCAAGTTCCGCCTATGGAAGGACCTTGACGAGAACTGGAAGGAATTCACGGCCAACAGCCTGGTCAATCACCTGATCAGCACCCCCACGGAACTCTATTCAGACAGTGTTGCCGTGACGCCCGACGTCGACCTGGACGCCCTTGCTGCCCAGTGTCCAATACCAGCGGACTCGTCGCAGTTGGAGGCAGTCGCGTCTGCGGTTGCCGGCCAGACGTTCGTCCTGGAAGGCCCTCCGGGCACCGGAAAGTCACAGACCATCACCAACCTCCTGACCCGCGCCATTGTTGACGGCAAAAGGGTTTTGTTCGTCGCGGAGAAACGGGCAGCACTCGATGTTGTTCAGAAGCGGCTCGACGACGTCGGGATGGGGCCGTTCTCCCTTGACCTGCATGACAAGGGCAGCAAGCCGGCGGTGGTCAGGGCGCAGATCAAACATGCCTTGGAGCTGCGCCTGTCTGCGAACCAGCAGCAGCTTGAGACTGCCTCCACCGATCTTGCCTCGGCCCGCCGCGGACTGGTCCGGTATGCCCACAACGTCCACGAGGAGAATGGTGCGCAGCTGTCCCTCTACAGCGCGCGGACCAAGGCTCTGACCTATGAACCTGATCATGCGATGGTTCCTCTCAGCCCGGAGCTGACAGCGTCGTTGAATGAGTCCACCTTGAACTCGATCCGGCAGGTGTTCCGGGAACTTCCGGAGTTCACTGACCCCGTCCGTCCTGGGCCTGACCACCCATGGCGGTTCGTCTCCGTTGCGGCGGGCGTCCAGCAGGAGCAGCAGTTGCTGGCTCTGGGACAGCGCCTCAACGAAGCGCTGAAGGCGCTGCGGCCGACCCCTGGGCTTTCGGCGGTACTGGACGCAGCGCGAACGCCGGCCGACCTCGGAACTCTCGCTGCACTGCTGCAGGACCGGAACGTCCCATTGGGGACCCTGGATGTGGTCCGCTCCGGCGACTGGTCTGTTAATGCTGAACAGTTGGAGAAACTGGTTACGGCCTTTGCGTCCGTCCAGCATCCGGGCCTTGAGCACGTAGCGCCGGGGGCTATGGATCTTCCTCTGCCGGAAATTCTCGGCCGCGCACAGCAGGCCGCAGCTTCCGGGTTCTGGGGACGCAAGAAGCGGCTGCTGGCAGTGGCCGCCGAACTGTCTCCCGTGCTTGTACCCGGAGCTGAAATCCGCCACAAGGAGCTTGTGCCGCTGCTGGAGAAACTGGTGGCCGTCCAGCATGAGGTCTCCGGTCTGCGGGCAACGCGGGGCTCTCTGCCTGGGCTTCCTGCGGATCAGCAATGGAACCCGCTGACGCCGGACGCCCAAGCCGACCTGCGACACCGCATTTCCTGGCTGCGCTGGGCCGCGCAGGCGGTGCAGCCGTCTACGGAGCCCGCCGTCGTGAGCTTCCAGACCGAGCTCCGCACGTTCCTGAAGGAAGCCCCCGACGTCCACCAGAACGTTGTCGGCTTACTGCGGGAGCTTTCCCATGCCTGGAAAGAGTTCCTGCAGATTCAGGGTGTGGGGAGCGATGACCTGCGTGCGTGGACCAATGAGCGGGGCTTCCTGGTTCGCTGGTGGGAAACGTCCGTGGCGCGGCGGCTGGACGCGGCGGGTTCGGTACCACTGACGCGGTGGCTCGAGCTGATCCGTCATGTCGAACCGCTGCGTACCGCGGGACTGATGGACGCCCGTATTGCCATCCTCGACGGCGCGCTGGAAGCAGATGACGCAGCAGCAGCCTTTGAACGCGGCTTGGCTGAAGGGTCGCTGGCCGAACGCCGCATCGCTACAGGGTTGGCCGACTTTGATGCCGCGGTGCACGAGCGCACCATCGAGCGGTTCACCACGCGCGCCGAAACCGTACGCGAGCTGCTCAAAACCAACCTTGCTGCCGGGGTCCTCCGCTCCCGGACGGTCTCGTCGTCGTCGACCTCGGGGCGCATGGGCGAGCTGCAACGGCAACTTACCAGGCAACGCGGTGGCTTGTCCGTCCGGAAACTGATGGAACACTACGCAGACCTCATCACGGGGATCATGCCCTGCACGCTGGTCAGCCCGGATTCGGTGGCGCGGTTCTTCCCCGCCAAGGCCGGTCTGTTCGACATCGTGGTGTTTGATGAAGCCTCACAGATCCGGGTGGCCGACGCGGTGGGCGCCATGGGCCGCGGTGCTTCAGTGGTGGTGGTGGGCGACAGCAAACAGATGCCGCCCACATCGTTCGCGGAGATTTCCGCCGATGCCGGCAGCGACGGTGACGCCGAGATCTCCGTGGTGGAGGACATGGAGTCGATCCTTTCCGAATGCGTGGAAGCGCGAGTGCCCCGGCAGTGGCTGTCCTGGCACTACCGTAGCCAGGACGAATCGCTGATCGCGTTCAGCAACCAGCAGTACTACGACAGCAAGCTTTCCTCGTTCCCCGCCCCCTCCCACGGCGCAGCGAATGCCGATGTCCGCGGAAACGGCGTGAACTTTGTCCGGGTCGACGGCCAGTTCCACCGTTCGGGACCATCCAAGGTCCTTCGTACCAATCCTGTGGAGGCCGCGGCGGTGGTGGCCGAAATCCGCCGAAGGTTTGATGCTGATACCGCGGGCACTCCTTCCATCGGTGTGGTGACGTTTAACCTGCAGCAGCGCGCACTGATCGAAGGTCTGCTTCGCGACACGGAGGAGCCGCGCATTGTCGCTGCTCTTGACGAGGATTCAGAAGGGCTGTTCGTCAAGAACCTTGAGAACGTGCAGGGTGATGAGCGGGACGTCATCCTGTTCTCGACGGGATTCAGCAAGAATGACAAGGGATACCTGCCGCTGAACTTTGGTCCCTTGAACCGGTCTGGTGGGGAACGGCGCCTCAATGTTGCTGTCACCCGTGCACGTCGGCAAGTTATTGTTTTTTCCAGCTTCAACCCGGCCGATCTGCGCTCCGAAGAAACCAGCTCCGTTGGCATCAAGCACCTGCGGTCCTACCTTGATCTGGCGGAACAGGGGACCGCTGCGCTGCCGTATGACGGGCGCCGCACTGCCAGCATTGACCTGCACCGGGAAGAGATAGCCGACGCGCTGCGGGACCGCGGTTTCGTGGTCACTTCAGATGTGGGCTTGTCCGATTTCAAGGTGGACCTGAGCGTTGCGTCAGCGGAAAACCCGTCCCGCCAGCTGATGGCGATTCTGTTGGACGGTCCCGCCTGGGCTGCCCGCAGGACGGCGGGGGACAGGGACGGGCTGCCCCGGGACGTCCTGACGCGGATGATGCGGTGGCCTTCAGTGGAGCGGGTGTGGTTGCCGGCGTGGCTGGCGGACAGCGAGGCCGTCCTCGATCGGCTGGAACTGTCTCTGCGGGAGGCTGCCGATGACGTTTCGGTCGAGGCTGCCGCTGAGCCAGCTCCACGCGAGGCTAGCCTTCCCGGACTCGCTGGTGGGGGGCGCCAGGCGGAACTGGCTAATAGTGTCACTGACCCTCTCGGAACACTGCCTCTGTTTGAGGAGATCCGAAAGCCTGCGGGCCCGCCGTCGCCTGGGCCTGTTGTATCTGAAGTTGCTACCTACCAGCCGTGGCCTGTGCAGGTGTTCGGAACCACAGACGTTCTGGATAACCTGCACTCACGACGTTCTATTGCTGCCGTCCGAGATGCCATTGGTGTTGTTGTCGCGGCTGAGGGGCCCATACATCAGGACCGTTTGGCAAAACTGGTGTGTGCTGCATTCGGCCTCAATAAGGTCAACGGTTCCCGTGCGGACTCCGTGCTTCGTCTGGTCGAACCGTCGACGCACGTAATCGACGACGATGGGTTTGTTTGGGATGCCACCGTGGATAGGCGCACTTGGAGCATCTTTCGGTCGAATGACGCTGACATCGTTCGCAAACCGGAGCACATCAGCGTTGTGGAACTACGGAATGCCATGGTGGATATCGTGAGTGCGACAGGCGGCATCGGAGTGAGCGAGCTGCATCGGGAAACGATTCAGACGTTCGGCGGGAAGCGCCGGACTGCTGGCATCACGGCTCGCCTGAATGATGGGCTGCAGCATGGAGTGGACACCGGACATCTTGAACTGCGCGGCGACATGGTGCGGCTGGCCACATCGTTTCAACCCTAGATGAGGCTCTGACATCTTTTCATCCGCACTACGCCGCGCAGAAACGGCGGAGGCGATGCTGCGTGGTCTCAGCCAGTCCTAAGCATGCTTATCTGCGAAGAGCCGCTTTTCTGGATCAACCATGCCAAGGACCTCTTCGCAAAGTTGGTGGCCCAGCGCGACGCCATCGGAGTGGAGTTTGGTTTCGGCGCGGAGGGGGACGACTGGCCCGACCGCAAAGCAGACAAGCTCGTCATTAGCCGGCCCGGCGAATTACTGGACGAGGCACGGGCGCAGGAACTCGTGGAGTGGCTCGTGATTTCGGGGCACACGATCGCGCGGGTCTTGTCGAAGTACCTGTAAAACACAAGTAATTCGCGGGATCGGCGGGATCAACGGCGTCTTGGTGACCTGGCGGGAATCCAGCCCTCGGCTATCTCTTGCGCATCTTGTTTATTACTTCCGCTGCCTTGCGGTAGGCCTCTTTGGCTTCGGGGCTTGTTGCTGCATGATACATCTTCTTGCCGTCCTCAAGCAGTTTCCCTGCCTTGGCCTGCGTCTCGGGGTCCTTGGCGAGAGCGTAAAGCTTGGCGGCGGCAGTTTTTGCCTTCTGTCCGCCGTCCTTCATAACAGCAGCGGCTTTGTCTGCTTTTCCGGCCATGGTTGCTCCGTAAAATCGTAGGCGGATTGTCTTAGCGAGCTGAGTATGCGTCAGATGGTAGTAAGCGCTTTGCCCACCTGAGTTGATTAGGCTGCGATTCCAGGGAATACGACGAGGGATCCGTCACGCTTCCGTTCAATTTCAATTGCAACGTCATCCCGGTGGCCAGATACCTGTAGATCGTCTCCCAGAGCGCGAAGTCGGTACGAGGCTTGTAGCAGTTGGTCTACCTCGCCAGCCGTAAACGCGGGAAGGCGGAAACCGCCGTCGCGCTTCACCTGAAGCGCAGACAGTCGAAGGAGCACCTGGTTGATACCTGACTCCAACTCGTCGGTGCTGCGCCCGTCGTCGTGGAGCGTCCCGATGAAACTCTTGAAGGAATTGCCGGTGTCCTGCTGGGCGTGCTCGACTGCCTGAAGCACGAGCACCCGCCGTTTGAGAGCGATGGCCAGCCGTGCAATCTGTAGGTGCGCCCGGAAGGTTCCGCCTTCCTCGGTGATGCCGGGAAACGGCTTTTTCAATCCGCTTACCTCGACTGCGCCGTCGGACAGCGCATCCAGTGCCGCTTCCCACTTCTTCAGCCGCCGCCGAGTGGCAGCGATAGCGGTATTGATGCCGTGCACGGAGGAATCCAGACCCAGCGAAAGGCCAATCCGGCCCTGGTCAAGGAGGATCGACGTCGCCTTGTCGATCGCTTCACGGCAACCGTCCAACTCGTTGCGTTCTTTATCGAGGTTGTCTTCGTGCAACTGCTCCAAGAGGTCAGTGATCCGCTCAATTGCTTCCTGGCGCTGGTGCTCGGCGTATGCGCTGACGCTGACGGCCACGGCCATCAGCACGAGTGGCGCGGCCACCGTCAGAGCTCCAGCGCTGGCTACCGCAACGCCAGCCGTCGCTGCCGAACCAGTTGCAGCGCCGGCAGTGCCTGCAGCTGCGGCTTTACCTGCAACAGGCACGAACTTTGCCGCACCTACGATTCCGGTCGAGCCCATCAGAGGACCGTGAACAGCTCCTGCGACTCCTTTGGCTGCCATGGGCCGCACAAGCCCCTTGCCCACCTGCGCGGCAACCTTGGCAGGGACTACCATCCGGTACAGCACCTCTCCGGTATCGGCCATGTTTAGTTGCGGGGGAGCGGATTTCGCTGTTTGGGTTACCAGCTGCGCCAATTGCTTTGCCAGCGGGCTTGCAACGTCAAGTGGGATCCCGCCTTTACGGTCACGAGTCGGTGGCATGGAATGCATCTCGAGTGTTGCGATCGGGGCGTCCGCAAGTGCTGCCAAAACCGTCCGCAGTTCTGCAAGGCGAGCCGGCGTTAAGCCCTCGGTGCCAAGCAAGTCAGACACGCTGACCGCCTCCGTAGCCAGTGTCCACACCGGTACGAGTGCCTTGCTGTCAGTAGTAGTCACTTGTTTCCCCTCGATGAAGTGAAGCCGCCCTGGGCGGTGCTAGCGACGGCGCCTGGGGGAGCCAAGAACGTGATCCTTGCCCAATTGTCACCGGTCGTTATCGTCCCACATAGAGATCAGAATTCCTGAAAGTGTCGCCACCCTAACCGTCGGGCGAGTCCCGCTACACTGATCCTGAATCAGCCAGACAGTAAATTCTGGAAGCAACACCAGGAACGGAACCTCCGCCGTTTCAAGGCAAAGGGGTCCAATGTCCGAAGCCAAATCATTCAAGCCCGTCGCGCTCGTTTCATCTGCCGTGGCGGTGCTTCTGGCAGCACTGTTGGCAGCGAGCATGCTTGGGTTCGGCCCGTTTTCGAGCAAGAGCGAGCGGGACCTAACCGTTCTTCTGAAGTCAGTCAAGAATGTCAGCCAGTACCACGCTGCGGTCGGTAATTTTGAGCTTCTACTGGACGAGAAAGAAAGCAGCGGGGGGCTTCCCGATTTCATAGCAGGACGACGGACGCTCTTTGTGGCCGCTGGCACCGTCAATGCCTATGTCGACCTTGCAGGTCTCGCCGAAGAGGACCTTACTCTGTCAGCGGACGGCAAGTCGGTGACGGTGCGGCTGCCCGAGCCGCAGCTCGACAAGCCCAATATTGACCACGACCGGTCCTATGTGTACAGCCAGGACCGTGGCATCGCTGACCGAGTCGTAGATGCTTTCACGGCGCCTCAGCAGGCGGAGCTCTATCTCCTCGCCGAATCAGATATGGCTGACGCTGCGGAGAAGTCCGAGCTGCGGCAGCGAGCAGGTGAAAATACCAAGAGCATGCTGACTGGTCTGTTCGGGTCGCTCGGATACGAGGTTACCTTTGAGGGCGGGGCATCTAGTTAGGTAATGCTGATCGACCGGGTTGGTTCCGGCTTCGGCGTAATCAGCTGCTTCAAATTAGCGAGCAGGACGCCGTAGTGGCCTCCAAAATTCGGACCCTACAAAAGACGGCGATACGCGCAGCCCGGGAGGACCGGATGAGGCGAATTATTCTTCCAGTAGGTCCGGTGTGATGAGACGACTGTGTCACGTCGCAGCCACCGGAGTTGCCCTGATGTAGCTGCCCCTGGTCCCGCAGACCCCAGCCACCTCAAACAGCAGCCCCCTCGCATCCCGGAACTTCTGCACCTGATCGGGGTCGGCGCCGTCGTCCGCCACCAGGTCCACGGCAGGGCCAGCCGTGCCCAGGTGTGGAAGGGCCGCAGCCCAAGCTTGAACGAGTCGGCCAGCACGTAGACTCCCGGCCTCGATACCCTTCGAATCGACGCTTACCCTTGAGGACTTCGGGCTTATCGGGCAAGGAATCATTGTCAGCGCCATTGGCTAGTGTGAGACGCATGACTGTTCTTCGCGCCGCCCTCACGGCCTCCCGCCTTTTGAGCGAGGACCCTGCGTGGCGTCTGCTCCGTGCAAACAACGCAGCCATCGCCGTGGCTGTGCTGAGCAAGCATCTGGGCGGCGAGCAACGGCGGTTGGCGGCGCCGACGCTCTTTGAGCAGGTTGAGGAGGACCTGGAGGAGCTGCGCGGTAATGGCTTCGACCTGCCGCAGACGGCTCAGGCATATTGCACGGCATGGCGTAATGACGGCATCCTGATCCGTCGCACGGCAGAGGGATCCCGCGAGGAGACCTTTGAGTTGTCGCTGGGAGCTCTGCAGGCCATTCGCTTTGTCACCGAGCTGTCCCAGCCGCGGCAGGCCGTCACCGAATCGCGTCTTGCCACAATCCTGGACAGGGTACGCGTGCTGGCCCGCGAAACAGACCCGGACAGTACGTCACGGCTGCGCGCACTGCATGAGGAACGCGCCCGCATCGATGCCCAGATTGAGCGGGCCGCCGGCGGGGACGTTGACGTGCTGTCCGCCGAGCAGGCCGCTGAACGGCTGCGCGACGTACTATCGCTCATCGAAGAAATACCCAGTGATTTTGCCCGGGTCCGGTCCGAGCTTGAGCAACTCAACAGGGACCTGCGGGAACGGCTGATCGAACAGGATGGCCCGCGCGGCAGCGTCCTGGATGACATCTTCCGCGGTGTTGATCTCTTGGCCGAGTCCGAGGCTGGACGGAGCTTTTCCGGCTTCTATGCTTTACTGCTTGACCCAGAACAGGGACGTGATTTCGAGGACAGCATCGACACCATCATGGACAGGCAATTCACGTCCCGGCTCTCCGCAACGCAGGTGAGGACTCTGCGCCGGATTTTGCCCACGCTCCAGGACCACAGCTCCGAAATCCATGCCGTCATGACTGCGTTCAGCCGCAGCCTGCGCCGCTTTGTCCAGTCCCAGGAACTCGAACAGGACCGGTTGATCAACCAGCGGCTGCGTTCTGCATTGCGGCAAGCTTTAGAGACCTCGCAGTCGGTGAAGCCTTATGCCAAGACAGAATTGTCGCTGGACCTGACCAGTGTTCCGCTCAATTCAGTGGCCGCTCTTAATCTGCATAATCCGGCCGACTTCGAAGTCGCTGGCGAGATCATCGAGCATGACGCCGAGACAGTGGACATTGAGGAACTCCGGGCTCTGGCCCGCGCCTCCGAGATCGACATGATCGAATTGACTGGCAATATAAATGCCGTGCTGAGCCGGCAAAGCTCTGCAACCATTGCCGACGTTTTGGCTGATCGTCCGGCCACCCAAGGTGTGGCAAGCGTCGTCGGACTCCTAGTTCTAGCCGAAGAGCACGCCATCGCGCTGAGCGGCCGTGAAGACGTCACCTGGCGGCCCCCCGGACGCTCCACCGATGGCTCCGGCACCACGCGCTGCGGCACCGTGGGCCGCTATCTCTTCACCGAAAGGATTTATCCGTGAGCGAATCAGGCGTACCCGGACCGGCCGGAGGCGAGGGACCGTTGTCCGACGTCGCGCTGTGGGATGGCGACACGGGCACCCTGCGGGAGCCCTCCCGCCGGGTCCTCGTCCAGCTTCTACGCGGCCCCTATCTCTCCGCCTCCCGGCACGGCAATCTATGGACGGCTCTCTTGTCCGACGAAGACGCCGTCCGGTCCAGCTTGGCAGACCTGTTCCTGGACCTAGTCACCGATCACGCCGCACAGGTCGCCTTCGTCCGCAACACCTCCGCGGACGTTGACGGGCCAAAAGTGATGCGCACTGCCACACTGACGTTCCTGGACACGGCGCTGCTGCTCCACCTGCGGCAGACGCTACTGCAGGAAGGCGGCGGTCGGAATACCATCGTCGGCGCGGACGAAGTGGCCGATCAGCTGCAGGTTTACCGAGGGAAAGACAACGCCGACATCGCGGGATTCTCCAAACGCATCAACTCGTCCTGGCAAAAAATGGTCAAATACGGGCTTTTGGCTGCAACCAGCACCGAGGGCCGTTTCGAGGTTTCGCCCGTCTTGAGGCTCGTTTTCGGCGCGGAGGAGATTGCAGCCGTGCAGGCGGAGTACCGGCGGCTGGCTGCGGAGGTAGAGCCCGGCTCCGCAGAGCTGCCCGACACCAATGAGGGGGCAGAATGAGCATGACGATGGCGGCCACGGCACCAAGCACCCGGACCAGTCAGTGGCGGCTGGAACGGGTAGAGCTGCTCAACTGGGGGACGTTTCAAGGCCACCACGGCCTGGACATTGCACGAAAGGGCTTCCTGCTGACTGGACATTCCGGCTCGGGAAAGTCCTCGCTGGTCGACGCCATCTCAGCGGTGCTGACGCCGCGAGGAAAGCTGCATTTCAACGCGGCCGCCCAGGACACCTCCGCCCGGGGGGAAGACCGGACGATTGTGAGCTACATCCGCGGCGCGTGGCGGCGCAGTGCCGATGACGAAACGGGCGAAGTGCGTGCGGAATATCTGCGCACCGGCGCCACGTTTAGCGGCATCCTGCTGCGCTACAACGACAACACAGGGTCTAAGCCGGTGCTGTTGCTCAAGCTGTACCACCTGCGCCGAGGCTGCAACACGCCCGCTGAAGTCAGCGAATTGAGCATCCTCCTGCAGGAGGATGCGACGCTCACCGATTTTGTCGACTACCTTCGCAACGGCATCGAGACCCGGCGCATCAAGAGCACCTGGCCGGCCGCATACGTCACCGACAAGCATTCGGCCTTTGCCAGCCGCTTCTGCCGCCTGATGGGCATCTCCGGCGAGAATGCCGTCCTTCTGCTGCACAAGACGCAATCGGCCAAGTCGCTGGGCAGCCTTGATGACCTATTCCGCCAATTCATGCTGGACAAGCCGAAGACGTTCGACATCGCCACTACCGCAGTGGCGCAGTTTGGCGAATTGTCCGAGGCCCACCGGCTGGTGGTGGAGGCGCGCGAGCAGGTGGAACATCTGCGGCGCATGGAGGAACCGGCCCGCGCGTTCGGGCTGAACAGCGCCCGCGCCACCGATGCCGCTGCACTTTCCGCGGCGTTGCCCAGCTTCAAGGATGAGTGGAAGCTCAAGCTGGCCAAGGACGCTAAAGCGGCCGCCGAGTCTGCCGCACTGACCACCCAACACGACCTCGATTTAGCCACCGCCACCACGGCGGAATTGGAAGAGGCCCATTCGGCAGCCCGCCGACAAGTGGACGGCCATGGCGGGCAGGCCCTCCGCGACCAACAGACGCAGGTGGACATGGCACAGGAGCGCGAACGCGATGTCCTGAGCCGGCGAGCGGAGCTGGCTTCAAAGTTGGAGGCGGTAGGCATCAGTTTCCCTGCCAGCTTCGAAGAGTACGAGGAACTTCGGGCCGCGGCCCGCACCGAACGCAGCGGCCTGGAGGCCGCCCGGGCGGCTAGCAGACAGACCATCAATGAGCTTCATGAGGCCCGCAGTGCCGCCAAAGCGAAAGTCCGCGACCTCGAAACGGAGCTCAAATCCCTGCGCGGCCGACGGTCCAATCTCGACGACAAGCTGGTGACAGCGAGGTCCGTTGTAGCCGAGGCGACGGGCCTGCCGGCGTCGGCGTTTCCGTTCGCCGGTGAACTGTTAGAGGTCCGGAAGAAATTCGCTGACTGGACCGGAGCCATCGAGCGGGTGCTGCGTCCGCTGGCCACCGTCATGCTCGTCCCGGAGAAGCACATCGACCGTGTGCGCGAGGCCGTCGATGGGCTGTTTCTGGGCTCGCGGCTCGTCTTCGAGTCCGTCCCCAGCCGGTCAGAACCACCGCGACCCGCACGAACCGAGCGGTCCTTGGTCTCGCGGGTCCAGGTTGCCGATGGTCCTATGGCCGGCTGGCTGCACGCGGTCCTGTCGGGCAACTATGACTACGAATGCGTCGATTCGCCCGCGGAACTAGCCGGTTCGGAGAAAGCCGTCACCCGTGCCGGGCAGGTCAAACGCTCACGCACCCGACACGAGAAAGACGATCGGTCACGGGTGGACGACCGCTCAACGTGGGTGCTCGGATTCGACAACGCGACAAACTGGAGCTACTGAGTTCACTCGTCCAGGCTGCCCGAGCCACGGCTGACCAACTCGCCGATAAGGTCGACGCCGCGGAGAATCGGCGCGAGTCCGAACGCCGGCGCGCCGAGGCACTGGCACTGACTGAAACCCAAGGCTGGGACCAACTGGATGCTGGCCGGGCCCGCACCCGGGTGGTAAGCCACAAAGAACGGCTGGCGGAGATCCTCGCGGTGAGTGGCGACCTTCGAGCAGCCGAAGCTGTTGCCAAGGAGGCCAGGGCGCGCTGGGCGGCTGCGCAGAAGGCCCAGCAGGCCGCCATGGAGTCGCTGGCTGACGTCAGAACTCAACTGGCGGGATTGGACCGCATCGTGTTAGGGCTTGAACCGCGTGTTGCGGCGTCGGCCGACGTGCCTGAGGAGCTTGCTGCCAGTCTCCGGGAACGATTCCTGAAGCAGCGCCGCAGCATAGTCCACGAGGTGATCGACGACGTCGCACTGGCTGTGGCCACTGGGTTGAGCGCGGAGGAAAAACAGGCCACGTCCCAGGCCGCGGCCGCCCGGACAGCCTTCGCCTCGCTGGCGGGAGAGTTCCGGCGTCGTTGGTCCGCCAAAGCCGGGGACTTGACCGACCAGGTGGAGGATGGTGGCGGATACCTTGCCCTGTTGGAGCAGCTCGTCGCGGACCGCCTGCCGGACTTTGAGACCCGGTTTTTCGAACTCATGGAACGCCAGTCGCAGCAAAATGTGGCCACTTTGGCCAATGAGATCCGCCGCGCGCCCTTGGAAGTGCGGGACAGGGTGACCCCCATCAACGGCTCTCTCAAACGGTCTGCCTTCGACGCCGGGCGGTTCCTGAAGATCGTCGTCAAGGAGAACCGGGGCGAGCTGGGCCGGAAGTTTCTCAGCGACCTGCAGGACATCAGTACGGGCTCCTGGGTGGCCCAGAACCGCGACGATGCCGAAGCCAAATTCGAGGTCATGCGCCGCATCATGGAGAAACTCGCCTCCAGCGAACCTGCCGACACGTCCTGGCGGAACCAATGCCTGGACACGCGGCTGCACGTGCGCTTCACCGCCACGGAGGTGGACTCCGCCGGCAGGCAGCTTAACGTGTACGATTCCAGCGCTGGCCTCTCCGGCGGTCAGCGACAAAAGCTTGTCACGTTTTGCCTGGCCGCGGCCCTGCGCTACCAGCTGGCCGGCGATGGCGAGGACGTGCCGCGCTACGGAACCGTCGTCATGGACGAGGCGTTCGATAAGGCGGACAGCAACTTCACCCGCATCGCCATGGATGTCTTCACGGAATTCGGTTTCCACATGGTGCTCGCCACACCGCTGAAACTCCTGCAAACGCTGGAGGAGTACATTGGGGGCATGGCCGTGGTCACCTGCCGGGAGTTCCAGGACTCCCGCATCGGCTCCCTGTCCATGGACGACGGCGAGGTTCCGGACTCTGTGCCACCGCCTGCCGAGGTGCCGGGCCGGGAGCAGCCGGCCGGCACAGGGCTGCTGGAAATCCGGGATGCTGAAGATCCTGCGGAGACGGGCGCGCTGTTTTGAGCCCCACGCCGGTGACACCTGCCGGGGCGGCCGCGCAGGCGCTCAAGAAATACAACCGCCACGTTGGCTCGTGGTCCGTAGGCGACGACGCGTCGCTTCCCTTTGGCATCCCCTTGCATCCGCCCACCGAAGCACAGGCACTGGCCTCCGTGTCCGCCGCCGTCGACTGGGCCAAGTCATGGGAAGGGGCCGCCGACGTGTTGTGGACGGAACGCCGCTGGGCCAGCCTCGGCCAGCAGAGGATTCCCGACCGTGTGCAACTCGACACCCCCGGGGCTGTCGCTGCATTTGCCGGCAAAACCACCCACTGGCAACGGGCATCCTCCAGGGCCAAGGCACTGCTCGACTCGGTGCCGCAGCCCCATGCAGACCGGTTTGCGACCGCGGTGGGCCGCAGCGCCGTGGAACTTGCCGCCTTGGCTCCCGAAGACTTCACCCGGCTCGCCGGCGTACTGGAATGGCTCAGAGTGCATCCGGCGTCCGGACTGTACATCCGCTAATTGCCCATCCGCGGAGTCGACACCAAATGGGTCCAGAAGTACAGGCCCCTCGTCACGCGACTGCATGAAGCAGCCACCGGTAGAAGTGGGTTGGGACTGGCGGACAAACCGGACCTGGTCCGCGTGCGTTTCCTCGACCCCGCTCTGGCGCCGGGCGGATTGGCGGATCTGGCTGCACCGGTCACGGAGTTGGCCGCTATGGACCTGAGCCCCGAGGTGGTCTACGTGTTTGAGAATCTGGAGTCCGTGTTGGCCATGCCGCCTCTGCCGGGGGCTGTGGTGGTCCATGGTTCCGGCTACGCAGTGGACAGGTTGGCCCGCATCCCGTGGATCCGCGACCATGGCGTCGTCTACTGGGGCGATCTAGACAGCCACGGGTTTGGCATTTTGAACCGGTTGCGGGCCCAAGGCATTGCTGTGAGCACTGTTTTGATGGACCTGGACACGTTGGAGGCATTCAAAGACCTCTGGGGGCACGAGCCCAAGCCGGCCGTTGGGACCATGCAGCACCTTCTGCCGGAGGAGCTTGCAGTGGTGGAACAGCTGGCGGTACGCGGCAACGTGCGTCTGGAACAGGAACGGATCGATTGGATGACGGCCATGGCGGTGCTCATTTCGACACAGCGCTGACCGGCTTTCCCACGACCTTTTACGACCAAGCCAGGACCCCCGCGGCATTACACCGCGGGAAGCGTTAGAGGGGCGTTGCAGCCGAGGGGCACAGGTCTGTCAGTCCTACCTCTCCGTTGTGTGACGGGGCGCAATTGTCGCGAAACACAAAGGGTTAAATTCCGCCATGCACGGGGGCTGCTACGCTCGTTGGTACGACCCGTTCCGCCTGTTGCTTAGCCGGGTCAATCAGCGTCCTTGCGATAGCAAGAGCCATGTCTAGGCCCGCCGCATCAGGGCAAGAAAGTCATCGGGCCCAGCGACCAAATCCCCGGCCTTCGGGGACCCATTACATGTAACGGGGGTCAGGGCCATGGCTCCGCTCTAGGTGCGGACCAACCGGCCCTGCTCTTCGAGGTTCGGCGGGTTCAACCACCAGTCACGTCGGGCGCGGTTTCGACAAGCTCAACCACCAGTCACGTCGGGCGCGGTTTCGACAAGCTCAACCACCAGTCACGTCGGGCGCGGTTTCGACAAGCTCAACCACCGACAGGTCCAGCCGGAACACCCAGAGCAGCACGTCCTCGCCCGGCACGTACCAGTCGCGGGCAGGGACCCTCCGGAAGCCCAGGGATTCGTAAAGAGCATGCGCCCGTTCCATGAACGTCGCGCTCGTAATGCTGATCGCCCTGATATTCGGCAACGACTCCGCGTGTTCGATGACCCGGCGGACAACGGCACGCCCAACGCCGCCGCCTTGAACGGCAGGATCAACCGCGAGCATCCGGAACTCAAGCTCATTTTCCATTGCGATCTCGCTGCACGGTTGCCCTGCGAAGGTGAGCGTCACTGCTGCCACGACTGCGCCCGATGATTCGGCGACCCACACCTCGGCATGCTTCGCCCGGTGTTCCACGTCATTCAGCGCACTCATGTATGGGTGGTCGGCAGCGAAGTGCCCGGCGTGGAGGTACGCCTCTCGCGTGATTCTCTGGACCTCAGAATAGTCGGCGGCCGTTGCCAGCCTGAAAACCACAGTCACGGCGCAGCAACCCCGGCCCCAGCCACCCGCTCAACGTACTCCTCGAGTCGCGCCAGCGCCGGCTGCGAAGAGGGATCGCGCACCGCATCTGCCCCCACCGCATTGGCCACGGCCAGCGCCCGCCCGTAATCCAGTCCAGCCCGCAGCGCCAGCACCAGCGCCGCACAGAATGCGTCCCCCGCGCCAATGGTGTTCGCCACCGTCGCGGCGGCAGCAGGAGCCTCGGCAACCTTCCGGCCGTGCTCGAACATCGCGGAGCCGTCCTTCCCGTACGTCACGGCCACGAGCTTCGCGGAAGTGAGTGCCGGGATCAGCTCGTACTCGGTCTCGTTGACGATCACCAGATCGCACCGCTCCAGAAGCTCCGCCGGCAGGTCCATGGCCGGCGCCGCGTTCAACGCGAAGAACCCCGAGGACTTCCGGGCGGCCTCCAGCACCACAGACAGGCCGACCTCGAGCTGGCACAGCACCGTCTCGTCCGGCGCAAACGAAACGCCGTCCAGCGAAAACGCTGCGTTTGCCCCCGGGCACACCACGATCTGGTTCTCGCCGTCGCGGTCCACCACGATCAGCGCCGTGCCGGTCGCGTCGCCGTCGAGCACCGCCACGTCCGCGGTGTCCACGCCTGCGGACGAAAGGGCCTCCAGCATCAGCCGGCCCTGGGCGTCGTTGCCCACCGCGCCGATCATCCGGGAACTTCCGCCCAGCCGCGCGGCGGCCACTGCCTGGTTGGCTCCCTTGCCGCCCGGTTGCTGCTGCAGGACGCCGCCGCCGATGGTCTCGCCGGCGGTGGGAAGCCGGTCGGTGGTGGCGATGATGTCCAGGTTGATGCTGCCGACGACGGTGACGGCAGGAAGCTGAGTGCTCATAAGGAAGTCCTATCAGGTCGAGCCAGGGGCGGCTGAATTAGGAAATAGTGTACGGCATGGTTGTACTTGTTMGTCATACATGGTTGTATAACAACTGATTTCCCATCCGCAGGACATCCTGCAGAGAACAATGGAGTTTGATGTGAACACCCCAGCCAACGCCAGCACCTCGCCACCCACCGCCGTCGAAAGCGAAACCGACGTGACCAGACTTGCCGGCCGCCCGGCCGCCCTGCTCATTTCCACACTGCTGCTCGGCGTGCTGTCCTTCCAGCTCAACGCCAGCATGGTCACCCCGGCCCTGCCGCGGATCGCCGCCAGCTTCGGCCAGGCCCCCGACGCCGCCGCCCCCGTGCAGTCCATGTTCTTTTTGGCCGGCGCCATCGCCGGCCCGGTGATCGGCAGGTGGAGCGATTTCATCGGCCGGCGCGCCGCGCTCCTGCTGGTGCTGGCCATCATGGGCGCCGGCACCATCCTCTGCATCGCCGCGCCCACCCTGCCGCTGCTCATCGCCGGCCGCTTCCTGCAGGGCGTGTCCAGCGCCGTCTTCGCCCTGTCCTACATCGTGCTCAGCGAGAACCTGCAGCCGCGCGTCTTCGGCACCTCCGTGGGCATCATCGCCGCCATCAACGGCGGCATCGGGGGAGTGGACGGCTACGTCGGCGGCCTGATGTCCGAGACCCTCGGCTTCCGGTCCATCTTCGCCGTCGTCCTGGTGCTCACCGCCGTCGCCGCCGGCTGCATCCTCAAGACCGTCCCGAAGGGACGGCCGCAGCACGTCCGCGGCGCCATGGACTGGTGGGGAGCGGGCTCGCTCTCGGTGTTCCTGGTGTTCATCACCTACTTCGTCTCCGGCGGATCCGCCGCCGGCTGGACCGCGCCCGG
The DNA here is from genome assembly GCF_056396245.1 of Arthrobacter sp. 05T423. Taxonomy (NCBI): domain Bacteria; kingdom Bacillati; phylum Actinomycetota; class Actinomycetes; order Micrococcales; family Micrococcaceae; genus Arthrobacter; species Arthrobacter sp. 05T423. Next base: position 101,564 of record NZ_JBFTLC010000006.1, read on the forward strand.
TACCCTGGCTCTGCTCGCCGGCACCGTCGTGTCCTTCGCCGCTTTCTGGATGATCGAGAAGCGGCGCAGCCACCCGCTCATCGCCGTCCACCACCTGCGCTCCCGCCAGGTGTGGCCCGTCATCGCCACCACCGTCCTGACCCTGGCCGGCATCTTCGCCGTCATGAACTTCACCGTGGTGCTGCTCAGCCAGGACGGCCGCTCCGGCTTCGGGCTCAGCCCGTCCCTCTCCGCCCTGCTGTTCCTCACCCCGGCCGCGCTCATCGGCGTCTTCGCCGCGCCGCTGGCCGGCTGGCTCGCCGGACGCCGCGGCTGGATCAAGACCCTCCGCACCGGCACGGCCCTGAGCCTGGCCTGCGCCGTGGCTGCCGCCTTGTTTTCCGGCAACCAAGTGGCGGTGATGATCGCCGTCGCGTCCCTCGGCATCTTCTACAACGGCCTCTTCCTCACTGCCATCAACGGGCTCTCCGTCCTGCTCTCGCCCAAGGAGGCGCCGGCGGCCCTGCCCGGCATCAACGGTGCCTCGTTCGGCATCGGGGCGAGCCTCGGCGTCGTAATTGTTGCCCCGTTCGCCGCGCAGGCGACGCCCGCCGGCTATGCCACCGCCCTTTGGATCTCGGTGGGCATCACCGCCGCCGCGTTCATCGTCAGCCTGTTCGTGGCCGCCCCCAAGGGCGAGACCCTCTGACCCCTCCGCACCAAACCGAAAGAAGAACCATTCCCATGACCAGCCATCCGTTCTACCTCGACTGCGACACGGGCATCGACGACGCCCTCGCCCTGGCCTACCTGCTCGCCTCACCGCAGGCGGACGTGCGGGGGATCGGCGCCGTGAGCGGCAACGTCAGTGCCGCCGTTGGCGCCCGCAACACCCTGGACCTGCTGGAGCTCGCCGGGCACGCGCACATCCCCGTCGCCCTCGGCGCGCACGACCCCCTGGCCGGTTCCTTCGGCGGGGGAGCGCCGTGGGTGCACGGCGCCAACGGGATCGGCGAGGTTTCGCTTGCTGCGTCCTCTGTTTCGCTCGCGCCGGAGACGGCGGCGGAGATGCTAGTGCGGCTCGCGAACGAGCACCCCGGCACGCTGCGGATCCTGGCCATCGGCCCGCTCACCAACATCGCCGAGGCCCTGCGGCTGGAGCCTTCCTTGCCGGAGCTGGTTGCGGAGATCACGATCATGGGTGGCGCCGCCCTGGCCCCGGGGAACCTCACGCCGGTGGCTGAGGCGAACATCGCCAACGACCCCGAGGCCGCCGCGCTGGTGCTGTCCGCCGGCTGGGACGTGACCTTGGTGCCGCTGGACGTGACCATGACCAACGTGCTGGAGGAGAACCACCGGCAGGAGCTGCTCGCCTCGTCCGGTCCTGTGCCGCGGGCGCTGGGGGAGATGCTCGGTTACTACTTCCGGTTCTACGAGGGCATCTTCGGACGGGCGTGCTCCGCCATGCACGACCCTCTCGCCGCGGCGCTCGCTGTGGGGGCTGTTAGCGCGGCGGTTGCTCCGGTGGTGCACGTGGACGTTGACACCACCTCCGGCCCGGGCCGCGGCCAGACCGTCTGCGACTTGCGCGGACTGTACATGGACTACCCGGAGCAGCCCGGCGCCCGGTGCCGCGTGGTGCTGTCGCTTGAGGACGACTTTGCGCCGCATCTGGTGGAGACACTGCTGGCGTTTGATGGAGCGGAGAGCACGACGGCGGCGCTCGCCTCTGCGGGCACGTCACCTGCCTGAGCCCTCACCCGCCCCACCCTCGAATTTTTGTACAGCGGCCGTCCTCTTGGCACGGTTCAAGTCGTGGCAGCTGTACAGAAACTCGAGGCCGCGGCGTGGCTCAGGACTGGAGTGACGTGACATGCAAGCAGTCAAAAGTCCCGTTCATCAGGCACTTGGCTCAACGGGCCGAAGTTCCCTTCGGACTGTCCGGGCTGGAGAACCCCAGCGGAGCTTTAGCCCGCGGCCCGAAAGAGGGCCTCGGGGGTATCTGTTGCAGAAGGGTAGCGGCCAACGGCCAGTCATGCGCGTGGCGACGAGCGGAGCCATGCCCTCCAATGGCCAAAAGACCGGCGCCAAAGATGTCCACCAGAAAGATGGAGCCGCCTGCGGACAAGGCGGCTCCTCACGGAGCAAGGACTGGACGTCGGCCGCAATCAGGTAGAAGAGGCCCTCGGCAACCCAAATGGTGGGTGCGTGCGGATCAAAGCCGCCTCCGGTAGGGCTTGCGTCCAGGGGGTATCCAGGCCGGCGCCAAGCAGAACCACCTGCGAGTCGTTCCGGGCGGAGCCGGTGTCCCGGGAGTTGTGATGTGGAGGCATTACTACCGCCCTAATGACCGGGCAGGCACGTTGATGCGACTGGATAAAGCTGTTGACGGTAGCCTCGTCTCACGACCGATTTCGTCAGTCCACGGGGCAGCACTTCCGGCTGAGACCTGGCCGACGACACTGATCCCGAATGAAGGCAGCCACCCCGTGAAGAAGAAACTGTCCCTTGCCGCGTCCTTGGCCGGCGTCCTCATAGCCGCGTCGGCGTGCGCCGCCTCGGTCCCCGGCACCTCGGCGCTCGACACCTCGGACTCCGGCACCCCACCCCAGTCGGCAGAGACCGAAGCACCTAGCCCCGCCACCGGGTGGGAGCTGAACAAGCAGGGCGGGGCCGCACGCATTAAAGCCGCGGGACTTGACGTTCTAAACGCCGAAGGCTCCGCCGAACACTTCCACGCACACCTGGACGTCTTCGTGAACGGCAAGGCGATGATCATCCCGGCGGACATCGGCTTCGAATTCAACGCCGCCGGCCAGCCCACGGGCATCTCGGCCCTGCACACCCACGACGAATCCGGCGTCATCCATGTCGAGGCGCCGGTCGTCGGCAAAACGTACACGGTAGGGCAACTGCTGACGGAATGGGGAGTCCTGGACGGAACCGGTCCCGCCACCGGCACAGCGGCCCACTCGCCAATTACTGGCTGGTCGGCGACCGTGAACGGCAAGAAGCGGTCCGGCAGCATTTCGTCGATCACCCTGAAGGCCCACGACGAAATCGTGCTGTACAGGGGCACCGCACCATCCCCGATGCCTTCGACGTTCGCGTTCCCGGCAGGGGAGTAGTCCCCGTGTCTATGCATGGGGTCCTCGGTGGTCCACACGGCGACGCAGTTCTGCGGCAGCGAGGGTAGAGGCTTCAATCGCCACAGCGACGTATCCTGCCTCATTCGGGCTGACTTCGCTGCCGGCCCTAACGAGTCGGTCCGCCCACGGCCCGTGCACGCTTGACGGCGCCGGGACCAGGTGGCCGCTGGAAACCAGGTCGTCAGTCGTGGCTCGTCAAAGGACGAGCGGCCCAATCCTTGAAAAGTGCAGAGGTTCAGCTGCCCGCATCGGGGCCGGAGATTCGCGCGAGCGGTTAGGTGAATTTACTTGGCAGGGGCGGCACCAGATGCTGCGGGACCTGGCTGGGTCTGGCTGTCGGCTCCGCCCCCTCCGCTGCTTCCGTCCGATGTTCCAGTGGCGGGATCGGGCGTGCTCGACGGATCCGGGGTGTCCCCGCCGGCTGGCGTGGTGGGTTCCGCACTTTGTGCGGGGTCACTTGTGAAAGTGGGTGTCGACGTCGGCTGTTCGGTCGGCTCCGTCGCCGGGTCTGTGGCCTGATCCGTTGGCACGGTACTCGGCTCAACTGCCGGGGCGCTCGGTTTCGGGCTCGTGGGGGAAGTGCCCTTGCTGTCCCCGGTGATTGGCACGACGTGGGAAATACTCGACTGGAGAGCGCTGGTTCCGTTCGAAAGGGTAACGCCCGTGGCTGACTGGATGCCAAGAACCGACCCGACTCCAACGAGGAAGATGATGGCTGTTCCACCGACAGCCATCCAGGCCTTCCGGCCCCGAGTCGATTTATCGGGGGCACGCCTTGCAGCGGTTGTGTGTTCCCAAGGCCGAGCAAGCGGCAAGGGCGTGGCGGAGACTTTGCCGGACGTGGCACGGGCGATGCTGGCGGTGTCCGTGGCCACCTGTGGGCGCGTCGTACGGGCTTGATCCGTGACTCGTTTGGGCACGAAGCGCTTGATCTGCGCGTGGCTCCTTTCGAGGGAGGCGCGGAACAGGGGCAGTGCAACGGCCGAGATAACGCTGAGGATAAAGGCGCCGACCACGGATCCTGCCAGGCCGAGGTGCCCGCCGATGATGGAAGCCACGGCGGCGGCGCCCCCGCCCGCGATGACCTGGGCGGGGCTCAGGCCGAGGCCGTTCCCAGTCTCCGCGGCCTTAACGGCTGGTCCTTCAATGTTGCTGTTGTCAGTTTTGGTCATCTATTCCAGCTTTGTCCGTGCAGCCAGTTCGGCTTCGATGGGGTTGCATAAGCTTCCAAATGGGTGTCTGACCCACCGGCGGTGCAGCCTTCAGGATTCCATGAGTTGCTTCAACTTTGTCCGGAACGTAACCAACTGCACAGCCGGAATTTTTCGGGCGGCGTGAGGTGTCAGTCCACGCTTCCACTGGGTGCTGGATCACGGGCGACGAACTCGGAGGCCGACTGCCGTCCCAGCTGGATGCGCTTGATCTCGACCTGGTGCCCGGGGCCGCCGAGGACTTCCTTGAAGGGCCGGATGCGTTCAATGCCGAGTCTGACGCGCACCACACCTTTGCATAATCCTGCGCAGAACCTTGTGTTCGGCGTGGCCAAACCCATGCAGAGCTTGAGCCTGCGGCAAAAGGATGGAGGCGGAGTACACGGCTTGTGGGGAAGCCGGCTTTCGATGGGAAACCAGATGCCCTCAAGACGAGACGATCCGCACGACACCATCGAAGGGAACAGCATGCCCCAGTCCTATCCGGAACAGCCTCCGACACCTCGGGCGGCATCCGCCCCCGGCCAGCCCGAATGGCAGCCGGCCATGGCGCCGGAGCCACAGGCTTCGTACCCTGGGCAGCCTGCCCAATCGCCGTACCCGGGGCACGTCCTGAACCAGCAGCCACACCCCCAAATGCCCCAACAGCCGCCGATGCCGGGCGCCGCTTATGGGTACCCGCAGTGGGGACAGACGCAGCAGAGCAATAAGTCCTTCCTCGTCACGTGGTTGCTCTCCCTCCTCCTCGGCGTTTTAGGCGTGGATCGGTTCTACCTGGGCAAAGTCGGCACCGGCATACTCAAGCTGATCACCTTCGGTGGTCTGGGTATATGGGCCCTGATCGACCTCATCCTCATACTGGTAAACAAGACCCGCGACAAGCAGGGGCTTCCGCTGGAGGGTTACGACAGGCATAAGAAAGTGGCCTTGATCGTCACGGGCGCTTTCATCCTCCTCAGCATTATCCTCAACGCCACCCGAGGCGAAGCTGCACCAACGTCCGCGCAGGCCGTTTCCACTGCCAATGACTCCGCGGTTGCTCCCGCTACTGCTGCTCCGGTAGAGACCGCAACGCAGGATCCCGCAGCCGCCAAGGCTGAGGCTGACGCAAAGGCTAAGGCTGACGCGGAAGCTAAGGCCGCGGCTGATGCTGCTGCTAAGGAGGCCAAGGCTAAGGCTGACGCGGAGGCTAAGGCTAAAGCGGACGCTGCTGCCAAAGAGGCCAAGGCCAAGGCTGACGCGGAGGCTAAGGCAAAGGCGGACGCTGCTGCCAAGGATAAGGCTGAAGCTGCCGCCGCTGCTAAGGCTGCCGCAGAAGCTGGAACGGTCAGTCAGCAGAACGCCCTGCAGAAAGCCGCTGATTATCTCGATTACAGTGCCTTCTCGCGTACCGGTCTCATCAAACAGTTGGTCTTCGAGAAGTATTCGACACCGGATGCGACTTGGGCCGTGGACCGCGTGAGCGTCAACTGGAACGAGCAGGCAGCCAAAAAAGCCAAGGACTACCTCGAATACACGTCCTTCTCGCGTGCCGGGCTGATTGACCAACTGCTCTTTGAGGGCTTCACCCCGGCGCAGGCTGAGTACGGCGTTAGCAAGACCGGTCTCTAGCAACTTGACGAAATGTGGCCCTGATTGGAACGCTCAGCTTCTGGGCGAAAAAGGATGCCCCGGCCGTTTGCGGCCGGGGCATTTCTCGTCGAAATATTCCTTTGACTCGACCAGCAAAGAACTTCTTCGCCTTGAAGCGCAAACGGGTGGTGTGGCCGCGACCCGGGCATGGCGTCAGGACTGGGGCGACTGCATCACTGAGGGTGTCCGGCGCGGTCGGCGATGAGGCTCTTGGCCAGGTAGAAGGGGCGGTTGGCGTGCCGCAAGTACTGTGTCAGCACGAGGACCGGGTCCGATGCGCGCAGGTCCAGCAGCTTGGCGCGGTTTGGGCCCGACCTGGCTCAGGCCGATCTGGCACTCGCCGGGGCCGATTCCCCGGCCAGCCGCTTTGTTGAGCCTCGTGAGCAAGGTGGTGCCGCCGTCGTCGTTAATTTCCAAGGGCGCCGCGGCGCCGCCGGCGAAACTCACGGGAAGCGCGGAGATGTTTTCCTGCAGGTGGGCGATGGGTTCCCCGTCGCGGATCAGCAGGGACTCGCAGAGCCAGACGTCGGTGCCGGGTTCGACGGCGACGCCGGGGCCGACGAATTCGGAGGCCGGTAACCGTTAGTCAGCCGTGGGGAAGGGGATTGCGGTGAGGGCTTCAGACTCAAGGCAACCAGCGAAGTGGTGCCCTCATGCAGCCTTCCGAGGTCTGATGACCAGCCCGACGACGGCTGCCAACGCGAGGGCGGAGAGGATGGTCGCCGACCAGAACCCGGCCCGTCCCCCAGTCAGGAAGTCGCCGGGGGTAGCGAAGGCCGCGTAGGTCGAAGCCACGATGGCCAGTCCGACGGCGCCGCCAAGTTGCTGCATTGTCTGGAAAAGCCCGGAGGCGGACCCTGCGTGCTCGGGTTCGACGTCACGAAGCGCGAGCGTCGTGAGCGGCATGAACGTCATGCCGGCTGAGATTCCCGTAAACAGCAGGGCAATCATGACGATCACGAAGGGCGTGTTCGGACTCAGTTGCGTGAGCGGCAGGAAGGCGACGACGCGAAGGGCGGCGCCGAAGATGACCAGGCGAACGGCCCCGAAGCGCTCGACCAGGCGCGGGACGATCCGCGACATCGCGAAGATGCTCAGGGGCATCGGCAGGAACGCCAGCCCCGTCAACAGCGGCGTGAGGTGCAGATCGTTTTCGAGGTACTGGACCATGAGGAAGAACATCGCCAGCATCCCGCCATAGGTGGCGGCCATCGCCGCCAGCGCTGCCAGCCGGCTCGGGCTGCGGAGCAGCTGCGGGCGGAGCAGGGGGTGGGCCACTCTCCGCTCGGTGAAGGCGAGCACGGTGATCAGCGCTGCGCCGGCCACGAACCCGCCGATCGTGCGGGGACTGGACCAGCCGTCGTCGCCCGCCTGGATGAGAGCCCACACGATGGCGACGGCGCCGCCAGTTGCGGTCACTGCTCCGAGAATGTCGAAGCGCCCGGGTCTGCGGGGAGTTTCGGCGACGAGGCGCGGCACGGCAATGAGGACCACGACGCCGATCGGCACGTTGATGAAGAGGGTCCACCGCCAGTTGGCCATGTCAGTGAGCAGGCCGCCAAGAATGAGCCCGAGTGCGCCGCCCATCGAGGCGACGGCGGAGAACAATGCAAGCGCCCTGTTCCGTGCGCCGTCGTCCCGTGCGCTCGTAGTGATGAGCGCGAGCACGCTCGGGGCGGCGAACGCGGCGCCGAGGCCTTGGAGTGCGCGTGCGATGACGAGGAGAAGGGGTGAGGTGGCCAGGCCGCCGAGCAGCGAGAAGACCGTGAAGACTGCGACGCCCAGCAGGAACGTGCGGCGACGGCCGAAGACGTCTCCGATCCGTCCGCCGAGCAGCAAGAGGCCGCCGAAGGCAACGGCGTAGCCGTTCAGGACCCAGCTGAGCTGGGCGCGGGTGAAATGGAGGTCAGTGGCGATGTGGGGGAGCGCGACGTTGACGACGGTCGCGTCGAGGACAAGCATGAGCTGGGCAAGCATGACCAGCCATAGGCCAATGCTGCCGGCGCGGCCGCGCGAATTGCCGCTCCGGGCGGTCCCGACGGGCCTGCGTGCGGCGATTGTGGATGTCATGGGGTGGTGTCCTGTTCTAGCCGGAGGGCTGACGTACACTAAGAGGAGAGATGCTCCGGTTAGAACTATACGGAGACACTCTCCGTTTTGGCAACAACGTTTTGAAAGGTGTTTCTGTGCGCGCTGACGCCCAACGCAACCGCGACCGCATCGTGGAGGTTGCACGTGCGTTCTTCCGCGCCAAAGGCTTCGACGCCGTCTCCATGGACGAGGTTGCCAAAGGTGCCGGGGTGGGCACCGGTACGCTGTACCGGCACTTTCCTACCAAAGAGTCCCTGTACGACGCGGTCCTCGAGGCCTGGGCAGAGAAGGTCAACGAGGCAGTGGACAGGGCGCTTTCGCTCGATGCGCCGGCGCGGGAGCAGCTGTTGACTTGGCTGAGCGACTACGCAGCGATGCTGACAGAACACAAAGGTGCAGCCGCCAGGATTACTGCTGCGCTGGGCGACCCTGAGTCGCCATTTGCGGCGAAATGCACGACTTACATCAATGCGAATCAGCGCGTGATTGACGCGTTGGACTCGGCCCTGCGCCCCGGGGTGGAGGCAATGCAAATCAGCCGGCTTGTTGGCGGGGCGGCCGCAGTCGCAGACAACAGCGAGCTTCCTGCCGACGCAGTGGCATCGATGCTTGGGATCGTCGCGGACGGGCTGCTTGCTCGCTGACGGCGCACCGCGGCGGCGGCCGCCGTCGTGCTTTTCGAAGACTTCAATAGGCGGGATGCTGGAACAGAACTCCAGGTGAGCGGCGCGGTCTTCAACCATCGGTGGCACCCGCGCGCCATTAAAGCGCTGAGGGCCACGCCGGTGCGCCGGCGTGGCCCTCAGCGTGAATTCGCTTCCTACTCCGGCGTCACATAGGCTCCGGCGATGCCGCCGTCGACCAGGAAGGTGGAGGCGGTGATGAACGACGCGTCGTCGCTGGCAAGGAAGGCCACGGCGGCGGCCAGCTCCTCAGGTTCGGCGAACCTGCCGAGGGGGACGTGGACCAGGCGGCGGGCGGCCTTCTCGGGGTCCTTGGCAAAGAGCTCCTTCAGCAGGGGCGTGTTGACGGGGCCGGGGCACAGGGCGTTGACCCGGATGCCCTCTCGGGCGAACTGGACCCCGAGTTCACGGCTCATCGACAGGACGCCGCCCTTGGAGGCACTGTATGAAATCTGGGACGTGGCGGCGCCCATCACGGCCACAAAGGATGCCGTGTTGATGATGGATCCTTTGCCCTGCGCCTGCATGTACGGCAGGGCGTATTTGCAGCAGTAGAACACGGAGGTGAGGTTCACTTCCTGGACGCGTCGCCAGGCGTCGATTCCCGTGTCGATGATGGAGGCGTCGTCTGCCGGGGAGATTCCGGCGTTGTTGAACGAGATGTCGACGCTGCCGTAGGTTTCGTTGGTCACGGCGTAGAGGTTCTTGACCTCTTCTTCGCTGGTGACATCGACTTTGACGAACAGGCCGTCAACCTCTTCAGCGGCACGCTGTCCGGCTGTCGGGTCAAGGTCGGCGATGACAACGTGCGCTCCTTCGGAGGCGAACCGGCGCGCGGTTGCCAGGCCGATACCGCTGGCGCCGCCGGTGATGACCGCGCTGCGGCCCTTGAGGCGGTTGGAGATAACTTCAATCATTTTTGCTTGTCCTCGTCTTGTGTTCAGGCGGTGGTGGAGATGAAAACGTTCTTGGTTTCGGTGAAGGCGTTCAGGGCGTCAGGTCCCAGCTCGCGGCCCAGGCCGGACTGCTTGAATCCGCCGAAGGGCGTGGAGTACCTGACGGATGAGTGGGAATTGACGGAGAGGTTTCCGGATTCCAGTCCGCGGGCAACGCGCAGGGCCCGCCCGGTGTCCCTGGTCCAGATGGAACCGGACAGGCCGTAGATGGTGTCGTTGGCCAGGCGGAGCGCGTCAGCTTCGTCCGTGAAGGGGACTACTGCCACTACCGGGCCGAAGATCTCCTCGTGCATCACCCGGTCCTCGCGGGAGGGCGTCAGGACTGTGGGCGGGAACCAGAATCCCTTGCCGTCGGGCGCTGATCCTTGGAACGCGATGGGTGTTCCGTCAGGCACGAAGCCCGCCACCGTGCGGTGCTGCGCGGCGGAAATCAGCGGCCCCATGAACGAGTCCTCGTCCCGGGGGTCACCGACCTTCAGCGCCTTGACGGCAGGTTCCAGCAGTTCGAGGAACTTTTCAAAGACGTCGTGCTGCACCAGGATCCGGGAACGGGAGCAGCAGTCCTGCCCGGCATTGTCAAAGGCTCCGCCCGGGGCTGCTGCCGCGGCCGCCTCCAGATCGGCGTCGGAGAAGATGATGTTGGCGCTCTTGCCGCCCAGTTCCAGGGTCACCGGCTTCACCTGCTCGGCGCAGCCGGCCATGATCCGCTTGCCGACCCCGGTTGAGCCGGTGAAAACCACCTTGCGCACTGCCGGGTGCGTGACGAAGCGTTCCCCGACGACGGATCCCTTGCCGGGAATGATCTGGAGTACACCTTCGGGCAGGCCGGCTTCCCTGGCAAGCTGCCCGAGGCGCAGTGCGGTCAATGGCGTCAGCTCGGCGGGCTTGAGGACCACCGTGTTGCCTGCCGCAAGCGCCGGAGCGAATCCCCACGCCGCGATGGGCATCGGGAAATTCCAGGGGACGATCACTCCCACAACACCCAGGGGTTCGTTGAAGGTGACGTTGACGCCGCCGGCGACGGGGATCTGCTGGCCCATATGGCGTTCGGGGGCGCCGGAATAGTAGTTGAGGACGTCCCGGACGTTGCCTGCCTCCCAGCGGGCGTTGCCGATGGTATGGCCGGCGTTGACCACTTCAAGGTGGGCGAGGTTTTCGACGTCGGCATCCACCGCGGCGGCGAAGCGGCGCAGCAGCATTGACCGGTCGGCGGGTGACACGTGGCGCCACGTCTCGAAGGCCGCAGCGGCTTTTTCGATCGCCCGGTCCGTGTCTTCCAGGGTGGCGAGTGGAACCGTTTCTATGATCTCTTCCGTAGCCGGATTCAGGACATCAAACGTGCTGGTGGACATCGACTGGGTTCTCCGTTCGTTCTTTGCGGTAGTTGCGGGCTGCTTCAACGAATCCCCTGAAGAGCCGCAGGTCGTCCGGGTTTTGTTCGGGGTGGAACTGAACTCCCAGCACCCAACCATCTGTTGTCGTCTCGAGCGCCTGTACGGTTCCGTCCTGCGCTGCCGCCGTCACAGCCAGGCCGTCCGCGATCGTGTCCATGGCCTGGTGGTGGTAGCAGGGGGCGCCGGCGCGTGGCCCGAGCAGGCGCTCGCTGATGCTTCCGGGGCTTGTGCTGAATTCGACGGTTCCAAACACGCCTGGTGCCGGCTGGTACTGCTCCGCCTGCGGGGCGACGTCCGGGAGGTGCTGGATCAGAGATCCTCCCAGTGCCACGTTGAGGATCTGGGCGCCGCGGCAGATGGAAAACAGCGGAAGTCCGGTGTCCAGCGCGGCCCTTGTCAGGGCGATGTCATGGGCGTCCCGTGCCGGCTGGGAGCGGGTCAGCTCATGGGGCTCGGCACCGTACTGTCCGGGCTCCACGTCGCTTCCGCCCGCGATGATCAGCCCGTCCAGGAGTTCGACGACGGTGGGGTCCGTGCCGACGGGCGGCAGCAGAACAGGTGTGCCGCCGGCAGCGACCACTGCCTGTACATACGTGCCGGGCAGGATGGCCGCATCGGCCTGCCAGACTCCCCAGGCGGCTTCCTGATAGTAGGTGGTCAGGCCAATCCGCGGCCGGTAGGTATCAGAGACGTTCAAAGCCACGCTTGCGCTCCCAGTCTGTGACGGCACTGTCGTAGGCCTTCAGTTCGACGTCGGCGGCGTGCACGTAGTGGTCCACCACTTCGTCGCCGAAGGACTTGCGTGCGATTTCGCTGGTCACGAGCAGGGCGCGCGAGTCGCGAAGCGTCGTCGGGATCCGGGCGGCAGTGGACTCGTAGGCGTTGCCAACCATAATGGGCTCCAGGGGCAGCTCGTTCTCGACGCCGTGGATGGCTGCCGCAATAAGTGCTGCCGCGGCCAGGTAGGGGTTGACGTCGCCGCCGCCCACCCGGTTTTCCACGCGGAGGCTGGGGCCGCGCCCAACAATGCGGAGTGCACAGCTGCGGTTGTCCAGTCCCCAGGCGATGGCGGTTGGTGCGAAGCTGCCCTCGACGAAGCGCTTGTACGAGTTGATGTTGGGGGCCAGGAAGTACGAGAGTTCCTTCATGGCCGCCAGCTGCCCTGCGACGAAATGCTCCATCAGGGGGCTGAAGCCGTGCTCGCCGTCACCTGCGAGCACCGGATTGCCGTCCAGGTCCGTCAGGCTGAAGTGGATGTGGCAGGAGCTGCCTTCCCGCTCGTTGTACTTGGCCATGAACGTGATGCTCTTGCCGTGCTTTCCGGCGATCTCTTTGGCGCCGTTCTTGTAGAACGCGTGGCTGTCGCAGGCCTGGAGCGCTTCTGAATACCTGAAGGTGATTTCCTGCTGGCCGTGGTTGCACTCGCCCTTTGAGGATTCGACGACGAGTCCGGCGCTTTCCATGCTGTTCCGGATGTCGCGGATGACGGGTTCGAGACTGGCCGTGGCAAGGAGGGAGTAGTCGATGTTGTATCGCGTTGAGGGCTTCAGCCCGACGTACTGCTTGTCCCATGCCTGCTCGTAGCTGTCGTCGAACATGATGAACTCGAGTTCCGTGCCGATATGCGCACGATATCCGAGCTTCTCGAGCCGTTCGATCTGTGCGCGCAGGATTTGCCGCGGTGACTGGGTGACGGGGCGGCCGTCGAGCCAGAGGATGTCGCACTGGACCATCGCCGTGCCTTCCAGCCACGGCACAAGCCGGAGGGTGCTGACATCGGGCCGCATGACCATGTCCCCGTAACCGTTTGCCCAGGACGACATGGCGTACCCGTCGATGGTGTTCATTTCGACGTCGACGGCGAGGAGGTAGTTGCAGCCTTCGGCGCCGTGTCCGAGGACGTCCTCCAGGAAGGACCTTGCGCCGCAGCGCTTGCCTTGGAGCCGGCCCAGGGAGTCGGTGATGGCTACGACGACGGTGTCGATTTCACCTGCCGCAACCTTTTGCTTCAGCTCCTCGACAGTCAGCTGTACCTGGGAGGTTTTCCCTGCGATTTTATTGGTCATCTGTTTTCCGTAACTTCGATCTGGATGTTGGACGTGATCAGTGCTCTCCGCCATGTTGGCCGGAGAGCGTGTTTCAGTTGCTCAGTTCGGCTTCCGCTGCCGCGAGCTGTGCAAATTCCTCTTCGGGCGCCCCTGCCACAATCCGGTGGCGACTGTAGAACCAGTAGTAAAGGAGTGCGGCGGCGAACACCGCGGCGGTGATGGATGCCGCCATGACGTCGACGACGAAGGTGGCGATGACGGCAACAGCAGCCAGAACCAGGGCGATGGTTGTGGTGACCGCACCTCCAGGGGTCCGGTATCCCCGGGGAAGGTCGGGTTCCTTGACCCGCAGGACAATGTGCGAAAGGTTCAGCAGCACGTAGGATACTGTCGCTCCGAAGACCGCGATATTGATGAGCAGGGCACCGTTGCCGGTGATGGCCGCAAGGAGGAATCCGAGGGCACCGGGGACGATGAGCGCCCAGTACGGGGTGCGCCTCTTGCCGGTCAATGACAACCACTTGGGAAGGTATCCGGCGCGGGACAGGGCGAAGAGCTGCCGGGAGTAGGCATAGATGATGGAGAAGAAGCTGGCCACCAGCCCCGCCAGGCCTGCATAGTTCACAAAGTCAGCGAGGACAGTATTACCCCCGTACGCCAGGCGGAGTGCTTCCGGAAGTGGATTATTGGAGACACCCATGGCCTCGGATCCGGCTGCGCCGGGAACCAGGACAAGCATCAGTGCTCCGAAGACCACGAGAATCACAACCGCCACGATGATGCCGCGGGGCATGTCCTTCTTGGGGTCCGCTGTCTCTTCGGCGGCCAGCGGAACACCTTCGACTGCCAGAAAAAACCAGATGGCGTATACGAGAGCTGCCACCACGCCGCCGATGCCCATGGGGAGGAAAGCAGTGGAGGTCGGGGAACCATCAGGCACGACATCGAAGAGGTTTGCCGCGTTGAAATGCGGTACGAGCCCGATGACGACGGCGGCCAATGCGATGACGGCGATTGCTGTGATCGCAAAAATCATTTTCAGCGCTTCGCCAACTCCGCGCAGATGGATTCCGACGAAGACAGCGAAGGTCACGAGATAGACGGGCCAGGAGTTGGTGAGGCCGAACAAGCCCAGGGCCTCAATGTAGCCGCCGATGAAGGTCGCGATGGCTGCGGGTGCGACGGCGTACTCGATGAGTACGGCTACGCCGGTGGCAAAGCCTCCAAGTGGGCCGAGCGCCCTGCGTGCGAAGCCGTAACCGGCACCCGTGGTCGGAAGCGCTGAGGACAGTTCGGCCAGTCCGAACACCATGCACGTGTACATGATGCCCATCAGAATGAAGGCAATGAGGAGTCCGCCCCAGCCGCCCTGGGCCAGGCCAAGGTTCCAGCCAGCGAAATCTCCTGAGATGACATAGGCGACGCCGAGGCCCGCCAGCAGGATCCAACCAGCCGCTCCACGTTTGAGTTGACGGTGATGGAGGTAGCCCTCGTCGTCGTTGACGGGGTGCTCCGGGGGACGTGATGACATGGGATTTCCCTTCTTTCAAGGGGCTTAATGGTCTGTAATTAGTCCAAAAGTCTTTAGCCAGTGTGGGGTACGTCACCGGACTTCGTCAATAGAACGCTGGTTTCTTGTAGAAATGGCTCCAGTTTTCGCCCGCTGCCCGGCAGTTCATAGGCATATTTTCAAACCAGACTAGGATGGAGTGATGGAAGAGGCATCACTTGAGGTCCCCACGAGGCTGATACGCCCGGTACGCCACGGAAACGCCTTCGAGGAAACCATCGAACGGCTGCTTCAGCACATCAAGCTGGGACTTTTTGGCGTAGGCCAGAAGTTGCCTGCCGAGCGGGAGCTCTCAGACTTGCTGGGCGTCTCGCGGACCACGCTGCGCGATGCCCTGGCGGAGCTTCAAAAAGCTGGATATGTGGAAGTTCGGCGCGGCAGGTCCGGCGGGACCTACGTCGCAGAACGCAGGCTCGCCGGGCGCGGGGGCTCAGCCGATCTTGATCCTGCTGAAGTGACCGACGTTCTCACCTTCCGTGCCGTGCTGGAACCGGCGGCTGCTTCTCTCGCAGCCAAAGCCGCCCTGTCTCCAAGGCAGCGCCGACATTTGCTGGATTCCCTGGCCGATGTTGCGGCGGCCCCAGTCGAGCTGTACAGGCCGAAGGATGCCCGGTTCCATGTGGCCATTGCAGAAGTGTGCGGATCGCCGAGCCTCGTCGCCGCCGTGGCGGATACCCGCGCCCGAGTCAGCGATCTTCTCGATCGCATCCCGTTCCTGGAACCCAACCTTGAGCATTCCAACCGGCAGCATCAGGAGATTGTCGACGCGATACTCCGCGGTGATGCGGAAGGCGCCTATCAGACCACGCTGGATCACCTGCAGGGAACGGCCTCGCTGCTTCATGGATTCCTGGTCTCGCCCGAGGACTCTTCGGCAGCAGCACCCGGCGCTCCCTGACCCCACCGCCTAGGACTGGAGTGACTGCATCACTGAGAGGTGCCCGGCGCGGTCGGCGATGAGGCACTTGGCCAGGTAGAAGGGCCGGTTCGCGTGCCGCACGTACTGCGTGAGCACGAGGACCGGGTCCGACGCGCGCAGGTCCAGCAGCTTGGCGCGGCTCGGGCCCACCTGGCTCAGGCTGATCTGGCACTCGCCCGGTCCCAGTCCCCGGCCCGCCGCCTTGTTGAGCGCCGTGAGCAAGGTGGTGCCGCCGTCGTCCTTTACCTCCAAAGGCGCCGCGGCGCCGCCGACGAAGCTGACGGGGAGGGCGGAGATGTTTTCCTGGAGGTGGGCGATGGGCTCGCCGTCGCGGCTCAGGACGGACTCCCAGAGCCAGACCTCGGTGCCCGGTTCGACGCCGACGCCCGGGGCGACGAATTCGGAGGCCGGCTGCTTTTCGACTTGGATGCGCTTGATCTGGACCTGGTGTCCGGATCCGCCGAGCACCTCCTCGAAGGGGCGGATGCGTTCGATGCCGATGCGGGGGAGGGTGTCGGAGACGAACCGGCCGACGCCGCGGCGGGCGCGGATGAGGCCGTCCTCCTCGAGCAGCATCAGGGCCTCGCGGACCACGGTGCGGCTGACCTTCATGTCTGTACCCAGCTCGGTCTCGGTGGGGAGCATGGAGCCGGGCCGCAGCAGACTGTTGCGGATGGCTTCGGCGATCCGTGAGTAGACGGCGACCCGGAGCGGTGAGCCGGGCTGGGCCTTAACCGGCTGGGACAGGAACCGGACGGCGTCGTCGTGCACGTTATGCCTCGCTTGCGTTTGGTTGGGGGAGTCCCAGCGTAGCAAGTGGTACGCGCTTGTTGGACAAGCCCCAATGGTAAAAGGGAAAGGCTGTGGCGAGACAACTCGACAGATAACGGGAGCTACTCATACGACGGCTTCCTCCGAAGCTACCGGCTCGCACGAACTGGTTCAGAGGCTCTGAGTTACGAGCCCTAGGGGGGGCCTGTGTGGCGGATAGCGGACCAAGCAATCTCCGCATCTCCTCAGCCAGCGGATTGGCTAGCGTCGCCACCAAGATCTATGGTCCATGACCCTAATCTCATCCGCACAATGCCACTAGTCATCGGGGGGCATCGTAATTTTCGTGATTATGGTGGGGGGGCGTTAGTATTCACGGAATGGGCGGAATCGACATCGATCCGCTAACCGAAATGGGGGAAACTGTGGCAGCTGATTTTAAACTTGGGGAGCTCAAAGGTCTTCTAAACCATTCGGTTCCTCTTTCTCGTCCGGCTGTTGCCGTTGCAATCGGAGTTCCGTTCGCTCTGGTGTTGATAGGTGCGGTTCTCTTCCTCGTCAACAATGACCTGGCAACCCCCATCTTAGTCTTCACTGCCTTAATTACTGCCGTACTGACTATTGCGAGCAAGCTCTGGACAGGAACCAGTGCAGAGCGCGCAAAACCGTTTTTTGATCTCCTAACAATTTCCAGCGCTTTGGCCTTCGCAATCACGACTGCCAGTGGGATTGTGATCAAGGTTCAATGAAGTATGAGGATGCGGTAAGTCTGTAGCTCATGTCCTAAAAGGACCCTTCGCATTTAGGCATGGCGGACTGTTTGAGCGACGAACTCGGAGACGAGCGGCAGCTCACACCCCGTAGAAGCTCTTGCGGGCCTCGGCATAGCGTTCCCGGACGCCGTAGCCCCAGCCGCCGTCGGGTTCGTGGGCAGCCTCGATGCTGCGCTTCCAGCCGGGAAGCTCACCGGTGGCTGCCCATGCGGCCTGTTTCGCTGCACCGAGCGCAACGTACTCCCTGCTTGCCGGCACCTCGACGGGCAGGTTGAAGATGCTTGCTGCTGCTTGGCGCAGGGCCTGCGATTTGGAGCCTCCGCCGATCAGGAGAATTTTGTCGGGGGTGCCGCCGGACTGCCGCAGGACGTCGATGGCATCGGCCAGTGAGTTCAGCACGCCCAGCACGGAGGCGCGGGCCAGATTCTCCGGGGTCATGTTGCTTCTGGTGAGGCCGTCCAGGCTTCCGGTTGCGTGGGGCAGGTTGGGGCTGCGCTCGCCGTCTAGGTAGAGAAGGAAGGTGAGGCCGCCGGCGTCGCTGCCAGCGTCCAGTGCCAGCGAATCCAGGCTTGCCAGGTCGACGTCGAGCATGGCTGCGGTCGCGGCCATGACCCGGCGGAATTCAGCATGGCCAGCAGGGGCAGGTGGCCGCCCGCTGCGTCCGCGAATCCTGCGACGGCGCCGGTAGGACCCGGCATGGGGGAGGGTGAGCTGGTGAAGACGGTTCCTGAGGTGCCGATCGAGACCACCACCTCGCCCGGGCGCAGCCCGAGGCCCAGAGCCGCTGCCGCGTTGTCCCCGGCGCCGGCGGCGAGGACGGCTCCGTCGATGCCCCAGCCGTTCTGTACCGTTCCGGCCGGCTCATTGGACGCCACCACGCGCGGAAGGCGCGGTACGCGTCCGAAGAAGCGTTCCAGCAGGTCGGTCCGGTAGCAGTTGGTGACGGGGGAGAAGTAGCCGGTGCCGGAGGCATCGCTCCGGTCCGTGGTGCATTCGCCACGCAAGGCTCCGTTGAGCCAGTCGTGGGGGAGGACCACCTGGTCCACGCGGCCCGCGCAGTCAGGTTTGTTC
Source organism: Arthrobacter sp. 05T423 (assembly GCF_056396245.1). Lineage (NCBI taxonomy): Bacteria > Bacillati > Actinomycetota > Actinomycetes > Micrococcales > Micrococcaceae > Arthrobacter > Arthrobacter sp. 05T423. The sequence goes on from NZ_JBFTLC010000006.1 coordinate 119,811, forward strand.
TGCGCCAGCCACGCCAGCTTGGAGATGGTGAAGGACGCGACGGGGACGAGGTTGACGGCGTCCACCCACGCTTCGGGCCCCAGTTCAGCCCGGAGCCGTGCCGCGTCCGCCGCACTGCGCGTGTCGTTCCACAGCAGGGCATCGTGGACGGGCGTCCCCGAACTGTCGAGGGCCACCATCCCGTGCTGCTGGGCGGCGATGCCGGCCGCCGCGACGGAACCGCCCAGCCGGTCGCGCCCGCCGCACGCCACGCCACCCGCAGCGCGGAGGTCCAGACGTGCGGGTCCACCGCGGTGAGGTCGGGGTGGGCCGCCGCACCAGTGGTAATCACCTCACGGCTTTGGGCGTCCACGGCAAGGACCTTGCAGGACTGCGTGGAGGAATCCACCCCGATGACTGTGCTCATTGACTCTTCTCCTCGTCGATCAGGTCAGTCAGGGCCTGGGCCAGCGGCGTATCGATGATCAGCGTGGTGACGAAGCCGGCCTTGGCCACGGCCAGCACGGCTTCAGCCCGCGCCTCACCCTGGGCCACGGCAACCACCTTCGGGGTCCGCTGCAGCTGCTTGATGGTGACGGCGATGATCTGCTCGTCCAGCCCCGATTCCACCGCAACGCCTTCTGCATTCAGCAGCCGCCCTGAGCATTCCCCGACGGCGCCGGCCTCCACCGCCGCCTGCCTCACCTCGGCGTCGGCCCGGTCCCAGATGGTGGAGGTGGCGGGCTTCCAGGCGCCGATCGCCACGACGGCCAGGTCGAGTGAGTCCGCCTTGGCCAGGGCCTCGGCGATCTCCGGCTGGCGGCGCAAGCCGGCCGCCGTCGTCGGATCTTCCACCACCAAGGGTGCCCACAGCGGCCAGGTGAGCCCCCCGCTCACATGTCCCAGCCGCTGGATCAGCTCGAGGGGATTGCTCTCGCCTTCTGTGGGGAGGGCACCGGCAAGCTGGACGATGTCGCACCGGGGAAGCTCCCGGACCAGCCGCGAGGCCACATCCAGGGTGCGGGACCAGGAGATGCCGATGGTTCCGCCGGCGGGTGCCTGCCGGGAGATTTCGACGGCGGCCGCCTTGGCCAGGATGCCGCGCGCCTGGATCACGTCCCCGGTGGTCTCCGCAACGATTACCTGGCCAATCCCCAGTGCGGACTCGATGCGCCGGATGTCAGCAGCGGAGACACGGGACGGGAAATGCACCTTGATTTCCACTATGCCCTTCTCGCGGGCCTCCATGAGCAGCCGGGCCACCTGGAACCGTGAGATCTCGTAGGTGGCGCCAATCTCCACCTTGGAACGGTTCTCCAGGTAGTACTCGCTGCTGATGCGCGCCAGAAGCTCTTCATGGGAGTGCTCCGTCATGCTGGTCACCTCTCGCACATCTGATCATTTGAGTATTGCCTCTTGCTCAAACGAGTATATATGACTAGAGTCACATGACAGATGAGCATTAATTAAAGCTCATATGAGCATACTCAACTGAGAACCGACCGGGCCGAGCGGCCCCTGGAGTCCGGGCCCATCACTTCGGGCCGGCCTCGTGTCCCGACTCTTGAGCACAAAGGAGTTCTTATGCGTCCCAACATGCGCGCCGCCTCGCTGGCCGCAGGTGCCCTGTGCATCGCCCTGTCCGCCTCGGCCTGCGCCGGTGCGGGTGGCGGTTCAGCCGCAGGTGACCCGAACACCATCAATGTCCTGATGGTGAACAACCCCCAGATGGAGGACCTGCAGCGGCTCACCGCGGATAACTTCACCAAGGAAACCGGCATCAAGGTCAACTACACCGTGCTGCCGGAGAACGACGTCCGGGCGAAGATCAGCCAGGAGTTCTCCAGCCAGGCCGGCCAGTACGATGTGGCTTCCCTGTCGAACTACGAGATCCCGTTCTTCTCGGCCAACGGCTGGCTGGCGCCTCTGGACAACGTGGCGAAGGATCCCGCGTTCAACCAGGACGACATTCTGCCCGCCTACACGGCGTCCCTCACCGGCAAGGACGGCAAGCTGTACGGTGAGCCGTTCTACGGTGAGTCCTCGTTCCTGATGTACCGCAAGGACACCCTCGAGGTCAAGGGCCTGACCATGCCGGAGAAGCCCACCTGGGATGAGGTCGCTGACATCGCCGCGAAGGTGGACGGCGCAGCGCCGGGGATGAAGGGCATCTGCCTGCGCGGCCAGCCGGGCTGGGGCCAGGTCTTCGCGCCGCTGACCACCGTGGTGAACACCTTCGGCGGGACCTGGTTCGACAAGGACTGGAACGCCCAGGTCAACGGCCCGGAATTCACCGCGGCCACCGAGTTCTACACCAAGCTGGTCCGCGAGCACGGCGAGGCCGGGGCCGCGCAGGCCGGGTTCACGGAGTGCCTGAACAACATGAGCCAGGGCAAGGTGGCCATGTGGTACGACGCCACCTCCGCCGCCGGCGCCCTTGAAGCCGAGGCATCACCGGTGAAGGGGAAGATCGGCTACGCCCAGGCGCCGGTGAAGAACACGAAGTCCTCCGGCTGGCTCTGGACCTGGTCCTGGGCCATGCAGGCCGCGTCGAAAAGGCAGGATGCCGCCGGGAAATTCATCGCCTGGGCCAGCTCGAAGGACTACGAGGAACTGGTCGCTTCCAAGCTTGGCTGGGCGAAGGTGCCGTCCGGCAAGCGCATCTCCACCTACGAGAACGCCGAGTTCCAGCAGGCGGCGCCGTTCTTCAAGGCCGAACGCTTCGCCATTGAGAACGCCGACCCGAAAAACCCCGGCGCCCAGCCGCGCCCCGCCGTCGGCATCCAGTTTGTCGGCATTCCCGAGTTCGCGGCCCTGGGCACGAACGTCTCCCAAGGGGTCAGTTCGGCCATCGCGGGCCAGGGCTCGGTGGCTGACGCGCTGGCCAAGGGCCAGGAAGCCGCCCAAAAAATCGGCAACAAGTACAAGTGACCACAACCGAACCGCAGGAGAATCCCATGACTACCGCAACGGCGCGCATCTCCCGCCCGGGACACCACGCAGCCACTCCTTCACGAAACGCCCGGTCGCGGGAACGCGCCCTGGCGTGGGCTCGGCGTGCACCGCTGCTGCCGGCACTGATCTTCCTCATCATCGTCACCCAGCTCCCGTTCGTGGTGACGCTGATCATCTCGTTCCTGAACTGGAACAGCCTCAGCCCGGACAAGACCGCCTTCGCCGGCCTGGAGAACTACGTCACGGTCCTCACGGACCCGGACCTGCGCCAGGCCATCTTCACCACCATCCTGCTCACGGTCTCGGTGGTCCTGTTCAGCCTGCTCATCGGCCTGGGACTGGCCCTGCTGCTGGACAAGAAGTTCATCGGCCGCGGACTGGCACGCACCCTGCTGATCGCACCGTTCCTGGTGGTCCCCGTGGCTGCGGCCCTGATCTGGAAGCACGCCCTCCTCAATCCCACGTACGGGCTGATCAACGGCATCCTGACCTGGGCCTGGTCACTCTTCGGCAGCGCCACACCGCCGCAACTGGACCTGCTCTCCCAGGCGCCCCTGATGGCGGTCATCGTGTCCCTGGTCTGGCAGTGGACCCCGTTCATGATGCTCATCCTGCTCGCAGGCCTGCAGTCACGTCCCATGGACACCGTGGAAGCGGCCCAGATGGACGGCGCCACGCCGTGGGGCATCTTCCGGCACCTCACGCTGCCGCACCTGCGCCAGTACCTGGAACTCGGCGGCCTGCTCGGAGCCATCTACATCGTGCAGAACTTCGACTCCGTCTTCACCCTTACCGCCGGCGGTCTGGGCACCGCCAACCTGCCCTACGCGATCTACCAGACGTTCTACTTCGCCAACGAATACGGCCTGGCCTCCGCCGCCGGCGTCGTGGTGGTCATCGGCACCATCATTGTGGCGACCTTCGCCCTCCGCACCGTTTTCTCGCTCTTCAAGAAGGAGGCAGCACGATGAGCACCCTCACCCCGGCCGCACCCCAAAGCACACCCTCGGGTCCCACCGCCCTGAACAGCGGCAGTCCCCGCCGCAGTTTCGAAAAGTCAAAGGCCAAGTCCCGGATGGACCCCACCCGGAACAACACCGCGGCCGGCGTCGCCGCCTGGCTGCTGGCCCTGCTCTTCGCCACACCGGTCCTGTGGATGATCCTGACCTCCTTCCACTCCGAGACGGACGCCGCCACGAACCCGCCCTCCATCGCGGCCAACCTCACCCTCGACGCGTACAAGGAGTTCTTCGGCGCGAGCTCCGGGGTGAGCCCGTGGCCGCCAATGATCAACTCGGCCACCGCCTCGATCCTCTCCACGGTCCTCGTCCTGGTCCTGGCCATTCCGGCCGCCTACGCGCTGTCGATCCGGCCGGTGAAGAAGTGGACGGACGTGATGTTCTTCTTCCTCTCCACCAAGATGATGCCAGTGGTGGCCGCGATACTGCCGCTCTACCTCTTCGCCCGGACCGTCGGCGCGCTGGACAACATCTGGTTCCTGATCCTGATGTACACCTCCATGAACCTCCCCATCGCGGTGTGGATGATGCGCTCCTTCCTCGCCGAGGTGCCCGAGGAAATGCTGGAAGCCGCCCAGATCGACGGCGCTGGGCTTCTCCTGACCCTTCGCAAGATCGTCGCCCCCGTGGCCATGCCCGGCATCGCCGCCACAGCGCTGATCTGCTTCATCTTCAGCTGGAACGAACTGCTCCTGGCCCGGGTCCTCACCGGCGTCGTCGCCGGCACCGCCCCGGTGTTCCTGACCGGCTTCGTCTCAGGCCAGGGCCTGTTCCTCGCCAAAGTCTGCGCGGCCGCCGTCGTGATCTCACTGCCCGTGCTGTTCGCCGGCTTCGCCGCCCAGGACAAACTCGTCCAGGGCCTCTCGCTCGGGGCAGTGAAATAACCAGCGCCGTCAAGTAGCCCCGCAAACCCTCATTCCGACTTCCAGAGGATTACTTCGATGACAACATCAACCGCGCAGTCCCCGGCCCCCGGCCAAGGTGAACAGCAAATACAGCCCGACCTGCCCGCCACCATGCGCGCCGCCGTCCTGAAACGGCAGGGCAGCATGGCCCTGGAGACGCAGCCCGTCCCGGACCTCGAGCCCGACCAGGTCCTGGTGCAGGTGGCCGCCGTCGGCGTCTGCGGCAGCGACGTCCACTACTACGAGCACGGCCGCATCGGCGACTACGTGGTGGACCACCCGCTGATCCTCGGCCACGAGCTCTCCGGCCGGATCGCCGCCGTCGGAAGCTCCGTCAGCCCGGAACGCATCGGCAAGCGCGTCGCCGTTGAACCCCAACGCCCCTGCCGCACGTGCAAGCAGTGCAAAGCAGGCCGTTACAACCTTTGCCCGGACATCGATTTCTACGCGACGCCGCCGGTCGACGGTGCCTTCGCCGAATACGTGGCCATCCAGAGCGACTTCGCCTACGACATCCCGGACAGCGTCAGCGACGAAGCCGCCGCCCTCATCGAACCGCTGTCCGTCGGGCTCTGGGCCTGCGAACGCGCCGGCATCCGCCCCGGCAGCCGGGTGCTGATCGCCGGTGCAGGACCGATCGGCATCATCGCCGCCCAGGCCGCCCGCGCTTTCGGCGCAACGGAAATTTACATCAGCGACATCGCCGAGGACCGCCTGGCCTTCGCCTTGGAACACGGCGCAACCCATGCGCTCAACGCGAAGACGGACACCGTGGAAGGGCTCGACGTCGACTCCTTCATTGACGCTTCCGGCGCACCGCAGGCGGTCCGTTCCGGCATCAAAGCCGTGGGCCCTGCCGGCCGGGTGATCCTCGTGGGGCTCGGGGCGGACGACGTCGAACTCCCCGTCTCGTTCATCCAGAACCGGGAGATCTGGCTCTCCGGCGTCTTCCGCTACACCAACACCTGGCCGCTGGCGATCCAGCTCATCGCCGACGGAAAAGTCGACCTGGACATCCTCGTCACCGGCAAGTTCACCCTCGCCGAATCAGAGCAAGCACTCAAAGCCGGCAGGCAGCCCGGCCAGCTCAAAGCCGTCGTCTACCCGGGCCGCTGACATCCCGCCCCGCGAAAGGAACAACACATGGAACAGCTCAGCAACGCGACACTGACGGCCCTCCCGGATACCTTGAGCACACCGTCCTACGCCCGCTCGGCCTTGACGGCGGGGATCGTGCACTTCGGCGTCGGCGGCTTCCACCGCGCGCACCAGGCCATGTACCTGGACCGGCTGATGAACGCGGGCCTCGCCCACGACTGGGCCATCTGCGGAGTGGGCGTCCTGCCCGGCGATGCCCGCATGAAGCAGGTCATGGACAAGCAGGACTGCCTGTACACGCTTGTTGTGAAAAACACCGACGGCACCCGCGAAGGGCGTGTCATCGGCTCGATCATCGAGTACCTCTTCGCCCCGGACGACCCGGAAGCCGTCATCGAGAAAATGGCGTCCGACGCCGTCCGGATCGTTTCGCTGACCGTGACGGAAGGCGGGTACAACTTCCACCACGTCACCGGCGACTTCGACGCGGGGAACCCCGACGTGGTCCACGACCTCCAGCCGGAAGCCGCGCCGCGCACAACCTTCGGTCTGGTCACCGAAGCCCTGCGCCGCCGTCGTGAACGGGGCCTGGAACCCTTCACGGTGATGTCCTGCGACAACATCCAGGGCAACGGCGATGTGGCGCGTGAGATGTTCACGGCCTTTGCTTCGCTTAAGGATCCGGCTCTGGGCGCCTGGGTCACGGAGAACGTGCCCTTCCCCAACAGCATGGTGGACCGGATCACTCCCGTCACCACCGACGAGGACCGCAAGGCAATCGCCGAGGAATTCGGTGTGGAGGACGGATGGCCGGTGGTCTGCGAACCGTTCGAACAGTGGGTGCTCGAGGACCACTTCAGCCTGGGGCGGCCGCCGTTCGAAAAGGCCGGCGTGCAGCTGGTGGAGGACGTGGAGCCGTACGAACTGATGAAGCTGCGGCTGCTCAACGCGAGCCACCAGGGCATGTGCTACTTCGGCTACCTCGCCGGCTACCGCTACGCGCACGAGGTGGCGCAGGACCCGCTGTTTGCGCAGTTCCTGCTGGACTATATGGACAAGGAAGCAACCCCGACGCTGCAGCCCGTTCCCGGCATCGACCTCGACGCCTACAAGCGCACGCTGATCGAGCGCTTCTCCAACGAATACGTGCGCGACACCCTGGCCCGGCTCTGCGCCGAGAGCTCCGACCGGATCCCGAAGTGGCTGCTGCCGGTAGTCCGCACCAACCTTGAGAACGGGGGAGAGGTTCGTCGGTCAGCGGCCATCGTGGCGAGCTGGGCACGGTATGCCGAAGGAACTGACGAGCAGGGTGAGCCGATTGAGGTGGTGGACCGGCTGAAAGACTCCCTCATGGATGCCGCGGCACGTCAGCGGCAGGACCCGCTGTCCTTCATTTCAAACCGGGAAGTCTTTGGTGACCTCATCGATGACGAGTGCTTTGTCGCAGCTTACTCAGAAGCCCTGGCCAGCCTGCACGACCGTGGCGCCACGGAGACGCTTCGCGGGCTGGAAGCGTAAGCGGGTTCCCGGCCGCCGGCTGCCGAACCCGCCCCAGGAAACGGAAACGGCCGCAGGACACCCGAATTTGCGTGTCCTGCGGCCGTTTCTGCGTCCGTCGCCGCCTAATTGATCGGTGCAGGCGGCTGTTCGCCGCTGAGCACGGCGAGGGCGTTGTCCGCGGCGAGCATCGCCATCGCGGTGCGCGTCTCCACCGTGGCGGAGCCCAGATGCGGCAGGAGTACCACGTTCTCGAGCTCGAGCAACTCAGGGTGCACGCGGGGCTCGTGCTCATAGACGTCGAGCCCGGCACCCGCGATCCGTCCCTCGTAAAGCGCCGACGCCAGCGCCGCTTCGTCGACGATCGGTCCGCGCGCGGTGTTGACGAGGTACACCGAGCTCTTCATCGCCGCGAGCTGTTCGGCGCCGATTAGATGATGCGTGGCGGGTCCGTAGGGGCAGTGCAGCGAGACGACGTCGGACACGGCCAGCAGCTCGTCGAGGTCGACCCGCCGGGCGCCCAGCTCGGCGGCGATCCCGGGATCGATCTCGCTGCGGGACTGGTAGACGATGTCCATGCCGAAGGCCTTGGCCCGGCGGGCGGTCGCCTGGCCGATGCCGCCCATGCCGACGACGCCTAGGGTCTTGCCCTGCAGGCTGCTGCCGAGCAGGAAGAACATGCCCCACTTCCAGGCCTGGCCGGCGCGGATGAGCCGTTCCCCTTCGCCGAGCCGGCGGGTTGCCATGAGGATGAGCCCGAACGCGATGTCGGCTGTGGCGTCCGTGAGCACGCCGGGGGTGTTGGTGGCGACCACACCGCGTTCGGTGCAGGCCGGCACGTCGATGTTGTCATAGCCGACGGCGACGTTCGCGACGACCTTGAGCTGCGGGCCCGCGGCGTCGAGCAGTTCGCCGTCGACGCGCTCGGTGAGCAGGCTCACGATCGCATCGGCGCCGGCGACGCGGCGCAGGAGCTCCTCGCGGCTGATGGACTCCGGACCGTCCCAGGCATCGACCTCGTGCTCGGCGCGGAGCTTCTCGATTGCGGTTTCGGGTACGCGTCCCGTGACGACGACCCGGCTCATGCTGTGACGATCCAGTCGCGCAGGCGGCCCAGGCCCTCGCGGATGGCTTCCGCCTCGATGCCCGAGTAGGCGAGCCGGATGTACTGCCGGTCCTCACCGGGCAACCGCCGGCCGAAGTGCTCACGCGTGCAGAAGGAGACGCCGGTCTTGTACAGGGCGTCGGAGGCGAAGTCGCCGACTGCCGTGTAGCCCATGCGCTCCATGACTTCGGTGACGTCGGGGAACAGGTAGAACGTCGATTGCGGTACGGCGACGTGCATGCCGGGGATGGAATTGACGAGCTCGCACGCGATGTCGCGGCGCGTTTGCAGGGTGTCCAGCATCTGCTGCACGGAATCCTGGGGACCGCGGAGCGCTTCGACGCCGGCCCACTGCACGTAGTGGGTGGTGCAGGACTCGTCGTTGGTGTTCAGCGTGCTGAGCACCTGGGCGATCTCACGCGGGGCGACGGCGCAGCCCAGGCGTGAGCCGGTCATGGCGAACTTCTTGCTGAACGTGTAAAGGATGACAGTGCGCTCGGCCATGCCGGGAATCGATGTGATCGAGCTCGAGACTCCTTCATAGCGGGTCTCGAAGTAGGCCTCGTCGGAGAGTACCCAGAGGTCGTGTTCGATCGCGAGCTGTGCGATGGCCTCGCGCTCGGCTGCGGTCGACTCGGCCGAGATGGGGTTCTGCAGGTCGTTGTAGATGATTGCGACGGTGTTCGGGGTGATCGAGGCGCGGATCTGCTCGAGGTCGATCGCGAAGCCCGTGCTCGTGGGTACATAGCGGTACGGCACCGCCGTACCGCCGAGGTACTCGATCTGCGATTCGTAGATAGGGAAGCCTGGGTTGGGGTAGAGCACTTCCTGGCCGGGGTTCATGACGGCCTGGAGGAACTTCGTGATCACGGGCTTGCCGCCTGTCATCACCACCACGTTCTCGGGGGAGAATTCGATGCCGCGGCGCGAGCCGATGTCGTCGGCAAGGGCTTCGCGCAGCTGCGGGATGCCGGGGCCGGGGCAGTAGCCCGTGTACCCGTCGGCGATCGCCCGGTTCATCGCTTCCACGATGTTCGGGGCGGTGGGGATGTTGATGTCGCCGAGATGGAAGGGGTACACCAGGTTCCCCTTAGCCTTCCAAGCGGCGGCGGCTTGGGCGACGCTGAAGGCGGTTTCGGTGCCCAGGCGTTCAAGCCGGTACGCGAGTTGCTGCATGCTGTTCCACTCCTCATCGAGTTGACGATCGATCCTGCGGCGGATTCAAATCTGGATAGCTGACATATCAGACCACGGCATGTGATACCACGCTTTTCCATGTCTCATATATCACTAATGTATCAGAGGGGTTTGAATGTCGTCACGCATCGATTGCGGACGTCGTGGGATGGGAGGTAGCGGAGAGCCGGTCAGGCCACCGGTTGTAGGCGTCTGGTTTCACGAAGCACCGTCACTGCAGCCTCTCCATGGCCCAGTCCCAGCCGATCAGCTCCTGTTCGAGGCGGATGGCTGATCCGTACTTGCCGTTGCCCAGCGCTTCGTAAAGCGCGGACTCGTCTGCAGTGAGTCTGGTCAGGGCAGCCCTGGACGGCGACGGCTCCTGTCCCCAGGCATCGCGGTGGGCGAGCAGCGTTTCTTCGTCCATCAGCACACTTTCCACGTTGGGGTGCACTGCGCGGAGCTGGTCCAGGATCCGGAAACCGTGGGTGTCGATGTCGCCCCAGTAGAGGACCTCGCACTGGAGGAGCCAGCTTGCGTCCCGCAGGGAAGAGAAGCCATAGCCGGCCCCATATAGCGCCAGCGTTCCTGGACGCTCCGGCAGCGCGAGAAAGTTAACCTGGTTCTCCGTCGCAACCACAGTGTGCACTGGCAACTGCATGCTGCTGAACGCTTCAGCGGTGACTGTGATGTCCCGGGCGTCGCCAAGACTAGGAATTTCAGGGTCGAGGATACGAAACCGGACGAGCTCAGGCGGATGCAGGAAACCGTGTCGGCGGGCAAAGCGCGCCGCCGGAGTACGGCCCGCACCGTCATCCAGGGCAACGTCCGGCTCGGCAGCTTCGACGGGGGCTTCCGCGGAACCTGCGGCTTCGGCGAAGAGCTCACCAACATCGGAATCGGAACCGGGTGCAGTGATAGCGGCGAGCAGCTGATCAATGACCTGCCGGTGGCGCTCAATGAACTTCGTGTGCACGCCAGGCAGTCCCAGCTGCCGGACGTAGATTCCCGGCGCAGGATTGTCCCGAAGCCACAACGCCACCCTCGCAGCCGAGAGAACGTCGTCGTCCAGCTCGAGCAGCTTCAGCGGCCGCCGTGCCGCCCAAGCGCCGAACAGCGGATCCAGCTCGCCAAGACCAGCAGTCAGCTCCCGGAACCGCGCCGCCTCCCGGGACTTGCCCACAAACCCGATCTCGTCCTCCACGGTGGTGAACACCACCGCGGCCGGAATCCGGTTGGAGCCCACTGTTCGGCGCCCCACGTCAACGGTTTCCAACGTGTATGGGCCCGCCCCGGCGAACAGCTCAGCCGCCCACCGCTGGGCCGCAGCGTAATCGCTCAACAGGGCTGCCGCCGTCGGACGTTTCAGTGGACGGCGGCGCGGATACGCGCCCGACGGTTCCAGCAGCTCGCGCAGCAGCGCACCGCTGTTCCACGCCCTCAGTGACTGCGCCCGCAGCCCCGCCACCGTGGTCCAGGACTCAGCCGGCACGCCGGTCCCGTTCGTCCCGGTATTCCTGGATGGTCATGTTGCGCAGCTGCGAGTCGTCGCCGTTGGTGTTCGCCACGAAACCCACGTGCGAGACGAACGGCTCGATCACGTGGATCTTCTGCAGCGGCGTGACGATCAGCAGCTGCAGCTTCATCCGCTGGAACAGCTGCAGCCCGTACCGGGCAGACTCGTCGGACCCGCGGCCGAACGCCTCGTCGATCACCACGAACCGGAAACTCCGGCCGCTTTTCGCATTGTTGGAAGCGTTGTTTCCAGACCCCAGCCCGAACTGGAACGCCAGCGCCGCCGCGAGGATGGTGTACGCCAGCTTCTCCTTCTGGCCGCCTGACTTGCCGCCCGAGTCCGTGAAGTGCTCGAACTCCTCACCGGTCTCGGTCCACTTCTCCGACGCCGAGAACGTGAACCAGTTCCGCACGTCCGTGACCTTCGCTGTCCACCGCTCGTCCAGCGTGGTCAGTCCCTCGCGGCCGCGGAAGCGCTCGATCAGCCGCTCCACCTGCAGGTACTTCTGCTCCGAGTACTGGTCCTCGTCGCCGATGGTCCCCTCCGAGCACGCCCGCAGATCCACGCCGAACTCGCGCACGTCCTGGTCCGACGTGTTCTGGTGCTCCAGCTGGATGTGCCGGCCCGGGTTGTACTCGATCCCGGCCAGCGACTGGTTGATCTCGCCGATCCGGTTCACGATGTCCTGCCGCCGGCTGTCCAGGAACGCGTTGAACGCCACCACCTCGTGGATGGTGTTCTGGTTCAGTGACTCCTTGAAGTGCGCCTCGAACCGCGGGAGGTCGTTGCTGACCAGCTGCTCCAGCAGCCGGTTGTAGTCCGGGGCGGCCTCCAGCGCGGCGTCGATGTCCGTGGTTTCGTTCGGGTACCTGTTGCGGAAGTCCGCCATCAGCCGGACGGTGCCCTCCGCCGCCCGGGCGATCCGCTTGGACAGCGCGTCTATGGTGTCCGTCAGCCCCGACCGGACGGCGCTTTCCGCCGTGCCGGTGTTCTTGTACGTCAGCGTCTTGTCCCGGAGCGCCGCTTCGGTGAGATGTTCGACGGCGGCCAGCACCGCGCCGTCGTCCGTCAGGGGAGTCTCGGCGAGAATGCCGCGGCATTCCTCAATCGCCTCGGCGATGTCCCGGGCGTCCTTCTCGTTGGCGCCCAGCCGCTCGCGCAGCTTGCCGGCCCGTTCCTCCAGCCGCTCTAGCTGGTTGGTGACGGCGGATTCCTTGGCGGTCAGTTGCTTCAGCACGTCGCTGGCCGTCTCCAGCTCAACCTTCTCGGCCTTGAGCTCCTCGATCCGCCGGGCCGTGAGTTGCCAGCTGATCTCGCCGAAGTCCGCCACCGAACGGACCGTGCCCAACTGCTGGTTCTGCCGGCCCAGCGCGCCGAGGTTCTGGTTCACCTTGGCCAGTTGCGCTTCAGTGACCTTCAACTGGCCCCTGACCTCGTCCTGCTCGGCGAGGAAGCGGCCGATCTTGTCGTGGTTGTCCCAGCCGAGCACATAGTTGCGGCGGTCCGTGAGCTCGCGCCGGTCGTCCTTCTCGTGCCGGCCGCGGCCGCCCTTGAGCTGCCCGTTGACGGTGAGCGCCTTGGGGTAGCGGCGGAAGTCCTCGAGGGTGTCGCAGCAGTAATGGTCGAACCGGGTGGCGAGCTCGTCCAGCAGGAAGTTGCGGAACAGCGTGCCCGGCTTGATGGCGATCTTCGCGGCCAGCGTCCCTTCGCCTGCCGCCCTGGCCGCGGGGGATTCGCTGATCCGCAGGTAGACCAGCCGGCCTTTCAGGTTGTTGGCATCCACCCAGCTGCTCACGGCCGCGTAGTGTTCGGCCGGCACCAGCAGGGACAGCGCGAAGCCGTGCAGGGTGCGTTCGGCCGCACCCTCCCAGGCGCCCTCGCCGTCGCGGACCCGCAGCAGTTCGCCGGCATACGGCAGCGCCGCTTCCGCGATGCCCGTTCCGTCGCACAGCCGACGGCGGAGCTCCAGTTGGGCGATTGGCAGCAGGTTGGGGCGGGACTGCAGGCTGCGCAGTTCGTTGCCGATCTCGGTCAGCCGCGCGTTGAGTTCGGTGCGGGTGATGGTCAGCTGTGTCCGCGCATCCTGCAGCTCATCGGACTGTTCGCCGAGCTGCGTTTCGACGTCGCCGAGCCTTGCCCGGTTGCCGTCGAAGAGCACCCGGTCCTCGGGCGGCCGCAGCCCCAGGTCCTTCGCGGCCTCCGCGTAAGTGTCGAAGCGCTGCCGCTGGGTCCTTGATTCGACGACGAGCCTGGCGATGTCGGCGTCGATGGCCGCCAGCCGGCCGCCTCCGTTGGTTCTAATGTCCTCCTTGATCGCGTCCAGCTCGTGCTTCTTCCCGGCGACTTCCGTGCGCAGCTTGGTGCTGTCTTCCTGCAGCCGCTCGCCGGTGCGCTCCAGTTCGCTCTGGTGCTCGAGGCTCAGCTGCAGCTTCCGGTCCGTGAACCAGGGGTGCAGCTGGTCGCGCTGCTGCCGGGCCAGCTCGTCCTCGCGGCTCAGCTTCGCGTGCTGGGCAGCGCCCTCCGTGATGGGCGTCAGCAGGGCGATCTGGTCCTTGGCCCGGAGCACGGCGTCGTGGGCCTTTTTCAGGTCGTCGAAGTGGTGGATGAGGTTGCCGATGCGCTCGCCGACGTTGTCCTCCTCCAGCATGTTGGTCCGCACGAAGGAGGTGATGTTCTCCACCTGCTTCATGGACACCGTGCGGTGGAACAGCTCCATGGCCTGGTTGCCGCTGATGCCGAACTGCCGCTTGAAGGCCGCGGCGTAGGGATCGAAGGTGTCGTGGACGGCGGCGCCCGCAGCGCGGAGCTTCTTCTTCAGCTTGGCGGGGTCCTGGCCGAAGTTGGAGAAGTCGGCCGCGATGGACTGGTCCGCCTCGGCGAGCGAGTAGAAGCGGCTGGGCTGGCCCGCCTCCTGCGTGGCCCAGAGCGTGATGGCCAGCGTGACCGACTTGCCCAGCACCGCATTGTGGAAGACGGCGAGCACCACGGTCAGCGCGCCTGTGCTGCGCAGCGCCACGGGCTTAGAGTACTCGCCGCCGGTGCTGCGCGTGCTCTTGTGGAAGCCGCGCACGTACGACATCAGCGAGCGTTCCTTCTTCTGCGCGCCGGCCGCCTTGTTGTACTCGATCTTGTTGGCGGGCAGCAGCAGCGTGGTGATCGCGTCCACCACCGTCGACTTGCCCGAGCCGATGTCGCCGGTGAGCAGGCTGTTGGCGCCGTCCAGCCGGAACGTACGCACGCCCTGGTGGAACGTGCCCCAGTTGAGCAGCTCCAGACGGTGCAGCCGGAAGCCCGGGGGAGTCCCGCCGTCGTCCGTCTTTTCCTCCAGGCTGAACAGGGTGTCCTGCAGTTCGGCTGTCACTTGCTGTCCTCCTCAGCAGCTTTGGTAGCCCCGGCTCCGGTGAGCGTCGCACGGTAGTCCGCCAGCCGCGCGTCGAACTCCTCCAGCCACTGGGCGTCCACGAACGCCTTGAGGATGCGGGCCACCTCGTACGTGCCGGGCTGGCCGCGGAGTTTGCGCAGGAAGCCGAGGTCCACCACCTTCCTGATGTCGGTGGCGAGCCGGTCCATGATCCGGGCCTCGTTGCTGGACTCGGGCAGGAAGACGGCCACCATGTCCGCAATGTCCTGCTCGGTCATGATGAGCCGGAGCTCGCTGCTGTTGGTGTCGAACTCCAGCATGCGGCCGCGCAGGAGGGCCAGCAGCAGGCTGACGTTGAAGGTCAGCTGGCGCCGCGGGATCAGCCGGGGGAGCGTGCCGTCCGGGTCCTCGCGCGACTTCAGGAACGCGTAGCCCTCGGACTCGTCCAGGATCAGGTCCAGCCCCAGCACGGAAACGTAGTCGCGGACCTGGGAGGACAGGCCCAGCAGCGACTGCCAGAGCTTCTCGTCCCCCTCGGCGTACAGCACGCCTTTGAAGAGGCGGGTGACGACGCCGGGAAGTTCCTCGGGCGTGCGGCTTTCCGTTTCCGTGGTGGCTGGGGAATTCGCTGCCGGATTCATGCGGGCCTTCCGAAGATGATCTGTTCGAGGGTGGCTTCGCGGATGCTGCCGTCTTCCAGTTGCCACGCTATTCGCTGCTCGGCGTCCGGGTTGATGATGGCCCAGTCCGACTCCGTGGCCAGCTGGTAGTAGGCCACGATCTCCGCGAGCCCCTGTTCGACGGGGTGCTTCTTTGTGACATCGGCCAGGGTGGCCTGCTCCGCCCCTTCTGCCAGGACGGCGTCGATGTTCGCCCTGAGGCGTTCCTTGTCCACGTGGAACTGGCTGAAGAGGGCGCCGGCGTCCACGTCGGCGTCGTCGGCGGTTTCGATCTGGTCCTCCACCATGACCCGTCGGCTCGGCTCATACAGTGGGCGTTCGAACGGGAGGGTGATGTCCACCGTTGGTGCGGCGATGGCGATGAAGTCCCCTGTTGGGGGCTGTTCCCTTGTTGCGAGGGCGCCGGATTCGACGCTGCGGATGAGCTGCATGATGCGCTTGTTCTCCAGGAACACCTTGTCATCGAGCAGCCGGCGCATCTGCTGGGACAGCTGGCGGACGGTGCCCTGGGTCTGCTCGACGGCGGGCAGCCAGTCCTGGTGCAGGTTGGTGACGGTGTGGAGGTTGTCGGTTTGCGCCAGGGCCTCGATCTGGGTGGCGCGCTGGAGGAGTTCCTGCAGTTTCCTCCGCGACTCCGGCGACATGAGGTAGTCCCAGAAGCCCTGGAACGTCCGGCCCTGCAGGGAGCTGCTGATGTCCTGCTGGTTGGCGAAGATCGATTCCAGCAGCTCGCCCTGGGTGCCGTCCCACGTGGCGATCTGCTCGCGGACCTGGCGGTCCAGCTTGCGGAAGTTCTGTTCGACCTCGCGGAAGTCGCTCAGCAGATCTTTGGCCAGGGCCTGCAGCTGCTGGAAATGGTCCAGGGCCTCGGGCGCCGTCATGACGCGGATGTTGCCGTCACGGATGCGCTGCATCTCGGCGTCGATGCTGTCTCTCTGTTTTTGGAGTTCCTCGAGCCGTTTTTCCGGGTCCGTTTCCGACTGCTGTACCAGGCGCTCGAGGACGGCGAAGATGCTGGTGAGCCGCGACTGGGTGGCCACGAAGTCCCGCCCGCGCAGGCTTTCCACCCAGCGGACCACGTCCTCGGCCGCTGCGGTGAGGTCGTAGCGCGGCTCGTCCTGGCCCTGGATGTAGTACTTCCGCAGCCAGGCTCTTTCGGGGGCGGCCCAGTCGTCCAGGTACTCGGCTGCCTGGCGGGGGAACTTGTCCTCGCCGTAGGCATCCCGCAGGCCGAAGAGCACGTCGTCGAGGCTGTCGATGAGCTGCTGCCGGCCGAGGTTTCTTTGGTTGGGCCCGGTGAAGGCCGCCATGAAGAACGAGACGGCGAGCGGGGCGTTCTGGGCGCGCAGCAGGGACCAGCCTGCATGGTTCTCACGCAGCGCGTTGATTGCGTAGTAATCCATCCGGTCCCTCGGTGTTCCGCGGCTCATTTCCCGTCAGTTCACTCTAAAGGTCGCCGCGCCATCCGAAGAAGCAACGCGGGGTCACTTACCGCCCAATTAAGGCCCCTCATTAGGCGCTAAGTGACCCCGCGTTGCAGTAGAGGTGAGCCGAAAAGCCCACCAACGAGGAGGCGCTATCCGGGACCGTGGGGCGCATACTGGGCTCAGCGCCAGATGGCGCGGCCCGTGGGGATGGTGAGGGTGATGGTTGATTCAAACTTTGATGGCGTGGTGGAGCGTCTGCGCTCCGGGCTTGCCGAAATCCTGAAGGGGGATCCTGCGCCCTGTCAGGCGCTGTTCGCCAAGAACGACGAGGTCACGCTGGCCAATCCTTTCGGCGGCGTTTCCCGGGGGTGGGACGACGTCGCGGCAAGCATCGCCAAGGCAGCGGCGATTTACCGTGACGGTGAGGTGGTGTCCATGGAAAACCAGGCCACCGCCGTCGTTGGTGACCTTGCCTACGTGGTGCTGATCGAGCGGTTCAGGGTTCGCGTTGCGGGACGGGCCGATCTGGACGACGTGGCCCTCCGCACGACGAACATCTACCGGCGGGAGGGCAACGAATGGCTGATTGTCCACCGCCAGGCAGATCCCCGGGTTGGTGAACAGACGCCCGAGTCGGTAGTCCAGTAGGGCGTGTCCCGGCTTACCCGGTCCCCTTGCACCTGCTGGTCAGGGGAGCACCCGGCTTTGCCTGGATCTGCTGGACGGGACCGTCATTGCGGTGTGCTCTCTCTCAATGCCCTGCTGTAGTGCTCGGGGTTGTTCCTGACGTCAGCGGACACCACGAGGTGTCGGTGGCTCAGACGTTGCGCAAAGTACCCGCGGTACGGCAGAACAATGACCGTATCGATTCCGCTCTTCCACGCGGGGACGAGTTCCTGAAGACTTTGACGTTCAGTGGCATGCGGAAATTTAGGGACAAGGCCTTGGTCCCAGGCCTGGTAGGCGTCACGATCCAGGCCTTCCCATTCATACTGCTGGGTCCAAAAGGGCGGAATGAAGGGGCTGAACTCGCCCGGGGCTTCCGCGGCTTCCCGCATTTCTGTGGGGGTGGGGTGGTGCGTCGGGTCTTCGATCTCGTACCAGCTCCAGGCTTGCTCCCAAGCCGCTTTCCAGCGTTTGCCCCACGTAGCGGCATCTGCTGATTGAGGCATCCGAGAATCACCACAGTTGGGTGCAGGATCCAGGGGCGGGATGTTGGCGTCACCAGCAATAGTCCACGCCTCCCGAACAAATAGCAGGAGAGTCAGGTGGTGCGGGTCATCGTTAACCCGAATGACCATGTCATGCGGCCACGAATTTCCCGGTATCAACTTGCTCCATTGCATTCCGCTACCCCCTGTTAGACCACGGCCCAAGTGCGATCAGCATGGCATCGACCCTGGACCCTGTATACGGGGTCAGTCCACTGCGGATCCGTGAGCGGGCACCGGCATCCGCGGGACGGCCGGGATCCTTGCACGGCACGATGGCATCGGCGAGGATGAACGCCATCCACGTGCTGCGAAGAAGGAGTCGACGCAATGACCAAGTATCTGATCTCGTTTCCGAGTGCCGCCATGGCCGTCCGTATGGAATGACCGTTCGCGTTGTTAGGGGCTGTTTTACTGGATCTACACGACCTGCTCTAGAACGCGGCCCGCGGAGGACACGCCTCGAGAGCGGATATGCAGCCGGCGGATAGAAGGCCGCCTGTGGTTGTCGGGGAGCCGGATCCTCGGGGCAGGAACCGCTGCGCTGTTCCAGAGGCAATCACACATTTAGCCAGGAACCTCGGGGCGATGCCGCACACCTGCGAGGTTCGCCTTTTCCGCCAGGTCAGACGCCCAGGGCCGGATTCCGTGGTGGAACAGCATGCCCTCGGGCAGCCCCTGGACGGTAGCGACGGAATCGGAGATGTCTATGGTGATCCGGCTGTTTGCCATGGGCGCGTTGGTGATGTTCACGTCGCCGTAGGATTTCGGGAGAACGGGATCCAGCCATAGGCCGCCGCGGGCAACGTCGGCGTAGTATCCCATCAGGCCCTTCACCAGCATGATCGGTGTGGTGGCGGCCCAGGCTTGCGGCGAGCACGCTGTGGGATAGGGGATGGGTTCGTCGAAGTGCTCGCGGCTGAAGCCGCAGAACAACTCCGGCAACCGTCCTTCCGAGTACTCGGCCGCTTCAAGCAGGGCTGTGGAAATACGCTGGGCCTGCTCGACGAAGCCGTAGCGCAGTAGGCCGGCCATGATGATCGCATTGTCATGGGGCCACACTGATCCGTTGTGGTAGCTTGCGGGGTTGTAGGCGCCCATGTCGCTTGCCAAGGTTCGGACGCCCCAGCCGCTGAACATTTCCGGGGACATGAGCCGTTCGGCCACCAGTGGGGCCTTGTCCTCGTCGATGATGCCGAACAACAGGCATTGCCCCATGTTGGAAGCGCAGGCATCCACTGGCCGTTTGCGGCCGTCCAGGGCGACGGCGTAGTAGCCGCGGTCGGGCAGCCAGAACTGTTCGTTGAACTGTCTCTTTAGCTGTGCCCCACGGTCCCGGTACTCGGCCGACAGAGCCGTGTCGCCGGCGTCGTAGGCTATCCAAGACCGCGCCATGTACGCGCTGTAGACGTAGGCCTGCACCTCGCACAAGGCGATGGGCGGCTCGGCTAGGGTCCCGTCGGCAAAGTTGATGCCATCCCAGGAGTCCTTCCAGCCCTGATTAATCAACCCGCGGTCGTTGAGCCGTGCATACTCGACAAAGCCGTCTCCGTCCTTGTCGCCGTAGTCACGGATCCAGTCCAGCGCCCGGTCAACGTGTGGCAGAAGGGCTGAGATGGTTTCGGCGCCGAAACCCCAGCGGCTGACTTCACCGAACAGAGCCACGAACAGCGGGGTGGCATCGACGCTGCCGAAGTAGGCGGACTTGCCGCCCAGCGCCAGACCGCTGGAGACGTCGAACCGGACCTCGTGCAGGATCTTGCCCGGTTCCTCCTCGCTCATTAAATCCACCACACGGCCCTGACGGTCTGCGAGGGTCTGGATGGTGCCGAAGGCCAGGGACGGGTCCACCGGAAGTGCCATGAGGGATGCCCAGAGCGAGTCGCGTCCGAACAGGGCCATGAACCAGGGGGCGCCGGCGGCCACCACGATCCGGTCCGGGTGGTCAGGATCTTCAATGCGAAGGGCGCCAAGGTCGTCGTAGCTGCGCCGAAGCGTCCGCTCGATCGAGCGGTTGCCGATGTGCAGCACCGGAATTTTGGACACCCATTCCTGGCGGCGCCGGTCGCGACGCGACGTTTCTCCCGCGTTCGGCCGAACGAACCGAGCCACGGCAGTGCTCTCGTCGGCGAGCGGCACCACGCTGACCGTGGTGCTCCATTGTCCGTGCGGCGGCACGGTGATGCGGTAGGTGACATCCTCCGGGGTGATGTCCGCGCCGTCGGCTGACACCACAACACCCTTCCGCACCTCCTGCCAGGCGGCCCGGATGGTTAGTGAGTCCCCTTTCACTTCACGGGACTCATCCCAGCGCCGCTGGATGCGCGCCTCCTTCACCTCGAAAAGGTCGGCGAAGTCCGCCTCGATTTGGAGGGTGACCACGCACTCGGCCGCGACCGGCGAGTAGTTCAGGACAGTGATCTGCTCCAGGAGGCCGGCATCTACCTCGCGGAGGCGTTCAACGATCAGGGGGCTGTCCGCATGCCCGTCCGGGCGCGGGACGCGGCCGACAAACAGGGCCCGGTACGGTTCCTTAGACTTCGCCCCCAGCGCCTCCAACGGTGCGCCGTTAACGAGCGCATCCCAGCGGGACAGGATGCGGGTGTCCTCCACGAAAACTCCATGCGGGTACTCCGGGCGGATATCGCCGTTAGCCGCGGAGATGCAAAATGACGAGCCCTCCACCAAGGTGACCGAGCCCGCCCCCGGCGAACCTGCAGCAGTGTCTGCATTCCATCCAGCCATCCCTGCTCCTTCAAAGGATCGACTTCAACGGCTCAACACCGGACAGCGCCGAGCGGATCCTCCGGCGATCGCCTGCTCAAACAGACGGTACGCCTGCGCGGCAACGGACACCAGTGCCCGCAGCACAGGGGCCAGCACGTGGGTTCTGCAAGGTTGGTCGTGACCGTGCCGCGTCGACGGGTGTGAGGGCCTTGAGACGCGTCAGGAGAGCCAGTCGGTGTAGCGGGTGGGGGCGAGGCGGGCGTCCTTGTCGGTGAGGACGTCGCCCTTGATGACGGCGAACATGCCGGCGGTGGGGTCGGTGACGATGGTCCGGTTGTCGCCCTTGCGGGACAGGGTGATCCGGCCCAGTTCGTCCAGGGTGAAGATCTCGGGGCCGGCGATGTTGCGAATGCCATTGAGTGGGGCCCCCGCGGCGACCTCCGCCACCGCATTGGCAACGTCCTTGGAGGCGATCGGCTGGATCGGTGTGGCGGGCAACCGGACGGTGTCGCCGTCGGCGGTCCAGGACAGGACGGCGTCCATGAACTCCATGAACTGCGTCGCCCGGACGATGGAGTAGGGGATGGGCCCGGCTGCGAGGATGTCCTCCTGGAGCGCCTTGGCCCGGTAGTAGTCCAGCTCCGGCACTTGGTCCGTGCCGACGATAGAGAGGATGACGAAGTGGCCGACGCCGCCCTTCCGGGCCGAGGCCAGAAGGTTGTCCATCGAGGTCTGGAAGAAGGCTGGGGAGGCTTCGTCGAAGGTCGGGGAGTTTGTTAGGTTAACGACGACGTCGGCTCCCGCCACCGCCTCGTCCAGTCCCTGGCCGCTGATGACGTCGACGCCGGTGGACTGTGAGTGCGGTACCGCCTGGTGTCCGGCGGCGTTCAGGTTCTTGACGACCTGGGACCCGATCAGCCCGGTACCGCCGATGACTGCGATCTTCATGACATGCCTTTCGTTGGGGTTTTCGTGCGCAATATGACATATGAGCCGCTATTGGGGCGCGGCAGGAACGGCGCCTTGACCGGCTGGGAATGGCCGCGTTAGAGACCATCATCGACGAACGTGACCGTCTCGTCGAGCGGCGCCCGGCCTATGCGGGCGTCAGCTACCGTGACGTCTTCGAACCCGATCGACATGCCTGTGAAGAGGATCAGATCGTCCGGGGGCGAAAGGACCTCCGCGACGGTCTTGTGGTACTTCGCCCATGCCATCTGCGTGCAGCTGTGCAGCCCTTCGGCGCGGAGTACCATCATGACGGTCTGCAGATACATGCCAACGTCGGACCATTGAGGCCGGCCCATGTCGCGGTGGAGGTAGCAGAACAGGGCAGCGGGTGCACCGAAGCAGTCCCAGTTCGCGGCAGCGGCCCTCTGGCGCGCCTCTATGTCCTCGCGCGGAATGCCGAGTGCTCCGTAGCGCTGCTCGCCGAAGGCGGATCGGCGCTCACGGTAGCGGGACTTCAGTTCGGGCGGGTACATCTCGTACTCCGGCTCATCCCAGGGGTCACCTGTGGCCACCCGCTCGGCGGCGCGCTCCTTGAGCTCTGCCAGCGGCCCACCGGTCAACACGTAGGTGTGCCACGGCTGGATGTTTGATCCGGACGGCGCCCAGGCTGCGGCAGAGAGCACGCGCTCCAGTGTCTCCCTCGGGACGGGCCGGTCAGTGAATCCGCGCACAGCCCGCCGGCTCGTGGCCGCCTCATAGACGTCCATCATTCGCCCACCTCCATCTGCTCAAGGGCTTAATTCGTTACATCCAAGATGGTATCACTCGATACAATATCGTGTGCAATCATTGGATCAAGCCCTTGGTTTCCGTGCCTCAAGCAGTTAAACCTAAGAAGTTCGGCTAAACCTAAGAAGTTCGGCCGGTCGGCGGAGGGCGCATCAGACGATGGGAGATGCGGGTGATGGTGAAGTTCGCAGCGCCGATCAGATACGCGGTGCGGCAGCCGCGCGAATAACTCGGAACCTGTTGACGACGAAGCCCCGACAGGCGGATGTAACCAGGGCCGACGCGTAGCAACGATGGCCGCAGCGCTCAACGCGCGTTGGCAGTGGAAGCCGCATGAGACGAAGCCCTCCGGCGTGGCAGGCAACCGGTGCGCGTGGGCGCGCCTATGCGCCGTCGTCTGCAGGATGGGCGAACCGGGTCAGCAGATCCGTCAGCTGCTCGGGCTCGCCGGGCGCCAGTTCGGCAACCAGTCGCTTGGCCAGCGGCTCCGCCGCCACATGGGCGGCATCGAAAAGCTCGACACCCCGAGGTGTGATCTCCACAGCCCGCACCCGCCGGTCCCCCGGAACGGTCTTCCGTAGGGCCAGCCCCATGCGCTCCAGGTCGTCCACGACCCGCATGATTCCGGCCTTGTCCGACCCTGTCGCCGTCGCCAGGTCTCGTTGCACCGTGGACCCGCGGTTGACCAGAACGATCAGCACGGCGAAATGCCGCAACTCGATACCGAGCGGTCCCAGCGCCTCCGCCATCACCGCGGCCGCACGCCAGTGCGCCCGGCGCAGCAGCAGGCCGAGAGCGAATGGCGAGGTATCCCCGGGCCGGTCAGTCGCGCGCGAAGTGGTGGTTTTGTGAGGAACGTCGGCGGCCATAGGGACACATTACCAGCGGCCCGCTCATCCGATACGGTATCGTCTGAAACTATAAGTTGCGGCCACGTGCAACCCAGGATCCGTTGAAGGTCTCAGCCCGCCGGATTACCGTCCAAAGAATCTATGATTTTCCCTGAGTAGCTACAGGGACCGTTGCGGCGACCTTCATGACATCCGAACATAAGGAACATTTCATTGCAGTTCAACAGGCAGACGCTGGAAGCCGACGGGTTCACCGGATTCAGATCACTTGGTCAGCTGGATATCAACAGGGTTCCACGGGCCCCCGGAATCTACGCAGTGCTTAGACCCGAGGGCTTCGAGCGCGTGTTCCTTGCGAAGAGCTTGGGAGCCCGATTCAAGAAGCGGGATCCATCCCTGCCCCAACCCGCATTGGAAGCGGAGTGGATCGAGAACGCGGATGTCCTCTACATCGGAAAAGCCGGCCCAGGAAGCACCGGCAACCGCGGACTGCGAAAGCATATTCAAGAGTTCACTGACTTCGGCCGGGGGAAGCCCGTCGGCCATTGGGACGGCCGGCTCATTTGGCAACTCGCCGACTCCCAATCGCTGGTCATTGCGTGGAAGGAGCTGGCAGCAGAGGAAGTGAATCATGCCGAAGCCGCGTACCACGCGGAGTTCGTCAGCATTTACGGAAAGCTGCCCTTCGCCAACTTGGTCCAAGCCAGGACAAAGGGATGATTGCCTCCGTGGCTGCATAGCACCTGTGCTACGCCGTGGCCGAATTGAATCCGGGGTCGGTGGTCGCCGTCTCCAGCAGTCGGTCGAAGCTGCGTATGCCGTAATCCGGTGGCGTGGCCGCGATAACGATCCGCGTCGTGGTGACTGCATCGGCTTTCGGCTCGGCGTTCTGCCGCGGCTTCGGCGAGGGCAGCGGGACGACCTTCAGGTGCAGGCCGGACACCCCGTTCACCAGCAGCGGGAGGCTCCCCCCTTCGACGAGAAGTGAGCGGAGCCCCTCCGGCGAGAGCTGGCTGGTCCGGTCCGCCGTCAGTTCAAGAATCACGTCGTTGACAGTGCCGGTGATCCGCTGCAGGAACGCCCGCTCACTCGAATTCTTGCCCAGGATGGCCAGGACGGTAAACGCTGAAGCGAATACTGCGACGAACAGCATTGTGGCGCCGACATCCCTCAGGGCAGGTGTGAAGGTCATCAGGAGCAGGCAGAGGACGAAGCCGATGACGGAAAACCCGCCGAATGTGGCGCCTGCGCCGTCGGCCGGCCTGCCGCTCCATTGCTTGGAGGTGAAGCTGCAGACTTCCCGGGACTCGGTCCGTGGAGATGGCATGATCAGTTCCCTTTCACTTCCAGCAGGGCCTCGGCCAGAATGATTGCTTCCCGCGCTTCCCGAAGACTTTCCCGAAGGCCCGCATCCGGGAAACCGAGGCTGACGCCCTCCGGGGAGAGGGAAAGATCATCGGCCACTTTCCGGAGATTTTCCCGCTCCAGCGCGAGCATCCGGGACGACGTCAGTTTGACTCTGTTCTTCTCCAGCTCAAACAGCGACGTGTTGATCCGGTCCCGGCGCGCCCGGATCGAGCGGCAGACGTCCTGGACTCGCTGCGTGCGGCTGGTGAACATCCGCTCCATCTTGGCTGCAACGTCATGCAGTTCCCGCAGAGTGTTGTATCTTCGCGCCTCATGGCTTCCGCTGTGCCGGGCCAGGAGCTGACTGATGAGCGAGAGGCGCTGACCCCACAGCTCGAGCCCTGCCTGGTTCTGCGTGAAGAGCAGTTCCGCAGCGCCAAGGGCCGTGGTGAGGGCATCCCGCCGGGGAGTGAGGTTGCCCGCCGCCACGTCCAGCCGTGCGACGAACTCTGCATAGTTGTCGAGCGCCGGCGCGGGACTTTCCTCCCTGCTCGCCACCCGCATGGTGGGCGGGGCAGGCGGCCCGTTGGCCGCCGTCGAACTTTCCTTCGGTTTTCCGATGCGCGGAGGATTCGCGGGCCTTCGCGGCGGGACGGCGCGGGGTCCTGGTCCTGAGTCAAATGCGCCGTCACTCATGATCAGTCATCCCCGTTCATGGTCCGTCCAGGGCGGCTCTTCACCGTCCACGAACCAAGCAGGAGCACCCGCGCACCTGCCTGTGAACGCTCATTCTAAAGCCCGGGACTGACGTTGTCTGCGGGCCCGGTTTGGGCGGGCTCCATCATCGGCTCCCCGCGACCTCCCACCCCGAGTTTTTGTGCAGATAATCCATGCTTGGCACGATGCACCTCGCGATATCTGTCCAAAAACTCGGGGCTCCGGTCATGGATCCATCTCAGGTCCCCGGCGGGAACAGTGGCCGGTACACGGGCGGGAAGGCGTTCGCGGGCAGCGGGTCATGCTTGGGTGGGTCGGCGGTGATGGGATCGTTGGTCCGCAGATTAGCCACTGCATACTGAAACATCATGTCGTGGTCCTCGTGCACCAGGTTGTGGCAGTGGATCATGTACCGCCCTCCCTCCTGTGCCGTGGCGTCGAACTGCATCAGCGTGGTGATGGACTCGTTCTCGCCGGCGTAGAAGACGTCCTTGGGGCCGAGCTCCCAGGCGAACGGTTTGCCGCCGTTGGTGTTGCGGGCGATGATTTTGGCGTCGATCAGGTGGATGTGTACCGGGTGGAACCATCCGCCGGATTTGTTGATGATGGTCCACTGCTCGACGGCGAAGGGCTGCGGGTTGCCGAACAATTTGGTGAACCCGGACCTTTCGACGTCGTCCCACAGGACCCCGTTGATGGCCCATTGGCCGTTCTGCCGCTCGAACCTGAGCTGCCTCTTCACCGTGGCCATCTGCGGGGTCAGGCTCATCGTGTCGATGCCGCCCCGGGCCGCGTCGGGTGAGCCGCCGGCGTCGAGCCTCGCCGGGATGGCGGTGATGGACCCTGCTCTGGAGCCCGAGTCGGCGACAACCTGGAACCGCATGATCTTGTCCGTGTTGGCAAAGTCGATGTTGTTCTTGTTGCTGAGGTTGCGCAGGTCAACGGTCTGCCCGGGCCCGTACTTGCGGAAGTCGATCAGGATTTCGGTGCGCTCCGCAGTGCCCATTCGCCATGACGAGACGGCCTGCACCACCGGCGTCATGCCGGCATCGGTGGCAACGATGTGGACGGGTTCACCGTTGGAGAGGGTAGGCCGGTAGGAGCGTGAGATCGATGCGTCGAGCACCCGGAAACGATAGATGCGTGGCTTGACCTTCATGGTGGGCCAGGGCACCCCGTTGACCAGGATCACGTCACCCCACAGCCCCTTTTGGCCGTTGTCGTTGTACCCGAGCGAGCCGTCCGACTGGAACAGTGCGTCGGAAAGCATCAGCGGCACGTCGAACTCCCCTTGGGGCAGCTGCGCCCGCTCAAAACGGTCCGTCAGCGGGTAGAACCCGGCCAGTCCGGAGTACACATTCTGGGCAGTGATGTGGTGCTTGTGGTCGTGGTACCAAAGCGTGCGGGCTGCCTGCTTGTTGGGATAGTGGTAATTCTTGAAGAAGCCGGGAAGGGTGATGTCATTGGCATAGCCGTCATACTGGGGCAGCGATGCCGAGCCGTGCAGGTGCGTGGAGGTGCTGAATGTCCCCGGTTGGACCAGGCCGGTCTGCGGGAACGCGTTGCGGATCCGCACCTCGGTCCGGGTGCCCTGCTTCGCCCGGATGGTGGGGCCCGGGAAGATTCCGTTGTACCCCGCCACTGTGGTGGTGAGGCCCGGCAGCATGTGAGCCTGTCCCAGCTTCTGGGTGAGGGCGTAGCGCTCGAAAGGTCGCTTCGGGTCACCGCCGTCGAAGCCCTTTTGAAACGGCACCAGCTCCGGGGGCCGCCGGAAGACCCCCCTGTAAGGGACTGGGGTGTTCTTCGGTGCAAGCTGACTCCGACTTATGGGCACTGGGGTGGCCGCCGCCGCGCTGCCTGCCAACGCTCCGGTCATGGCAGCGCCGACCACACCCAGTTTCAGTACTTCCCTGCGAGACGTCATTGTCTCCTCCAGACATTGGGATCCTATGTATTGACATACAGCGGACTCGCGACCGACAGCCGCGAGTCCGTTTCTCCCCCTTGGAGATGCAGAGACCTGAGGTGCAACGACGTTAGTGTCCGCCGGACACGCTGGGAAAATCTTGAAGACGCTGCCGGCCTGGACTGCGCATCCACCCATATGGGGCGTTGGCACAACGGTGCCGGGAAATAACAGCGGTCCCCGCCGGAAAAAACCGGGCGGGGACCACTGTTTTGGTGCTGCTTCCTTCTAGCTGGTTCGGCGTGGTGGGGGAACTGATCAGAAGATGTTCTTCATCCCGTTGCAGCCCCGGCCGATCTGCTTCTTCGGCGTCACGTGACCGTCGACCTTGCCCGCGTAGAGCCACAGGTTGCCGGCCTTGTCGCGGGCCGCCAGGTCGTTGTTGCCGTCGCCGCTGAAGTCGCCGGGTCCCATCAGGAGGGTCATGCCGTTCCAGCCGAACCGGGTCCAGCCCCTTGGCTTCGTCTCCGCCGTCGACGTACCAGTACGGATAGCCGTTGGTGGGGTCTATCGGTCCCACGTCTGCGGGGCCGGCGGGCAGGGCCGCGGGCAGCATGCCCGAGACTGCCGACTGCGATAGTCCGGGACCGCCCGCCGGCAACGCTGCAACGGCAGGCGGCAGAGCGTTCAGCCCTGACGCCAGCACCGCGCCCAAAGCCACTATCCCCCACGGTCCGCCGGCGCAGCGCGCGGCGGCCCTTCAACCGCTCTTTTGGTCCTGTTTTTTCACACTCATCAGGTCCCCCCTGATGGCAAATGTCATGTCCGAGGGCACGCGGTGCGAGTGTTTAATTGAGTCCCCACGACGACCCTGCCGCCAGGACCTTGGGATTTCTTAGCGCGGCCCCCGTGGCAGGGCCCCGGGACGTGAACCGTCGCCATGGCCGGGCCGGACGGGCAAGCCACGGGAGAGCTAAGCTTCCTTCGGGCCCATGGCTTGCGGGAGCGGCGTCAATTCCCGCGCAGCGACGTCGCGGAGGGCCAGCGCTGCCTGGACCAGCGCGGCGTGGGTCATGGCCTGGGGATAGTTTCCGAGCAGGGCCCCGCTGGAGGGATCGATCTCCTCGCTGAACAGGCCCAATGGACCGGCGACGCCCAGAAGAGCCTCGAACACCTCGGCGGCCACTGCTGGCCTTCCCGTCAGGGCGAGGGCCTGGGCGAGCCAGAAGGAGCAGGGGAGAAACGCCCCCTCGTCCCCGGGCAGCCCGTCCTGCCCAGGCGGGTAGCGGTAGAGGAACGGGTAGCCGGCCGACAACTCCGACCACACCGCATCCACCGTGCCCCGCAACCGCGGCGAGTCCGGCGGCTCGAAGCCGGTCACGGGCAGGATCAGCAGAGCGGAGTCAAGGTCACCCGATCCGTACGAGCGCGTGTACGTGTTCCTATCTGAGTCGAATCCCCGGGCCCGGATGTCGACGGCGATCGCGTCCCGCGCGCTTTCCCACCGGCGCCGCCGCCGGGCGCTGGTGCGGTGGGTCTCGGCAATGCGCAAGGCCCGGTCCAGGGCGAGCCAGGCCATGATCTTGGAGTGCACGTGGTGTGCGGCATCAGCGCGGATTTCCCAGATGCCGGCGTCCGGCTCCGGCCAGCGGCGCGCCACGAGATCCGTGAAGCCGCGCATCGCCCGCCAGGTCTCGGAATTGAGCCGGTGCCCCTGCCGGACGAGGTTCCACGCCGCGTCTATGACCCAGCCGTAGCCGTCGAGCTGGTGCTGGTGAGCGGCCCCGTTGCCCATCCGCACGGGCGCGCTTCCCGCGTAGCCCGGCCAGTTCTCCAGGGTGTGCTCGCGGGGGACATGCCCGCCGGTCAGGGTCAGCAGTGCCGGCAACCGCGGGCGCTGCAGCCTGCTCGCATGCAGGAGCCAGTTCAGGAAGTTCAGGGCCTCCGCGTCCTTGCCGAGGCCGAGGAAGGCGGCGATGCCGATGCTGGCGTCCCGCGGCCAGGCGTATCTGTAGTCCCAGTTCCGGATGCCGCCCGGATCCTCGGGCAGGGACGTGGTGGGGGCCGCCACCGGCGCGCCCGAGGGGGAGTAGGTCAGCAGCTTTAGCGTCAGCAGGCTGCGCAGGACTGCTTCGCGGAACGGGACGTCGTCGCTGATGCCTGAAGCCCACTCCCGCCAGAGTGCCTCGTCGGCCTCCACCAAATCCCACGCGGTCTCGGGATCGACCCAGATCAGCGGTTCGGCGTACGCCAACGCAAGCACCATGACGACGGGACGCCCGGGCTCAACGGTGATTGCCGTCGTCGTACCAGGCTCGACGCGCAACCCGCCGCTGCAGCCGAGCGACATGGCCAGGGCGCCCCATTCGCAGACCAGGTGCCGCCCCTGCCGGACACGGGGGAGGAGATGGCGTTCGCCGAAGCGCGGGTCAAAAACGACGGCGGCCTCCGCCGGAGCTCCGTCGGCCTCCAGCCGCCGGACCAGGAGAGTCGTGGGCAGCAGGCGGCCGGACACCTCCGCCACCATCGCTTCGGTGAGTGTCAGCGTGCCGCCGTCGGTGGGCCAGACCGTCTCAAGCGTCGCGGTATGCGGCCGGTATCGGCGGGCGAGGGGTTCGGTGGGATGGGACGGGCCCATCCGGAACGTGCCCGCTTCCGGGCCGCCGAGCAGCGCACCGAAAACGGGATCGCCGTCGAAGGTTGGCGCGCAGAGCCAGTCGATGCCGCCGTCGGCCGAGACCAGGGCGGCCGTGCGCGTGTCACCAAGCAGCCCGTAGCCGGCGAGGGCGGGGGACTGTGCGTTGGCCATGTTGCGTTCACCTTCTTTCGCGGATGCCTCAACTGGCCGTGAGGAGCAGCCCGAGCAGCGAGCCGTAGACCACGTGGGCTGCCACGGCCACTGCCGGCGTCTGGATTCCGTAGTTCAGGCCCAGCAGGCCGGGAGGCTCAAGGGCTGCGCGGCTGGCCGGTCCGGCCCTGGTGCTCGCCATCCTGGGGTGGATGCCGGGCAGCAGTGGCAGGATGACGGTCAGCGCGACGGCGACGTGCAGCAGCCCCAGCAGCGCGCCTATCCACCACGTGGCCCTGCCCAGCAGCGCAAAAACCGCCGCGTAGCCGAGGGCGAAAACCTGCCCTGCCGCGAGGTGGATGAAGAAGCCGGCGATCCGCGCCTTGTCCGGATCGGGCGTGACCAGGCTGCCGAGGACCAGCGGCAGGTCGAGCCGGGTCCAGCCGGCCATCTGGAAGGCAATCATCACGGCGGTCAGGGCTGTGGTGGCGAGCAGCCCGAACAGCGCCCAGCCTTGCCAGTCCATCTCAGCCTCCATCCCGCTGCGTGCGGGCGGGACCCGTTTGTGCTGCTTCCATGACGCACCTTCTAAAAGTAGGTTTTTCTATTTTAGAAGCCGACCGACCGGCAATCAAGGCCCACCGAACCACAACGCGGGGTCAGTTGGCGCCCAATGGAGGCCTCGAATTGGGCGGTAAGTGACCCCGCGTTGCTGTTAGGTTCCCCGCCCGGCGAGGTGACCCACCACGTACTCCGCGTCCGACCCCACCAGCGCCACCGTGGACGACGCGTGCCGGGTGAGCCAGGGGAGACCCACGGCGTAGAGGCCGGGGACCTCGGTGACGCCCCGCACATGGCGCGGGTAGTTCCACCCGTCGAGCACGGGGATGTCCAGGAAGCCGAAGTCCAGCCCGTAGCCGGTGCTCCAGATGACGGACGTGATGCCCTCGGCGTCGAGGTCCAGCCGCGACCCGGAGGAAAAAGGCTGCCAGTCATCCGCCGGCACTTCTTCAGCAACAGGCGCCTCGATCCCGGCCGCGGCGATGAACGCGTCAAGCATCACCTGCATCCGCTGCCCGAATCCCGCCTCCGCCAGTGCCATGCGGGCGGCGAGGTCGTCGCTGAAGGTGAGTACGCCGTCGTCCGTTCCCTCAAAGTGGCCGTGCAGCCGGACGCCCCTGCGGCCAAGCTCCCGCAGGCGGATGCTGTGCCCGCCGTCGTTGCCGGAGATCAGCGGATTGCACATGAAGCGCGCGGCGGGCGACGGGAGCTGCTCCGCCTGCAGGGCGTTGATGCCGAAGTCCGGCCCGTGCAGGTTGACCTGCAGGAGCCAGTAAAACGTGTCCTGGCCGCGGTAACGCCGGGGCGCCTCGGGGCAGGCCGACACGGACAGGTGCACCTCCCGGCCGGCGCCCAGCAGGTCCTCGGTGATCTGGCCGCCCGACTGCCCGGTCCCCACCACCAGCACCGCGCCGTCGGGCAGCTGCGCCGGGTTGCGGTAGTCATGGCTGTGCAGCTGGGCGATGTGCCGGGGGAGTTTGGCGGCCGACGGCGGAATCCGCGGCCGCTGGTAGGCCCCGTTCGCCAGGACGACGTTCCGTGCCAGCCAGCGTCCGTGGTTTGTGTCGACGGCGAACCCGCCGCCCGCTGTCGGCCCGCCGTCCGCTGTCCCGCCATCCGCCCGCGCAACCCGGGTGACCTCGGTCCCCAGCTGCACCGGCGCGGCGATCCGCCGGGCGTACTCCCGGAAGAGCTCGATCACCTCGTCGCGGGGCAGGAAGGCGTCCGGCTCAGGCCCGCTGTACGTCATCCCCGGCAGCAGGAACGCGAAGTTCGGCGTATTCAAATAGAACGAGTCCCAGCGGTCCTGCCATGCGCCGCCCAGTTCCGTGCGCTGCTCCAGCAGCTGGTGTTCGACGCCGGCCCGGCTGAGCCAACAGCTCGTGGCCAGTCCGGCCTGCCCCGCCCCGATCACCAGGGTGTCGACTTCCCGCGCGGCGGCCGGAGAGGAGGACATGGCTACTTCTTGGCGGCCTTGGGTTTGGGTTCCTTCGCGGCATTCGGCGGCAGGCTGGCGACGTACGCGAACGCCTTCTCCGTCCAGGCCCGGGCCCGCGCGTCATCGCCGTCGCCCTCTTCATTCCACATCTCCGGCAGGCCGGTGTACCCGCCCATCGGACGCTCGGGCGGACCGAAGGGAACCGTGCGCTCCCCGGACTCGAGCGCCTCACGGTCCTCGTCGGAAAGCTTGATGCCGATGGTGGGCCCGAACAGCCCGGCGAACATGTTGCCGTTGACGAAGGCGCCCAGGTTTCCGAACATGGGCTTGATGACCACCTCGGGATGGTCAGGCACCACGGCCCGGAAGCGTTCCTTGTCAGCCTCGGTCGGTTTGGGCATTTCCATTGGTGCACCTCCGGATAGCAGGGCTCAGGCAGCATGACATGGGCGCGGCTGCATGCCGTTCCATGCCGGGATCATACGCCCGCCCGGCGCCCCCGGCCAGCGCTTCCAGCCGGCCCGCCCGGCGGCCCGGCCACCGTTTCGGACACCGTTTTAGACAGTGGCGCAATTTCCCCCCCGGCGGCGCTCTAAAGTTTCCCCGCGCGTAGTGCTATACCTAGCTCAAGGCAACTAAATGCAGTGGCGTTTCGGACGAGCCGGGCCTGCCCGGAGGCTGGAGGAAAGGTGCGGACCAGGCCAGCCGGAGCGGGGATGGGCCGCCAAGCACTCCAAGCCGTTGCCTGCCTCGGGGCGCTCGCCGTCCTCACCTCCTGCTCCGCCGGCGGGGCCGTCACGGACACCGTGTCCACGGCCGGGCAGAACAGCTCCTCCGCCATCGCCACGGCCAAGCTTGCCGTCGGCCTGGACTCCGGCGGCAAGCTCACCAAGGCCGCCACCTCCACCACGCTCGACGACGCACTCAAGGAAGTCCAGACCAGCCGCGACACCGTCCTGCGGCTCTCACCCACCTCGCCCGAGGACCGGCAGGTGCGGGAGGACGCGCTGAAGGTTCTGGACGGCTCGGCCGCCAACCTCACCACGGCGCGGAACGCCGTATCGTCCGACGACGGCGGCCCGTCCCTTTCCGACGGGGCCCGGGCGCTCGCCGCGGCTGAGGACGCGTTGGCCCAGCTCACGTCCAAGGTGGGCAAGAAATGAAGCGCCTCCTCGGCGTCGCGCTCGGCATCCTGACCGCCATCGGTGGCTTCGTGGACATCGGCGACCTCGTGACCAACGCCGTCGTCGGGTCCCGGTTTGGGATGTCGCTCGTGTGGGTGGTGCTGGTCGGCGTCGTGGGCATCTGCGTGTTCGCCAACATGTCCGGGCGGGTTGCCGCCGCCTCAGGCCGGGCCACCTTCGAGGTGATCCGCGAAAGGCTGGGGCCGCGTGCCGGGCTCGCCAACCTGTCCGCATCCTTCCTCATTAATCTGATGACGGTGACCGCCGAAATCGGCGGCATCGCGCTGGCCCTGCAGCTGGCCAGCAGCGTGAATTACCTGCTCTGGATACCGCTGGCGGCGGTGGCGGTATGGCTGGTGATCTGGCGGGTCAAGTTCTCCATCATGGAAAACGTCACCGGGCTCCTGGGCCTGACCCTGGTCGTCTTCGCCGTGGCGCTGTTCCTGCTCAAGCCGGACTGGGGCAACCTGGCCAGCCAGGCCATCCCCGCCATCCCGGCCGAGGAAACCGGCGCCACGTACTGGTACTTCGCCATCGCCCTGTTCGGCGCCGCCATGACGCCGTACGAGGTGTTCTTCTTTTCCTCCGGCGCTGTGGAGGAGGGGTGGAAGATCAAGGACCTGATCCAGTCCCGGATCAACGTCCTGGTGGGCTTCCCGCTCGGCGGGCTGCTGTCCGTCGCGATCGCCGCGTGCGCCGCCGTGGTGCTTCTCCCTGCCGGGATCGCCGTCACCTCCCTCTCCCAGGTGATCCTCCCGGTGGCGGCGGGCGCCGGAAAACTGGGGCTCGCCGTCGTACTTATTGGCGTTATGGCCGCGACGTTCGGGGCGGCGCTGGAGACGACGCTTTCCAGCGGCTACACGCTGGCGCAGTTCTTCGGCTGGTCCTGGGGCAAGTTCCGCAAGCCCGCGGAGGCCGC
The DNA here is from genome assembly GCF_056396245.1 of Arthrobacter sp. 05T423. Lineage (NCBI taxonomy): Bacteria > Bacillati > Actinomycetota > Actinomycetes > Micrococcales > Micrococcaceae > Arthrobacter > Arthrobacter sp. 05T423. The sequence goes on from NZ_JBFTLC010000006.1 coordinate 153,918, forward strand.
CCGGTTCCACCTGTCGATGATCATCTGCCTGCTGGTGGGGCTTGCGGTGCTGGCCACGGGCGTGGATCCGGTGCTGGTGACCGAATACTCCGTGGTGTTCTCCGCCGTGGCGCTGCCGCTGACGTACCTGCCCATCCTGATCGTGGCCAACGATCCCCAATACATGGGCAAGCACGTCAACGGCCGGGGCGTGAATGTGGCGGCGATGATCTATCTCGTGGTGATCCTCGTGGCCTCACTGGCGGCCATACCCCTGATGATCGTGACAGGAGCCGGCGCATGAAAACGTCCCGCCCGATGCCCTCCGTTCCTCCCGTCGCGGGGCAGACCCTGGACGCCCAGCTGCACCTGCTGGACCGCCAGGTTTTAGACAGCGACGGCGTTCCCGTCACCACGGTGGACGACCTCGAACTCGGCGTCCCCGAGGGTGCACCCGAGCTTCCGTTGGGGACGGACATTCCCGAGGGAACGCCGGCGCCGGTGCTCACCGCGCTGCTGACCGGACCCGTGCTGGGGACGCGCATTTTCGGCGGCAGGCCGCCGTCGTCCCGGCTGATCCGGATCCCGTGGACGGACGTTGCCGACGTCGGCGTGGTGGTCCGGCTCGGCGTCAGCAGCCAGGGACTGGACGCCGACTGGGTGGAGCGCTGGATCCGCGACAAGATCATCGTCCGGATCCCGGGATCCGGAGGCCGCCGTGATTCTCGGTGACCTGCTGGGCACTCCGGTGCACGACGACGACGGCGCGCGGCTGGGGCGCGTGGCCGACGCGCGGTTCGTGGTGGACGGCGCCCCGCACCGGCTGATGGCCGACGCCCGCCTGCTGGGGCTGGTGGTCAGCCCGCACAGCTGGTCGTCGTTCCTGGGCTACGAGCGGAACAGCCTCACGCAGCCGTGGCCGCTGCCCAAGCTGCTGCGGTGGCGGCACCGCGGATCCTTCTTTGTGATGTGGGAGGACATCGCGGTGCTCGGCGATGGGTCCGTCCGCCTGCGGCCCGGGTACACGGCGTACAGTCCCGCGCTGGACGGAAACGGGCAGGAGTAGGGCTTCAGCCGGGGACCCCGGCTTGGTCTTAAAAGGTTGTTGCGTCAACTTTGTCGCCCAGCCGTGAAATTGTCCTGTACAGTTGATTTCGTTGTTGTGTTTGCATTGTGTAGTTCAGGCAGTACGCGCGGTCGAAAGTCCGCGTTCTTCTGAAGTAGCGGTTTTGAACACCCCACACCGGAGGACCCGAAAGTCGGGACAGTTCCTCCACCTTCACGAAGGACAAAAATAATGGCTACTGGTACCGTCAAATGGTTTAACGCTGAAAAGGGCTTCGGCTTCATTTCCCCCGATGACTCCTCGCAGGACGTGTTCGCGCACTACTCCGCGATCAACTCCGGCGGCTTCCGCTCCCTCGAAGAGAACCAGAAGGTTTCCTTCGAAACCGAGCAGGGCCCCAAGGGTCCCCAGGCCGTCAACATCCAGGCTCTCTAATTTCCTAGAGAACCGGGACCGTTAGGTTTCGAGCAGGGCCCGTCCTCGTGACGGGCCCTGCTTTTGTTAACCCGGTTGTGCTGATTGAGCCTGTCGAAATCAGGGGGGAGCGCTCGGTGGAAGCCTCCCCGCTCTGGAACAATGGCAATCATGCACCCAACCGACGCCGTCCCTGCCTTCGACCTGCGCATCAGCATCGAGGGCACCGAACCCGAGATCTGGCGGCGGCTGCAGTTCCCGGAGACCATCACCGTTCCGGAATTCCACCGCGCCCTTCAGGCCGCCTTCGGCTGGGAAAACCGGCACCTCTACGGGATCCGCTGTACTGACCTCCGCGGGGAAGGTCGCATCGTCATTGGCCCGGACGAAGCGGTCGAGGACAGCTACGCCGAGCCGGCGTCCGGCGTCGCGCTTGTGGAACTTCTGGATGCACACGGGACCGGGCCCGCCGACTTCCAATACGAGTACGACTTCGGCGATGCCTGGACGCACACCGTCGAGTTGATGGGACCCGCCGAGCTTCCGAAAAAGGCTCTGCATTGCACAGGCGGCGCCAACCGCGGCCCGGTGGAGGACTCCGGCGGTTCACACGGCTACCGGCGGATCATTGAAGTCCTGGGCGATCCCGGGCACCCGGAATACGAGGACACGGCCGGCTGGTACAAGTTCGCCACCGGCCAGGACGCCACAACCTTCGCGCCGACCGTATTCGACGCCAGCGCGCTCAACGCCCGGCTGGACGAGCTCGCGCTACAGCTATGGCCCGAGCCGCCCACGGACGGCGAGATCGACGCCGTCGTCCATGCTGTCCACTGGTTCCTGTCCCAGGTTCCCGCCGATGGGCTGCCGCTGACCCAGGACGGCTACCTGAAACCAGCCTTCGTCAGGGAAACCTTTGACGCCCTCGGCCTGGCCGACAGATGGCCCGGCAAAGCCAACCGCGAGGTCCAGACTCGGCCCGTCCTGCAACTCCGGGAGCAGCTGCAGGCCTGGAAACTGCTCCGGAAGTCCAAGGGGCGGCTGCTGCTCTCGCCCGCCGGTCGCAAAATGTCCGACGGCGGCCAGCCCCTCTGGGATTACCTCGCCAACGCCGTCGGCAACCCTCCGGAGGAAGCGACAGCCACGGTGAACGGCCTCCTGGTGCAGTGGTTGCTCGACGGCACCACGCCGCGTTGGGATGAGCGGGCACGGATCATTGCCGACACCCTCAACGTCGAAGGTTTCCGCACCAGGACCGGGGCGCCCATTCCGCTGGACCTTGGCCGAGACATGTATCTCCGCAGCCGCTGGACCCTGGAATGCCTGCAGCTGACTGTTCCCAGCGGCCGCTTCACGGACCCTCCCGTGCTGACCGACGGGGGCCGAAAGTTCCTGCTTCAGCTGCACGGGTTGCTCAACGAGCACTGATGCCATTGGGGCCTGCCGAAATCACGGAGGCTCGGTTTCGGGAGGCTCGGTTTCGATGGGCTCAACCAGCGGACAGGCTCAACCAGCGGGCTTGGCTGTCAGAGCTGGCCGCGGGCCGCCAGGAACGCCGTCAGCGCTGGGCTGTCGATCTCTTTCGCCAGCCAGGGAACGGCCAGGGCTGCGGCCTGGTCGCCCAGCACGGCGCGGTGCGACTGCGCCCGCACCACGAACTCCCGCATGCCGCTCCGGCTCGCAAGCGCCCCCAGCCGATCCACCACTCCCGCTGCCCGCTCCGACCCTGCCGCGATGGCCACCTCCGCCGCAACGTCCAGCAGCCGGGCCGAATACCAGAGGTACCAGGGCTTGGGCTCCATCCCCCTGCCGACCCAGTGCTGTGCCGCGGCGAGGTCACCGTGCGCCAGGAAGAGGCGCGCTTCCGCCCCCGCCGCGAGAGCCATATAGCAATGGTCGCCGGCCAGATCCGCCATCACCCACGACCGGTCGATCATTTCGGCAGCAGCCTCGAGATCGCCGGCCGCGAGGTACGTTTCGCCGCGCACTCCGGCCACAAAGGGCTCGAACGCTGTCCAGTGTTCAGCGAGAATCCAATGCAGGGCGTGGTCGAGGGTCTCGGCTGCCGGTTCCAGCTCCCCGCGCAACAGCCAGACGCGGCCAAGGAGCGCGCTGCTGAACGCCAGCTGCCGTCGGTTCCGCACTTCCCGCGCCAGCCTAATGGATGCAGTCAAGGCATCCACGGCGTCCTCGTAGCGGGCGGTATCCGATGCCAGCATGCCCTGGATCGCCAGGACCCGTGCCCGCTCGTCGGGGAACCCGGCGGCTGCCGCGCTGGCCCGCTCCAGCCAGCCGGCCGCCCGGTCCGGGACGCCCCGCTGAACGGATAGGTACCCCAGCTCGCGGTAAGCGGCCGCGGCAGTGGAGGACCCGGCGTCGTACTTTTCCCCCGGCGCTTCGGCCGACGGCGCCTCAGCAGACAGCGCCCGGTGCAGGAAGTCCGCCACCTCCGCGCCCCGGCCGCCCGCCTGGTGGATCATCGCCCCGGCAAGATTGACCAGCGACTCGGCGAGGAGGTGCCGGTCAGGGGTGCGCTGGGCCAGGACGACGGCGAGCCGCAGCTGGTCCAGCCCCCGGTCCACGGCGCCGGCCGAGAGCGAGGCGCCGCCGGCGTCGAGATAGGACCGGACGGTGGCCACGGTGGCCGGGATCCCCGGGTCGGCCTCCGGAGCAGCGCCCGACAGGGCACGCCGGATTTCCGGCGGCAACGGCAGGCCCAGTTCGTCGCGGTAAAGGTTGGCGCACTTGGTCACGTGCTCGCGCGCATGCCGGTGCTCACCGATCGCCACCAGCGCCCGGACCAGCACCGCGTTGCAGTCGCTATGAAACGGGTCCCGCTGGAGCGCCCGTGATGCCAGCTCCGCCGCCTCCCGCGGATCGCCCGAAGCCAGGGCGGACACCGACGACTCGTACAGCAGGGACTGCGCGCAGTTCTCCAGCCGGTAGCGCTGGTCCGCCAGCCAGGAATCGAAAACCGGGCAATCGGCGAAGGACAAACCCTCCAGCAGTTGGCCATTCAGACTGTGCGGGTCGGGGCTGGGGACTGTCCCTGACCCGACCAGTTCGACGGCGTCGCAGCGCCAGGGCGGCTGGAGCGCGAGCCGCAGGGGATCGCCGTCGAGCATCACGCCGCTGAGCGTCCGGCGCAGCTCGGAGAGGTTCCAGCGCAGCGCACCGAGTGGATCCGCCGCGTCGGGGAACAGCAGCGTTGCCAGCCGTGACCGTCCGGTGCCGTCCGGCTGAAGCGCAAGGTAGGCCAGCACGGCCCAGGCCTTGCGGCCTCTGGGCTGCGGGGGAGTGCTGCCGGTGGACTCGATCGCCGGCGGACCGAGGAGCCGAATGATGCTTTCGGCCATACGCGCCATTTTAGCCCCGGCCATCCCCGGAGTCAGGGGCTTTCACACGCCTGCTCACACGGCGGGTTTGCACACTGAATTCATCCCATCCGCACACAACCACCGAGGCACAAACACCATGGCACTGCTCGTTATCCTGCTTCTCACCGGAGTCTGGGTTGTCACCGCCACCGTCCGATCCGTCCTCAGCGACGGCCGGGGACGCAACCCCAGCGTCCGCTCCACGGCGCCGTGGGAGGCCGGGGACCTGCCCAGCGTCCCCTACTCCAGTGCACGGTTCTGGTAGGGACCGCGTTCCACAGGCCCGACCGGCGGGAAACCGCTGGCCGGGCCTGCTGGGTTTAAGGTGGTCACGGTTTCGACAGGCTCAACCGGCCTAGTGCAGCCCCATCGCTTCGCGCACTTCGTTCAGGATATGGTGCATGGCGCTCTCCGCTGCCGTGGCGTCCCCGGCGGCAACCGCGGCCGCCGCTTCCTCATGGGCGTCCAGGGCCTCGGCCCGCGGCTTGAACGGCATGAGTCCCTGATGGGTTCGGCTGGTGAGAACCTCGGCCACCATCCCTTCGAGGGACGAGAACATCTCGTTGCCGCAGCACTTCAGCAGCAGCCGGTGGTAGGCGATGTCGGCCTCCAGGAACCCCTCGAGCTCTCCCGCCTCACCCAGCCGCCGCAGGTCCGCGGCCAAGGATACGAGCTGGCTGCGTTCCGCGGCACTGGCCCGGCGGGCGGCACCCGCCGCGGCAATAGGTTCGACGGCGATGCGGAGCTCCGTAAGGCTGGCGTACTGTTCGGCCCGGCGTTCAGACGCCAGACGCCACCGCACCAGCTTGGGATCATAGACGTTCCAGAGGTCCGGGCTCTGAACCACGATCCCCACCCGGCGGCGTGAGTAGACCAGATTCATCGATTCGAGGACCTTCATGGTGTCCCGCGCCACCGTCCGGGACACGCCGTACTCCTGCTGCAGGCCTTCCAGGGTCAGGCGGCTTCCCGGCGCGAGGGCGCCGGACGCGATAGCCACGCCCACAGCGTCAAGGACGCGCTCATGCATGGCGGGTGAGAACCCGCCGTCGTTCGCGTTATCCGCGCGGTCTTCTGTCGCCGTCGACATGATCCTGCCTTCCTCTGCGCTGAGCGCACCTCAAGCGTACCGGAAGATGAAGACAAAGGTATGACCTGTGACACGGAAAGATAGTATCTTTGGTGCTGATTGGTGATACCTTATCTCCAGCGCAGTTCGAGTCGGGCTGCAGATTGAGCTTCTTCCACAAGCCAAAGACGTCTTCTTCGGAGGTAAAACATGCAGTATCCAGCCACGCATCTGGTGGTGATGGGCGTTGCCGGTTCGGGCAAGTCCACGATTGCCGCGGCCCTGTCCAAGCACCTGGGGTGGGCATGCGCGGAGGCGGATGAATTCCACCCGCAGTCCAACATCGACAAGATGAGCCAAGGCATCCCGCTGCAGGACGGGGACCGCTGGCCCTGGCTGCAGCAGATCCAGAACTGGATGACCGCGCAGGCCCGCGCCGGCCACAGCACTGTGCTCACCTGCTCGGCGCTCAAGCAGAGCTACCGCAAGCTGCTGGCCGAAGCCGAAGGCCGCGTGCTCTTCATCCACCTGCACGGCGAGGCCGGCCTGCTCAGCCAGCGCATGCAGGGCCGCGAGGGGCACTTCATGCCGCCCACGCTCCTGCCCAGCCAGCTGGCCACCCTGGAACCGCTGTCCGCGGAGGAGTTGGAAGCCGGAAGCCTCCGCCTGGACATCACCCGCTCCCCGGAGGAACTCATCGGGGCCATCCTGGCCGCGCTGCAGCTCTCCGCGAACCACGAGCTCCCCACGAACCACGAGCTCCCCGCCAACTAGGAGCTCCCCCAACCCGGCGCCCTGCGCCGACTAGCTGCACCAACAAGCTGCACCACCCGGGTGCCGTGCCTATTGACGCGCGGTACCCACACCCCCCAAGAAATCTGCTTCAAAGGAGAACCATGACCATCGAAGGATGGACACAAACGCTGGGCGCAGGACCGCTGCTGCTCATCGCGGCGGTAGCGATCGGCGTCCTGCTGTTCCTGATCATCAGGCTGCGCATGCACGCGCTGCTTGCGCTGATCCTGGTCAGCCTCGCCACGGCCTTCGCCACCGGAATCCCCGCCAACCAGGTTGTCCCGGTGCTCATCAACGGCTTCGGGACAACCCTCGGAACCGTGGCGCTGCTCGTCGGCCTGGGCGCCATGCTCGGCCGGATCGTGGAAACCAGCGGCGGCGCGAAGGTGCTGGCCGACTACATGATCGGCATCTTCGGCGAGAAGCGTGCACCCTTCGCGCTGGGCGTGGCCTCGCTCATCTTCGGCTTTCCCATCTTCTTCGACGCCGGCCTAGTGGTCATGCTTCCGGTGGTCTTCGCCGTGGCCCACCGCCTGGGCGGGGGAGTGCTGCGGTACGGCCTCCCCGCCGCCGGCGCGTTCTCGGTGATGCACATCTACCTGCCCCCGCACCCGGGCCCGGTCTCGGCGTCGGCCTTCTTTGAAGCGAACATCGGCCTGGTGACCATCGCCGGCCTCCTCACCGCCATCCCCACCTGGTACCTCACCGCCTACCTGTACGGCCTGTGGACCGGCAAGAAGCTGCACCTCCCGGTTCCGGAACTCCTCGGCCACGCCACCCCCGCGGCGGAAGCCCATCCTCCGCGCTTCCGCACCATCATGGGTCTGCTGCTCCTGCCGCTGGTCTTCATCTTCATCAACACCGGCCTGAACACCGCGGCAGCCTCCGGCGCGCTGCCCGCATCCGCAAAGAACGAACAGTGGTTCCAGGTGCTGCGCACATTGGGCGAGACCCCGGTGGCGCTGCTCATCACGGTCTGCGTCGCCATGTTCGTCCTCGGCGCCCGTCGCGGGGTCCACAACGGCATCCTCGAGAACCTGCTCGAATCCTCCCTGGGCCCGGTCTGTTCGGTCATCCTCATCACCGGCGCCGGCGGCATGTTCGGCGGGGTGCTGCGGACCTCCGGCATCGGCGACGCGCTGGCCGACGTGCTGGGGCACATGGGCATCCCGCTCATCCTGGCCGGCTTCCTGATCGCATCCATCCTGCGCATCGCCCAGGGCTCCGCCACCGTGGCCCTCACCACCACCGCCGGCCTCATCGCCCCAGGTGTTGCTGCCGCCGGAATGAACGGCATGCAGGTGGCTGCCCTGGTCATCGCCGCGGCCGCCGGCTCAGTCGTTGCCTCGCACGTGAACGACGCCGGGTTCTGGATGGTGGGCCGCTTCTTCGGCATGGACGTCAAGACCACACTGAAGACCTGGACCGTCATGGAAACCCTCATCGGCGTGATGGGCTTCGGCGTCTCCGCGGCCATCTTCGCAGTGGCCGGGCTCGCAGGTTAGCTACATCTTTCTCAAGTACGACGGCGGGAGCCGGCAGATCTGCCGGCTCCCGCTGTCGTACTTATGTACGTTGATCCCTGAAAGTGCGGGAGACTGGAACTCCTCGAACAGAAGGCGGACCACCTTGATCAATCTGCAGCAGGATGCCGAAGGCTTCATCCGGATGAACCGGCATTTCCCGGAGAGCATCCGCGTCTCCGTCACCTTTTCCGACGGCACAGTGGAGGAGGTCTCCGGCCAGCGGCTCAACCAGGCCTACGACGAAGCCCTCGCCGAGTTCCGCGCACAGAACCACCTGGACGCGAAAGGATTCTCGCGATACCAGAAGAGCCGGACCAACCCCGGAAACACGGTCGACTTCGTGCGCGTCCAGCCCGGCATGGGGACTGAGCCTGCAGACCGCTGATCGAACCGGCAGCCGCTGATCGAGCTCGTCGAGGTCAAGGTGCCTGGTCTCGGCAGGCTCAACCGGCGGCGCGTCTCGGCAGGCTTTAACCGGCGGCTGCTTCGCCTGCCAATTCGGCGTCTTCGGCGAGGGCCTTGATGACTTCCTTGGCCACGTCCTCGCTGGATTGCGGGTTCTGGCCGCTGATCAGGTTGCCCTCCCGCACCACGTGGCTGGCCCAGTCCGGGCCGGTCTCCACGTTGGCGCCCTTCTCCTGCAGCGCCGTCTCCACAAACCACGGGGTGTTTTCCCCGGTGCCGGCGCCCAGTTCCTCCGAGTTGGCGAACACCGTCAGCTTGCGGCCCGTAAAGGCGAACGCGCCGTCTTCGGCTTGTGCGCTGAGCAGCCCAGCTGGCCCGTGGCAGAAGGGCGCGATGATCTTGCCGACGCCGTTGGCCTCCACGAGGATCCGGCCGAGGTCCTCGTCCTGGAAGAGATCCGCCATGGGCGCGTGGCCGCCCGGCAGGACGACGGCGTCGTACCCGGACATGTCGACGTCGGCCAGCACCAGCGGCGCGAACAGGTCGACGTCGATCATGTCCAGGTAGGTGCGGAAGTCTTCCGCCCGCTCCTCGCTGCCCACCGTCTCGGGCTGCAGGCTGAGCTTGTCCACGGTGGGCTTGACGCCGCCGGGAGTGGCGAAGTCCACCGAGTGTCCGGCCTGCTGCAGGGTCCGGTGCGCCACCACCAACTCCTCGGCCCAGAAACCGGTGGGGTGCTGGCTGCCATCCTTCATAGTCAGCGAATCGGCGGCCGAGACGACCATCAGAATGTTAGCCATTGTCCTTGCTCCTTATGTGGTTTTCTTGGTTTTAGACGTGCTCAACCAGCGCCGAGCGCTCAGCCGGCCCAGTTCCTCAGCCGCAGCGGCGGCTCCTCGCCGCCGGCCTTTTGCAGCAGCACCTGGTTCACGCCCGTCAGGCCGCCCTCGAAGCCGAGCGCGCTGGCTGCCATGTACAGCCGCCAAATGCGGGCGCGGCCGTCGGACGTCAGCCGGACGGCCTCGTCCCACTGCTCCTCGAGGTTCTTCACCCAGGCCCGCAGCGTCAGCGCGTAATGCTGGCGGAGGGCTTCGACGTCGAGCACTTCAAAGCCGCCGCCCTCCAGCGCCACCACCATCTCACCCAGGCTGAGCATCTCGCCGTCGGGGAAGACGTAGCGGGGGATGAACGAATCGGGATCGTCTTCGGTGGGCCCGGCGTTCCAGGAGATGGCGTGATTGAGGAGCCGGCCGCCGGGCCGCAGCAGGCCGTGCAGCTGCGAGACGTAGCGGCCCAGCTGTTCGCGGCCGACGTGCTCGGACATGCCGATGGAGCTGATCGCGTCATACGGCCCGTCATTTACGTCGCGGTAGTCCTGGACACGGATCTCCACGAGTTCCGTCAGCCCGGCTTCGGCCACCCGCTTGCGGGCAAGTTCGGCCTGCTCGGTGGACAGCGTGATGCCGATGACGCTCACCCCGTACCGCCCGGCCGCATGCAGCGCAAAGCTTCCCCAGCCGCAGCCCACGTCCAGCACCCGCATGCCCGGCGCCAGGCCGAGCTTCCGGCAGACCAGATCGAGTTTCTCCTCCTGGGCCGCGTCCAGGCCGGTGTTCTCATCGGACCAGACGGCACACGAGTAGACCAGCGACGGACCAAGGACCAGCCGGTAAAAGTCGTTGCCGACGTCGTAATGGTGTGAGATCGCGGCGGCGTCCCGCTTCTTGGAGTGCCGGCGGCCGTGCTTCTCCACCTTCGCCTCCTCCGGCGGGGGAGCCGGGTTGGGGCCCAGTGCTCCGAGCCGGATGCCGGTCTTTACCAGAGTCCACACTTCCCGGGGCGACAGCGGACGGAACGGACCGGGCTCGGCGAATTTCCCTGCGGAGCTGAGTGCGGCGAAGGCGGCGAAGATGTCGCCGTGTGCGCTTATTTCGCCAGCCACGTACGCGCGGCTCAGGCCCAACTGTCCCGGAGACCAAAGCATCCGGCGCAGTGCCCGGCGGGAGGCGAACTCGATGAGCGGCGCACCTTCTGGGCCTGCTTCCGAGCCGTCCCACGCGCGCAGCCGGATCGGTATCCGGTCAGTCCCCGACTCCCCGCTGCCCACCTGCCCGGTGCCGAGAACGATGGCCAATGCCTTGGCCAGTTTTGGTGCCGCTCCGGTCGTCTTTGCCATCCTTAGTCGCCTCTCGTCCGCTGCCGAATTCGACGGTCTGCGCCATTGCACTCCCGTGGGATTAACGTACACAAGCCTGCCTGCAGCGGACAGGGAGACAGACCTGTCTCGGTCGGTCCCTGGGCTGGCGCGGGCTGGCCGTCCCCGAACCTCTCCACTCTGGACCGGATTCCGGGGCGGTGGGATCCTGATCGGAACACCGTCGGAGAGGGAGGCTGATACCGCCATGGACGACTCGCCGGAGACGCGCCAGAGGCTGTCCGACCGCATCGAAGAAAAACAGTCGGCGCTCCGCTCCTACCTTGAACGGTTACGGCCGCGCCGGCACAAGCTCACGGAATTCAGCGTGGTCGGAAGTGTGCTGGCCGCCGTGCTCACAGCCGGTCCGGCGTTCGGGGGCACCGGGTTCACCGCGGCAGTCCAAGGCATGTTCGCACTGGACGACTCTTCCGTGGTGTGGCGAGTCCTTTGCCTGGGAGCGGTAATTCTGTCCGTCGGGGCCGGGCTCGCCACGAACTTCGCCAATTCCCAGGCTCTGGCCGAAAAGGTCACCGCAGCGGAGACGGCAATAGCGCAACTCGAAGGGCTGCAACTGTCCCTGGGCTTCGGCCACATAGCGATTGACGAAGCCGCGATGCTGTACAAGCAATACGTCTCCCACGTCCCGTTCGTGGAAGGGGTCCCGTCCCGCTGACCTGCTTTTCAGGAAACGTACGACGGCGGGTGGCTGGCAGGAGTGCCAGCCACCCGTTGTCACGATGCGCTAACAGCCTTTAGCGCGCTAGGACAGCACAGACGTCTGTGACTTGCCCGATACCGCTAAAAGGCTGGACTTCGGCGCCCGTGGACGTCAATTCAAAGCTGAAAGTGCCGACGAGAAGGAAGATGCCCTGCTTTTTGGACGTCTCATCGTTCAGGACGACGTTTCGACCGGTCAGTGTGGAAACAACATTACCGCTAGTCAATGTTTGGTTATGCGTTGCGCCCGTGATGACGTAGCTTACTGTCGCCCCGGTCAAATTGTTCGTGAACGTCACCTTTTGCCCAGGTGCTGGAACGATCGTGCTATTCCCGGGCAGGTCGATTTTTTCCTTTCCGGTGAGTACTAGGTGGATGGGAAATTCGCAGAACCCGGTTAAGTTTGGGAAGTCCCGGATGACCCCAGGCTTACCAGGAGGCAACGCGGGTGCAGCGGCCACAGGTCCAACATTGAGTACGGGGACAAACAAAAGGGCAATAAGAATTAGCAGCTTTTTCATGTCGAACTCCATTCAAGTGCGAAGCAAGCGCGCGCGGCAGAAGAAGGCCATAGCAGGCGCGCGAAGAAGTGCGGGGCATTGAATATTCGCAGAGGCAAGTATTCCTAAAGGCGGTTCCCGAAATGAGGCCCGCAAATGAGTTGCCACGGGAAAAGCGTCGCGTGTCTAGTTCCCACTCATTTACCCTTGCCCGAAAGTAAGGGTCAGCTCTCGACATATCTTCTTTGATTAATGCCTAGATGCAGGATATTAGACCCAACTTCTCGCGCTTGGGAAGATAATTTCATTGTTTGTCAAGGAATTCGATCTGATTGTCACCGGAGTGCTTTACCCGGTTCACCCCGCCGTCGCTGCCCCGTAACCCGGCCGAACAACCATGGGCCTCATGACTCCTCTCTCCCGCCGAAACGTCCTCAAAGGTGCCATCGCCGCTGCCGGTGCTGCCGCCGTCGCACCTTCGCTGGTTGTCCCCGCCCACGCCGCACGCCCCGCTGCCGTTCCCCTGGTCCGCAACCGCCTGACGCTTCCCTCCGGCATTTCCACCGGAGACGTCACCACCAGCTCTGGCGTCCTGTGGTCGCGGGCGTCGGGTGCCGGCCGGCTCGTGGCCAACCTGCTGGCCGTCGACGACGGAGGGTCCCCGCTCCGCGGCAGCCGCGCCTTCAGCAGGGTTCTGCGTGGCACCACTGCCAGCGACGCCACCGACTTCACCTCTAAGATCCACGCCCGCGACCTCCCGTCGGGAACCCGCTTCGCGCTCACGATGCGCTTCGAGGACCCGGACGGCAACGCGGGCGAAGCTGCCCGCGGCTCATTCAGCACCGCGCCGGGCTCGAAGGCCAGCAGCCCGTGGTCCCGCAGTGCTGGGACCAGGCGCGGCCAGAGCTTCGTCTGGACCGGTGACACCGCAGGCCAAGGCTGGGGCATCAACGAGGAGATCGGCGGCATGCGCGGATACGCGGCCATGCACGCCACCAAGCCGGACTTCTTCATCCACTCCGGCGACACCATCTACGCCGACGGCCCCATCGCCGCACAGGTCACCGAGCCCGGCGGTCAGATCTCGCACAACCTCGTCACCGAAGAGGTCTCCAAGGTGGCCGAAACCCTCAAGGAATTCCGCGGCCGGCACCGCTACAACATGATGGACAGGAACATCCGCGCTCTCTACGCCGAGGTCCCGGTCATCGCCCAGTGGGACGACCACGAAACCCACAACAACTGGTACCCCGGCCAGATCCTCACCGACGACAGGTACACCGAGCGCCGCGTGGACGTCCTCTCCGCCCGCGGCCGCCAGGCCTGGCAGGAATACCAGCCGATCGCCCAGCTCAGTGACGGCAGCACCGGGTTCGAGCCGGCCCGCGTCTACCGCAAGATCACCCGCGGGCCTCAGTTGGACGTCTTCTGCCTGGACATGCGCACCTTCAAGGACCCCAACACGGACGGCAAGGAAACCAACCTCACCCACATCCTCGGCCAGGAACAGGCCGACTGGCTCATCCGCGAAGTCAGCACGTCCAAAGCCACGTGGAAGGTCATTGCCAACGACCTCCCGCTCGGCATCATCGTCCCAGACGGCCCGGTGAATGAGGAATCCCTCTCCAACCGCGACGCCGGCGCCCCTTTGGGCAAGGAACTCGAGATCGCGCGCGTGCTGTCCGCGTTCAAGCGCAACCGGGTTAAAAACGTCGTGTGGCTCACCGCGGACGTGCACTACTGCGCCGCCCACCACTACTCGCCCGAGCGCGCCGCCTTCCAGGACTTCGATCCCTTCTGGGAGTTCGTCGGGGGACCCATCAACGCCGGAAGCTTCGGCCCCAACCAAATGGATGGCACCTTCGGCCCGGAAGTGGTCTTCTCCAAGGCCGGCGCATACGCCGGCGAATCCCCGCGCAGCGGCGAAAGCCAGTACTTCGGCCACGTTGACCTCGGCGAGGACGACGTCTTCTCCGTCACCCTCCGCAACGCCAACGGCACGGTGATCTTCCGCAAGGACCTGAACCCGAGCGCTGAGCCCGCTCCCCACCGGCACCCTGACCCCGCAAGCTCGGCCAGGGGAGGTAGCCACCGGGCCGGTCCGGTGGGACGATTCCACTATGAGCGAGAATTTTCTGGATCATGGGCCGCACCTGCACGCGCATGCGGCACCCACCACCCAGCAGATGCGCACCGTTGGCCAGCGCCGGCGGGACGCGGAAGAGAAGCTGGAACAGCATCTTCAGGAAGCCCGCCACAAGGATCCGCACGATGAGTCAGTCACGCAGGCCGGCATTCCGACGGCGGACGGTGCGGGCGTTGTTGGCTTCCAGAACGACGCAGGCCTGCCCGATGGGGAGAGCGTCGATCCGAACCCGGGGCGGTAGTCCCCACCGGCACCCTAACCTCGCAAGCTCGACCAGGGAACCCAGCCGGCGTGGGCCCACCCACCGGCACCCTAACCTCGCAGGCTCGGCCAGGGAACCCAGTCGGCGTAGGCCCACCCACCGGCACCCTAACCTCGCAGGCTCGGCCAGGGAACCCCAGCCGGCGTGGGCTCACGCTCGACCCAAGACGGCGGGTGGCCGGCAGACATTGCCGCCCACCCGCCGTCGGGCTTTCCTGAAAGCGCGCCTATTCGAAGTACTCGATGCGCGGTTCGCCCTGGACGCCGGCACGCTGCATGGCGTCCTTCAAATCCGGGCTGGCGAAGAACGCCTTTGCGGTGTCCACAGTGTCGAAATGGTGGATGACCAGAACGTTGTCCGGATCATCGGCCATCCGGTGGACCGACTGCTGGGTGACGCCGCCGTCTTTCTGCATATCGGCGACGGATTCGTAGACCTTACGCCATGCGTCGTAATCGGCCACACGGTGGAGGACAAGTGAAACGGCCATGATACTTCTCCTTTGAAGCGGGACATCGGCTTACACCTCAGGGCCAGCGGGCGGGGTCCTGTAGGCGGGGGCCCGGGGATTGGACCGCCCAAGGCCGTGGTACTCCGGCCCGGGCAGGCTGTCAACGGTTTTTCCATTGACCGAATGATGCACGTCACATTCACGCGGAGAACGTAATCCGGCATCTCGTCTGCAAGAATAGCGACGTCATGTGCGGGAGGTCACAAGCAAAGGCGCTTGAGGCCTCCCGTGCAATGCCCTGGGGAGGCAAGGATGTCAGAAATCAGTTTTACGGCCATCGACTTCGAAACGGCCAACAGCCACCGCGGCTCGGCGTGCGCCGTTGGCCTGGTGAAGGTCCGGGACGGGCGCATTGTGGACACGGCGTCGTGGCTCATCAAGCCGCCGCCCGGCATCGACGACTTTGATCCCATCAACGTGGAGCTCCACGGCATCGCGGAACAGGACGTCCAGAGCGCTGCCGATTGGGAAATGTCCCTCGAAGGCATCCTGCAGTTCGTCAACGAGGACTCGCTCGTGGCGTTCGACGCCGCCTACGACGTCTCCGTGATGCGCAAAGCCACGGAGCACCAGCACCTCGACCTGCCGGCCAAGGACTTCTACTGCGCACAGCACCTCGCCCAGGACCACCTGACCCTGCCGCGGCACCGCCTCAGCGACGTGCTGGAGGCCCTCGATCTTCCGCCCATTGAGCGGCACGAGCCCCGATCGCACGCGCTGGCCTCCGCCCAGATAGTGCTGGCCATCGCCGCTCAGCGGGGCTCCGCCACTTTGAGTGAACTCTGGGAAGGTCCGACGACGGCGGTCGGCAAGCGCCGCCGTGGCCGGCGGGCCCGCACCGACGCCGACCCGGAGGCTGAGACACCCGGCGCCGACGCCGAGGGCCTTGATGAGCCTGGGGGAACGGGGGAGCCCGACGCCACCTTCGCCGTGGTGGCGCCCGACGCCGGTCCGCACCTCTTTGCCGAAAGTGCCGGTACCGCTGAGACGGGCAGGGCTAACCTTCTGCAGCTGAGCGGGACCGATTTTGCACTCGGTGAAGACAACGGCAGCGAGCCAGACAGCACCGGCGGCCCGGGCCCTGAACACCACAGCACCCCGAAGCGAGCCTTCCGCACCGCAGCAGGCCTGGTGCTGTTCATGGTGGGTGTGGCGGCCGCCGTCGGACTCGCCCACCTCACCGGACTGACGGTCCGGTCCTTCGCCGCGGGCCGGACCGTCGCCGCTGCCACGGATGTCGCGGCCGGACTGGCAACAGCCTGGGCGGTCTGGGCAGCTGTCACGGGCGGGTGGCGCCGGCTCCGGCCCGGCAAGTAGCCCCGCAACCTCACGGGCCCGGTGGCTGCCGTGGGTTTCCTTTCGGCCTTCACCATCCACCGCGTCGGCGGCTGACTTTCACCGAGAGGGATGCCAAGGTGACCCCGACGACGGGCGGGCGGCGACGCTGCCGTCCCCCCGCCGTCGAGCTTTAGCGAACGGTCCCTGGGAACCGCTCAGGCGGCATTTACCGTAACCGTCCGGGTGGCGAGCACCTCCTGTGTGACCCAGTGCAGGAAGCTGATGCTAATGGTGTACTTCCCGGGAGCCGGCGGGCGCAGCAGGAAGTCGAACTTTTCCGCGGCGCCGGATTTGATGATGTTGGTCAGGAGCGGCTGGCCGGCCAGGGAAGGTGGCACCGCCGGGCCGGTGGGGCTCGGGGTGGTCCAGAACGGCCGGCCGTCGTGCGCGATCAGCTCCGCGATCTTGGCCGGCCTGCCCGCTGCGTCCGTGATCGTGGTGCGGGTGGGAAAGTAGTCCACGTTCAGCATGCGAACCAGCGTGGGGTATTTGCCGTTCCGGACCACGTTGGCCCGCATCTGCGAGACTGCCCAGACTATGTCGTCACCCTTCGGCCGGCCCGGGATGTTGCCGCCCAGGAGGAAAAGTGCTTCGGCTCGAAGCGGTTGAGCCCCGCATCCTCACCGTTGAGTCCCGCAGCATGGTTCAGTTCGTGCCACCTCGGGTCAGGGGAGTAGGGCGCAATGAGCGTCTCCGTGGCGATGTCATACAGCGGCCCCTCAACCGAATGACGGCGGGTACCGGCCGGCGCCGGTGCAGCGGAATTTGCTGGAGGGTCGACGACGATCGGTCCGAACATGCCCATCTGGACGTGGAGCGGCGTGTTGACGTGGCAGTGATAGAAGTAGGTTCCCGCACCCCCGCGGTTGGGGTTGCCGCGTTCGCCGACGTCGGGCCTCCACTGGTAGGTGTAGTGCCCCGTGACCTCGAAGGAGGTGTGGCCCACGCCGTCGTTCCGCGGGTCCGGTTCGATGCCGTGCCAGTGGATGATATGAACCCTCTTGCTGGGCTTGACTGTGCCCTGGAACATTTGGCCCTCCTGCAGCCGCACAGTCGTCCCGGGGATTTGGCGCCCGAATTTGTTGCCCTCGAAGCTCCACATTTCATGCTCGGAGCCGTCCGGGAACACGAATTTTCTGTTGAAGAAGTCCATCTCCAAGGAGACGTCAGCCTTCTGCGGGAACTCGGTCTTCGGACTGCCTTCGTGGGGCTGGTTGGAGGCGAAGTCGACCTGGCTGCGGAACGTGTGGTTCGGGTCTGCAGCCGTCGGGGGTGACCCTAGACTTGGGGCGGGCATCCCGGCCAGCACCCAGTCCGCCACCAGCCCTCCGGGGTACAGGCCGCCGCGCGCCGTCTGTGACGGTTCCGCGTGGCAGTGCATGGGGTAGGTCCAATCCTCGTTCCTGGCGTTCCACACAGGGTCGACCACGTCCGGTGGCCGCCGGACCGGCAGCATCGATTCCTTGCGTTCCAGCGGCTGCAGTTGGACCGTATCCTCCCACTGCTGGAGAACCACGTCCCCCTGCGGAGTAACCCTGCCGTGGGACCGGGGAAAGTCGATTCCATTGGCACGAACTGTCCATACATGGTTGCCGTGGTAATGCAGTTGATGGTCCACGATGCCGGCATTGAGCATTCGCATGAGATGGCCGGTGCGGATACCCCCGGCTGACGGGGAATCACTGAAGTTGCGCACATCGGTCTCCCGCGGATGCCCTGAGGGCAGTGTGTCCTCATGCCGCCTGTCGTTGAACTCCAAATCGGTGGTGACCGCCAGCGATTGGAAGCCCGAGTACCCGTTGATGGTGAAGTAGTTCGGCACCGCCGGCGTGGCGCGCGGGTCCACCGTCTTCCCGCTGGAGGCGATGCGGGCCCAGTTGGAGTCCACGTCATGGCACAACCACAGCCACTGGCGCTCGAATTCGGCTGCACCGGGCGCGAGCCGCCATGCGTTGCCGGGATCGATCACCACGAGGGCCCCGTAGAGACCCAGGGTCCGTTCCACGGGCTGGTTGCCCGGGTCAGTGAAGACGTAGGTTCGGGCAGCGGGGCGCGAAACTGAAGGAGCTTGGATTGTCCCGGCCCGACCGCGCCTGAGCCGACGTCAGCCCCGCCAGCTCCGGCACGGTGGAAACGCAGCTCGTGCGGCTGAGCAAGGTTGTTGTGCACCATGATCTGGATGGTGCTGCCCATTTCCGCGATCAGGGTCCGGTCCGGAAAGAAGCTGGCCCAGTGGCCGCGCCGGGCAAGGAACTCGCGGGGGAAGGCAGGGTCCGGACGCAGCGGCGCTGGCCTGCCATGCGGTGGGACCGGCGCGCCAAGGGGATAGGTGCGGCTGGCCACCACGCGGCCGTTCGCGGTGATCACCCGCGGGCTCATGGCCAGCGCGGGTTTGGGATCGTTCAGCGCGGTGCGCCGATCCCCGAAGCCCCGGTGGTAAACCAGTGATCCGTCCACCATGGGAACGAATCCGTCGTTGATGTGCATGTCTAGGACTGCCATTGTCGACCTCCTGGATGTCAGGGGGCCGGGTCTATATGTGAAACTCAGGTCCATGTCGCCCCCAATTGCGATAACAGACAGGGCTTCATGGTGGCGGCGGCAGCCTACGGAAAGCTTGCGGCACCTTCAGGGCCGGGGCATGTTCTGACATACGCCCGGTCGCGCACTGGTTGGCAACGCCACTAGTGGACCACGCCGGTTGGCGGCGCTTGGTAGCGCCCCTAATTGTCGACGTCGGAATCCCGGCGGTTTGGCGGCGCCTTAGCTAACGACCGGATCCCGGGGAGTGCTTGGCAAACCGGCGGAGGCCTCGAGACGCAGGTCAAGGTCGGCCATGACCATAGCGGCCAGGTCCCGCAGATTGGCGCTGTCCCCGGGGGTCATGGTGCGCGCTTCGAAGTCCAGGATGCACAAGGTGCCCAGGTTGTAGCCGTCCCGCGTCTTGAGGGGAGCGCCGGCGTAGAACTTCAGGCCGAACTCGCCCGCGACCAGCGGATTGAGCAGAGCCCGCGGGTCTTCCGGGGCGTTTTCCACCACCCACAGGTCGTCCTGAAGGATCGCTGACGCACACAGGCCGGGGTCCCGACTGATCTGCTCTACATCCAGGCCGTGGTGGGACTTGAACCAGATCCGGTCATGATCGACGATCGATACGATTGCCACCGGCACGGAGAAGAGCCTGGCCGCCAGCGCCGTGATCCTGTCGAAGGCGCCGTCCGGGGGAGTGTCGAGGATGCCGTACCTCTGAACGGCCTCCATCCGTGCGTCCTCATTGTCGGGAATGACGGAGGTGTCCACCTTGTGCTTTCCGCGGCTGCTCAGGGACAGTTCATACAGCGCCTGGCTTACCTCGCTGGTCGACGGCCTGTCCTCCGGATTCCGGGCCGTCATGGCGGCCAGAAGGAGCCGCCACTCAGGCTCGACGTCGTCAGGGATGTGGGGGTCGTCCATCAGGCGGGCGAGGGCGCTCTGCAGGGGGTCGCCCGGGAAGGCCTGCTGCCCGGTCAGGGCCTCAAGCAGCACCAGCCCCAGGGAGTACACGTCACTTGGCGGTCCCATGGGCTCGGCCTTCGCCTGCTCCGGGCTGAGGTAGCCCGCAGTACCAAGGAAGCCGCCGTCGTGCAGGTCCGGCGCGTCCGCCATGAGCGCGATGCCGAAATCCGTGAGCTTTGCATGCATCCGGGCGGTGTCGTGCTGGTAGTCGAACACCAGAATGTTTCCCGGCTTCACGTCCCGGTGAACGACGCCGCTTTCGTGGATGTAAGCGAGGGCATCGGCCACGTCGTAGCCGATCTCGGCCGTGTGGCGGGAAGACAAGGGGCCTTCGGTCAGGCGGCGCTTTAGGTCCGGGCCCTCGATCAGCTCCATCACGAGGTAAATGCGGGTGCGGCCGGGCTCCTCCCGATCCACGCCGGCGTCAAGGAGCGTGATCAGGCTGTGGTGGTTCAGGGCTGCGAGGACTTTGACTTCGGCGTCATCGTCCCGTGCTGTTTCATGAGCGGCGTTGCTTCTGTTGATGACCTTGAGGGCCACCTCGCGTTCGAGGGATTCGTCGACGGCGCGGTACACGTTGGCCATGGCGCCGGAACCAATCTGTTCCACCACCCGGTACCTTCCGCCGATGACTGCGCCTTCTTCAATGCCGGGTTGTACGGCCATTAGGTACCTTGATTTTCCCGCCCGGTCCACAGGACCGGCGATATTGGTGCGTTGAAGCGTTGTGACAGCAGTGTGCGCCAGATGCAGGGTTTTGGGTACACCGAAAGAGCCGATTCGCATCGGCTCTTTCGGTGTATAGGCCTAGATCAGGCTGGGGGCGCTCGCCAGGATGTAGTCGGCGGCTGCCGGGCCGGTCATGGCCAGCTCGCAGTTCTCCGGATCAATGCCGCGTTCCCTCAGGGCGGTAAACAGGGAGTGGGGGGCGGCCGGCCGCAACTTATGAATCAGGCACCAGCTGGTGTAGAGGCCATAGAGCTCGTCGGGCCCGAAAGCTGTGTCGGTTTCCCGCTCAGTAGTGAGCGCCTCGGCGATAAATTGGTCAAACTTGGTGGCATCCATTATTGGCTCCTTCAGGCATGCACATTGATCCGCCGTTTCTGCTTCAGCGATAACGGATCTCTGCCCATTGGGGCCAGTGATCTACCTGAAATTTATGCGAGACAGACTGTTCTGTCTAGTTGAGCCGGTCACACGCAGGCCAATCTCCGGAACCTCGCTACCGATGAGTATGTGTGGCCTCTTCCGGGCGGTTCTGGTGGCCTTGGGCTTTGACAAGGCACGCGTTGGTCCTGTCCTGATATCGCCCCTATATGTTGGTGGCGAGTGCGGCCTTCCGGTCGATTTGCGTGGGCCTTCGGGGGCGTGTAGAGTCTTTCGAGTCGCCGCCGCTGATGCGGAAAGATAGCGACCGACCCCCTTTCAAACGGCCTGGAAAATGGTGCACTGGTTAGTGTGCTGTGGACGGGCCGGGGGCCTTC
>NZ_JBFTLC010000007.1:0-168516 GCF_056396245.1 Arthrobacter sp. 05T423
ATGGGCGACGGGGTGGTGCTCGCGCCGGACTCCTTCCTGATGAAGGGCGAGGAGATTCCCGCTTTCGAGCGTTGGGGAGGCAATCCTGCCGAAGCATTGCCCGCTTCGACCTTTGGCCGGCCGGTGCGGCCTCTCGGCACTGCCTTACCAGCATTGAGCGGGGGCGCTGCAGATGCAGTCGCAGCGTATTGATCGGGGAGAGCAAAGTATGGTTGTGCTGACTGACGAGCAACGTGATTTCTGGCGGGGCATGCTCGCGGAGGGCGGGCTGACCACCATCCCGCGGTGGACTTTGGATCCCCATCCCGGACTGGACGAGCACTACGAGAACATCCCTCATGGTCTGGTGGGGACCTTGCGTCGCCTGGCGGACGGCCTTGGGACGACCCTGGACGTTCTGCTGCTGGCCGTCCACGCCAAGGTGCTCGCCGTGTTGGTAGGGGAGCGGGAGGTCGTCATTGGGTATGCAGCGGCTCCCGGGTGCCGGCCGCTGCCGTGCCGATTGACGACCGAGGCGGCGTCTTGGCGGGCGCTCCTGACAGAGGTGGGCCGCCGGGAGCGGGAGTGCCGCCAGCACGTGGAGGCCGGCGGGTACGGGGATGCCCTCGACGGCCTTTGCCAAGAGCTGAACCTGAGCCGCCCGCTCTTTGAGAGCGTGCTCGACCCGCGGGACGCCCTGGGGGAGCTGGCTGAGGACACGGTTCTGCAGGTGGGGATATCCCAAGGTGTCACCGGTTCCCGGTTGCGGCTGCGGTATCGCACCGATGCGCTTGACGCTACCGCCGCAGCGCGCCTTGCCGGCTACCACGTGGCTGCTTTGAAAGCCATCGCTGCAAACCCTGACGCCGGCCATGCTCGCGTGTGCTTGCTTTCTTCTGAGGAACTGCGCCTTCAACTGGAGGAGTTGGCGGGCCCCAGGCGTGAGCTCCCGGACCTGCGGGTGCACGAGATCTTCGAGCGGCGGGCCGAGTCCGATCCGGAAGCAATCGCGGCCATTCACGGTGAAAGCGGCCTGACTTA
Organism: Arthrobacter sp. 05T423; assembly: GCF_056396245.1. Classification (NCBI taxonomy): domain Bacteria; kingdom Bacillati; phylum Actinomycetota; class Actinomycetes; order Micrococcales; family Micrococcaceae; genus Arthrobacter; species Arthrobacter sp. 05T423. The sequence continues at coordinate 1,021 of NZ_JBFTLC010000007.1, forward strand.
CCGTGAGTTGAACGCCCGGGCGAACCGGCTGGGCAGGGCGCTGCAGGGCCGGGGACTCGACCAGGAGACCGTCGTTACCGTGGTGATGGAGCGTAACCTGGACTGGATGGCGACCGTTCTGGCTATCTGGAAGGCGGGGCTGGCGTACCTGCCGCTCGAGCCGCACTTCCCGCCCGGGCGCATGGCCACGGCCTTGTCGCGGGCGGAGTCACCACTGGTCATCACAGAACGCGGCAGTACCGCGACGCTCGACCAAGCACTCGCCACCCTGCCCGGTGTGGAGGAGCTCTTCATCGAGGACCTCTCCTCTGAAGACCAACCCGAGGGGAACCTTGGCGTGGTCGTTGCCCCGGACCAGCTCGCGTACATCCTGTTCACGTCCGGGTCCACCGGGCAGCCGAAGGGCGTGATGTGCGAGCACGCCGGGATGCTGAACCACATGTATGCCAAAATCGACGACCTTGGAGTGCGCGAAGGCGAAGTCATCCCCCAAACGGGTCCACAATGCTTTGATATCTCGGTGTGGCAGCTGGTGGCGGCCCTGCTCGTTGGCGGGCGGACCCTGTTCGTCGACCAGGACGCGATCCTCGACGTCGAGCGGTTCGTTGACACGGTCGTGGATGGGCGGGCGGGCGTGATCCAGGTTGTTCCGTCCTATCTTGAGGTCATCGTGTCTTACCTGGAGCAAAACCCACGGAAGCTGCCGGACCTGCACTGCGTGTGCCCGACCGGGGACTTCCTGAAGAAGGAGCTCGTCCAGCGCTGGTTCGCGCTCTACCCTGATGTTCCGGTCGTCAACACGTATGGGCTCACCGAGACGTCGGACGACGCGGTCCACGAAATCATGGACCGGGCCCCGGCCGGGCCACGGGTGCCCCTCGGAAGACCGATCAACAATGTACACGTTGACGTGGTCGACGAGTTCGGCAGCCCGGTACCGCTCGGCGCGCCTGGGCTGATTGTGTTCTCCGGCGTGTGCGTGGGCCGCGGGTACGTCAACGATGCAGAGCGAACCGCCGCGATGTTCGGCCCCGATCCGAACCGTGCCGGTGAGCGCGTCTGCCGTACCGGTGATTATGGCCGGTGGATGCCGGACGGAAAGCTCGATTTCCTGGGACGGCGGGACAACCAGGTGAAGATCAGGGGATTCCGGATCGAGATCGGAGAGATCGAGAATGCCCTGCTTCGAGTGCCTGGAGTGCGCGACGGTGCCGTCGTCGTCGGCGAGGGCGCCGATCAGGTCAAGTTCCTGGTGGCGTTCTACTCGGGCAGACGGCCGCTCGAGATCGCCGAGTTGCGCAAGCAGATGGCCTCGCAAGTACCGGACTACATGGTCCCGTCGGCGTACAGGTGGCAGGAGAGCCTGCCTCTGACCGGCAACGGGAAGATCGACCGGAAGTCCCTGGCCAGTATGGCGCAGGAAATCGTTCCCGAGGCCGGCACCGCCACGGACGCCCTGTCGGCCACCGAGCAGCGGCTCGCCGAGGCCTGGGCGACGGTGCTCGGCCTGCCCGCGGGCAGGATCGGCGGACAGGACTCCTTCTTTGCCCTGGGCGGGACCTCGCTGTCCGCGGTGAAGCTCGCCGTCCTGCTCAAGCGCGCGGTCTCGATCAAGGACATCATGCAGGCGCCCGTCCTGGCGGACCTGGCGACCCTGCTCGAGGCCGCGTCCCTGCCGGACGCTGCCGTTCCGCCCGCCCCGCCACCGGCGGGCGCCGCCGCCGGGCCCGGCTCCATGGCCCCGGTGGGAGCACCGGTCGGCCGCCCCCACCCGCTACCCGTGAAACGAAAGGACCTCTGATGTCATCTCCTTCCCCCAGGATCCAGTTCGACGTGGAACGCCAAGCCGGCCGGGCGCCGCTGCTCACCGTCGCGGACGGCCACGACCCCGTCCGGTGGGCCGAACAGAACCGTGAGGCGCTGCGCGCGGCGGTGGATGAGCACGGCGCCGTCCTGGTCCGCGGCCTGGGCCTCCGGGATCCGGCCGAAGTGGCCGATGCCTTCCAGCAGCTGGCCCCGGGCGGGCTCATGCCGGACCGGGAGGCTTTCGCCGCCAGGCAGCCCTACCTGGACGGGGTGTACTCGTCCCTGACGTGGCCCGCGAACCAGCCCATGTGCATGCACCACGAGCTCAGCTACGCGCTCGAGTTCCCCGGCCTGATGCTCTTCGCCTGCCTCCAGGCACCCAGCTCCGGCGGGGTGACCGGTGTGGCGGACGCCCGCGCCGTGCTCGACGCCATACCCCCGGACATCATCGAGCGGTTCGAAAGCCAGGGGTGGCTGCTCGCCCGCAGCTACAACGAGGACATCGGCGCCTCCTACGAGGAAGCGTTCGGCGTCTCCGGCCGCGCCGACGTCGAGGAGTACTGCCGGGCACACGAGATCGAGTTCCAATGGCAGCCCGACGGGGAACTGCGCACCCGGCAACGGCGCCCCGCCGTGGTCCGGCACCCGGTGACCGGCCAACGCTGCTGGTTCAACCAGGTCGCATTCCTCAGCGAATGGACGATCGCGCCCGAGGTCCGGGAATACCTGGTGGACGTCTACGGCCCAGACGGGCTGCCGTTCAACACCCGCTTCGGCAACGGCGAACCGATCGGCGAGGACACCGTCGCCCTCCTGAACACGATCTACGAGGCCCACACCCTCCGCACCCCCTGGGAGCCCGGGGACCTCATGCTGGTCGACAACATCCGCATGGCCCACAGCCGCGAAGCCTACGAGGGGCCTCGGGAGGTCCTGGTCGGCATGGCCGAGCCGCGCAACGTATTCGATCTCGCCACCCACGCCCAGGACGGTGCACGATGACAGAATTTGCCACTTCCCCAGCCACAGCGGCCGCAGAGCCGAAGACGGTCCCGCCGTTCGCGGTCATTCCCGGGGCCCAGGTACAACAGGTGCTCCAGGGCCGGGAGAAGCAGGTTCTCGAGCTGGTCGAGCAGACCTACCGCACGCACGCGGCCGGCGACTCGGTAAACCCCCCGTCCTACTTCCTGCGCTTCCCGGACCGGCCCACCTCACGCATCATCGCCCTGCCCGCCTCGGTTGGAGGTGACACAGGAGTCGACGGCATCAAGTGGGTCTCCAGCTTCCCGGACAACGTGGCGTCCGGGATACCCCGCGCCTCCGCGGTTCTGATCCTCAACGACCGGGTAACGGGCTACCCCTTCGCGTGCATGGAGGGCTCCATCATCAGCGCCTCCAGGACGGCTGCATCGGCCGCCGCAGCCGCGGACTGGCTCAGCCGCGGACGGGGACGTCCACGAAGGATCGGGTTCTTCGGCGTCGGCCTCATTGCCCGCTACATCCACACCTTCCTGGACGCCACCGGCTGGTCCTTCGACGAGATCGGGGTGTTCGACCTCTCGGCTGAGAGCGCGGAGGGTTTCAAGGGCTACCTCGAGCGCAGCGGCACCGGAGCCCGGGTGAGCGTGCACGACGGCCCCGAACAGCTGATCAAAAGCAGCGACCTCCTCGTGTTCGCCACSGTGGCGGGCCAGCCGCACGTGCACGATACGACATGGTTCGCRCACAACCCGCTGGTACTGCACGTGTCCCTGCGCGACCTCGCCCCGGAGATCCTGCTGGCATCGACCAACATCCTCGACGACGTCGAGCACTGCCTCAAAGCCGGAACCTCTGCCCACCTCGTGGAGCAGATGATCGGCAACAGGGACTTCGTGGACGGCACCCTGGCCGATGTCATGGAAGGCAAGGTCTCGCCGGCGGAGGACCGCCCCATCGTGTTCTCGCCGTTCGGGCTGGGCGTGCTCGACCTGGCAGTGGGCAAGTACGTCTACGACGAACTCGCCCGCAGCGGCCAGCTCCGGGTGCTCGAGGACTTCTTCTCGGAGCTGCGCCGGTATGGCTAACGTGGAACGCTCGGACACGCGGGAGGAGGCGTATCCGGCATGGGCAGAGTGACAGGTTCAGTACGTACCTCCGGGTGCGAGTGGCTGCAGTACGACTATGGTTTCGGGTTGGTTCCGGAAGAGGGGCCTGAACCCTTCACGATGTGGCGGTACCGCCACCTCCTGCCCCTGTCCGACGGGCCGGTGCGTTATCCCCTGCCCATCGGAGGCACGCCGCTGCTTCCGGCCCCGGCGCTGAGAGCCGCCTTGGGGACACCGTCCCTGTGGGTCAAGGATGAGACCCGCGGGCCGACGGCGTCGAACAAAGACCGGGCTACGGCGCTGGTTATTGAGGACGGGTTGCGGCACGGCCTGGACACCATCACGACGGCTTCGACGGGCAACGCCGCAGTTGCGACGGCGTTCGGGGCGGCAGCTTCGGGAATGCGGGCAGCCATCTTTGTGTCGATCGATTGTCAGGAGGACAAACTCGCACTGATGACTCAGGCCGGGGCATGGGTGTTCCGGGTGCCTGATGGCTACGCGGCCGCCGTCGACCTGTCGCGCGCAGCGGTCGAGGAGTTCGGCTGGGTGGACCGGAACACCGGAGTGAATCCCCTGACGATGGAGGCCAAGAAGACCGTGGCGTTGGAGGTCTGGGAGCAGCTTGGCCGGCGGATGCCGGACGTGATGGTCGCTCCGGTGGGGGACGGTCCCACTCTCGCCGCGCTTGAGAAGGGTTTCGCCGAGTTGGTCGCGTGTGGAGTTGCCGCCAGTAAGCCCCGCCTGGTCGGTGTGCAGGCTCGGGCCTGCCAACCGCTGGTGCGCGCCTGGCAGGGGACCGATCCGGCACCCGACGAACTGGAGCCGGGGTCCACGTTGGCCGACGGGATCGCCGTCCTGCGGCCCGCCATCGGCGATGCGGTGCTCGGAGCGGTACGTTCCAGCGGCGGCGCGATGGTCGCGGTGAGCGATTCTGAGCTCATGGACGCCGTCGGTTTGCTGGCCTCGACGGCGGGCGTCGGTGCGGAGCCGGCCGGCGCCGCGTCGCTGGCGGGCTTGCGGAGTGCTCTGCGTGAGGGGTTGGTGGACCGCAATGAGACCGTCGTCGTGCTGGTCACCGGCCGCGAGATCAAGGCGGCGGGCTCCCCGAGTCGGGGCCGGGTCGCAGTGGCCGAGCGGCTGGATGACGTACGGGAGGCATTCGGAAGGGTTCCCCTGTAACGGGGTCTCCGTAGGTGACCACCCGGTGCGACAGGGAAGGAAGAGATGACTCAATGAGGAGCAGTCTCATGCCGGCAAACGGCCGGACCAACATGACTACGCTGCCAGCGCGCGCGTGCTGCCAATCCAGTCCCATCAATTCGGGCCCATTCGGGCGACGATTCGCACTCAATGAGGAGTGAGACAATGCTCTCCCTACCGCAGATGCTGGGGAATGTATCCAAGGCCTACCTCCAGTCCCCTGAGGACTGGGCACGGTCGGTCACCGACGTCCTGCGGGACGCCGCGATCTACCACCAGGCCGGAAACGGCTTCTACCGCGCCCAGTGTGAGGCGTTGGGAGTCGATCCCGCCGCGATCAACGACATCAACGACCTCCACGACCTGCCACTGCTGCCGGTCGGCATGTTCAAACGYCCCGACGCCAAAGTGCTGCTCACCTGCTCCCTGGCCGACGTCGAGACCGAAACCCGCTCCAGCGGAACCCGCGGTATCCCCTCCGTCGCCCCCCGCAACAGTGAGACACTGACCCTGGCGCTGCTCGGACTGATCGGGACCTACCGGGACTTCTTCAGCCTCTCCGGGGGCGCGGGACTTTTCCTGAACCCCTCGGACCCCGAAGCCTCGGAAATGGGACTGCTCAAGGACCTGAACATCCTGAACAGCGTCTTCGACCACCACACATATCTCGTCGCCGACCACGCGTTCGACGCCGGGGAGGCCCTGGAGCACCTGCACCGCTGGGAGGGACACATGACACGCCACATCATCAGTCCTCCCTTCCTCATCGGCCGGCTCCTCCGGTTCCTTGAGCGGGAGAATATCAATGTGCGCCTGGACCCGTACAGCATGATCATCACCCTCGGCGGCTGGAAGCGGCACACGGCCGAGGCCATCCCCGACGAAGACTTCCGGGAGCGGTGCCACGACCTGCTCGGCGTGCGCGCGGTAAACGTGCGCGACATGTACGGGATGATCGAGWCGAACATGCTCGCWGTCGAATGCCACCTGCATCGCAAGCACGTCCCGCCCTGGTGCTACATCTCCATCCGGGACCCCGCCCAGAACGGCAAGGAACTCGCCCCCGGGGAAACCGGCACCATCGCCGTACTGGACGCCCTCAGCACCAGCTACCCCGGATTCCTCCTCACCGACGACATGGGCGAGGTCGAGACCGGCACCTGCGCGTGCGGCAGAACCGGCCAGGTCATCAACTTCCGCCGCCGGGGACCGGGCAGCGGGCCTTGGCCCCTGCCCCGTCAGCATCGAGCGCTACCTCCGCTCGGGCACAACCGCCGAGGCTGAGGCGCCGGCTCTCGTGAAGACCTGATTTTGCGGCGGCTCAGCCGGCGCCCTCCTCCGTTGCCTGCCGTCGCCGAGGCCGCCCTCGATGCCGCCGAGCGAGACCGTCGCGCTCCGGAGCGTTTCGGTCTTCTGCTCCAGTACGCCCATGTTGACGCTCTGGATGGTCTCGAGGGCCTGGTGGTAAGACTGGTCGTACTGCACCCCGGCCTGGCGAACGCGCGTGCCTCGGCCTCGCTCTTGGTCCCCCCGCCGCCGGTGAACAGGCCTCCGGCGGGGATGCGCCCTTCACGAACGCGTCGTAGTCCGAATCCCCGATGAACCCGAACGGCAGCGCCTGGACCCCCTCGGCGCGCAGGATGTCCCGGAGCACCCGTTTGATGGCCTGCGTCTTTACGTCGCTGGCGGCTGATGAGCCGACAACGATCGGTGCGGGCCAGGACACTGCCATGGCCATGCTGCAGTGCGGCACGGTGTCGCTGACAGCGTTTCCCATTCTCCGTGCAGGCGTGGGCTGTGGCCTTGCCATCGAGGATTCCGCGGCTTTGGCCGCGGTGGTGGCACTGCGTTCCAGCGGGATTGAGACAGGTCCCAGCGGCGCCGCCGGCCTTGCCGGGGTATTGGCCGGGTTCGCCGGTTCGTTCGCCACTCCGATCAGGCAGCATCTTGGCCTCAGCTCCACCTCCGGGCTTATGTTCGTCGCCACTGAATCGCCGGAGGCGGCCGGATCGAACGCCCAGGCGTCGCACCACCACCTCCGCAAGCATGACCAGATGCTGTAAGCCCCGGCCAGCACGGCACAGATGGGGAGATTGCTATGGCCCAAAAACTCGGCAACAATGCCAAGCTGGTTCCATCCGTATGGTTCGGCGGCCGATGAAGGAGCGTTGGTGGCATGCCCAAGACAGGCAAGGACGATCACGCCCGCAAGGAAGAGCTTCCCTCGACCCTGCAGCGTTCTGAGCAGAAAGCCCAGGACACTTTCGCGAAGACATACGATTCAGCCCTTGAGTCGTATGACAACGACGAGAGCCGTGCTGCCCGGACAGCCTTTGCGTCCCTAAAGCACAGCTATGAGAAGGTGGGCGACCACTGGGAGCCCAAGGAGAAGCGCGGTCCCTCTGACCAGCATGCGGAAGAGGGGCTGGATTCATCTGCACCCACCGCAGGCGGCGTGGACGCGAACGCCTCGAAGGAGCACCTGTACAAGCGGGCCCAGGAGCTAAACATCGAAGGACGTTCAAAGATGGACAAGGACGAACTTGTCCAGGCCCTGCAGAAGGCCAACGATGCCGCCACCCGGAAGGCGCGTGGGGACTGACCTACCCATCTTGCGGCCGGAAGTAGGACGAACCCGACGGCGTTCGCTGCAGCACGCCGAAATCGATCATGTAGCGGCGCAGCAGCACGACATCGTCGGTGTAGCCCAGGAGCCGCTCATTGACCTGCCTTTCAGTAAGCTCCTCGCCGGACGCGAAGGCTTCGCTGCCGATCCAGGCCAGAAGCTCACCCCGCTCCGCCAGGTTGGCCGGATACCTGTCGATCCTGCCCAGTCGCATGAAACGAGCCACTCCGGTTATGGGCTGGCGCTTGGGCTGTTGTGTGAGGAGGTCGCGGAAGATTGACTCAGACGCCTCCAATTCATTGCCGGCAGTCCGTTCGATCAGGCCAGCGTCGAGCAGGGCGGCAATGGCCCGTCCGCGCCGCTGTCCGGGCAGTCCGGGCAGTCCGGAGGAAACGTCATCGTGCCTGGTTCCGAGGACAATCTGTGCGTAGGCGGTCCGGGCGTCGCGGTTGGCCAGGGCTGCCATGACCCGCCGCCAGTGAGGCCCGCTCTGCCTGGTGCCTCTGCTCAAGGCTTCCCCTTTGCTCTGGTGCTTCCGGACCGGTGCCGGTTAGCGTTGGCGGGTACAACAGGCAAAATCGTAGTCCGGGGCGGTCCTGGCGGAAAGGTGCGCCATCGGACCGTATTCGCCCGTCCCCGGGCGACGCAGCAGGAACAGGCCACCGACTACGACGGAAACTTCGTCAGGGAGCACCGCATCGGCCAGTCCCTTCGACACCGCACCAGAGGACGCCACTGTCCTGCGCCTGGTAACCGGGGGAGTGGCCGCCGTCGTTTAATGCCAACTCCGAAGAACATCTGGCGCCGGCCGGCGTCGTGATGTGAAATGGTCCCGGGAATGAGTACCGGTGAGTGGGCCTGAAACGGCAGAGAACAACCTGAGCTATTGCGCTGGCCGTGTTGGGCGCATGGCTTTGTCGAAAGTCGTACCAATGGTTCAGGTGGCCCGCTCACCCCTAGGCTGCTCCCTGACCGGAGGCAGCACCGGTTCTGATCCTGCCCGTCGCCGCCCACAGCCAAATGTAAAGGGGACCCGATGAAATCCAACGAACTGCTGCTGGACGCCTTTGGCCGTATCCGCGAAACCGTGGAAGCCACGCTCGAAGGGCTCGACGACGAGACCCTGGCCCGGCGCCCCGCCGGCAACGGAAATTCCATCGCGTGGCTGATTTGGCACCTCAGCCGGGTAGAGGACGCCCAGGTCGCCTCCGCCGCCGGGCTGCCACAGGTGTGGACGTCGCAGGGGTTTGCCGGCAAGTTTGGCCTGCCGCTTCCCGAGCGGGACACCGGCTACGGCCATACCTCGGACAAGGTTGACGCCGTGCGGGCCCCGCGGGAGCTGCTCGCTGACTACCACGAGGCGGTCCACCGCCAGACCGAGGAGGTTCTGGGCAGGTTGGGCGACGATGATCTGGACCGCGTCGTGGACACCCGCTGGGACCCGCAGGTCACGTTCGGCGTCCGGTTGGTCAGCACGATTGCGGACTGCCTGCAGCACGCGGGGCAGGCCGCCTACGCCAAGGGCCTGAAAGGCGGCGGGCAGGCTTAGCAGCCAGCGGGTTTGCCCGCGGTGTCTAGTTTGGCATTGCCGTTCGGAGGAGCATAGCGGCAAAAACTCCAGGAGGCCCTGATGACCCAGCTTGGCAAGTTTGAGAAGTACCTGATCAAGGAGTTTTTCGACGACTTCCGTGCCGGGGCCATGAGCCAGCTCACTTTCACCCGCCGGGTGGCGTTCATCACGGGCAGCATGGCTGCCGCCTCCGCCGCCATGCTCCTGGTCGGCTGCACGCCGCAGGAAGTTCCGCGGAGCAATGATCCCATGCCCACGCCCAGCCCGTCGTCAGGCACCGCCACGGGCGTTGGCTCAGGCGGCGCCGTTCCCGGGGGCGAAGAGCCCGCTGTCCGTTCCTGAGGGTGCCGCCGGAATTACGACGACGACAGTTAAGTTCCCCTCCGGCGGCACCGAGATCAGTGGTTACCTCGCCCGGCCCGCGGCAGGGAAGCCCGGCCCCGCCGTCCTCATCTGCCACGAGAACCGCGGGCTGACTCCCCACATCGAGGACGTGGCCCGGCGCTTCGCCAAGGAAGGGTATGCGGCCCTGGCGATCGATCTGCTGAGCAGGGAAGGCGGCACGGCCAGCCTGGACCCCGATGCGGTTCCGGGAGCCCTGACGCAGGCCGGCGCCCAGCGGCACGTCGCGGACTTCTCCGCGGGATTCGACTACCTGCAGAAACAGGAGTTCGTGGAGCAGGGCCGGATCGCCATGACCGGATACTGTTTCGGCGGGGGCATCACCTGGCAGTCGGCGGTGGAGATCACCGGCCTCAAGGCGATCTCGGCTTTCTACGGCCCGGCGCCGGATCTGGACAAGGTGCCTTCCATCAAGCCCGCGGTGTTTGGTGTCTACGCTGAGCTGGACGACCGGATCACCGGCCCCATGCCGCAACTCCGGGATGCCCTGGCCGCCACGAGCGTGCGCAACCAGCTCAAGGTCTATCCCGGCGTGGACCACGCCTTCCACAACGACACGGGGGACCGCTACAACGAGCAGCAGGCCACGGCCGCCTGGAACGACACGCTGGCGTGGTTCAAGAAGTACGTTTAGTGGCCACCTAGCCCGCGGTGTCCTGGCCCTCGCCGGCGGCCGGACCGGACGCATCGTGGGCCAGTGCTTTCTGGCGGCGGTAGACCTGGACCGCAATGGCCGTCGGAATGACGGCCAGGGCGACGGCCCGCATCCAGGGGCGGTCCAGGGCGTGGCCGGTCATGGAGTCGAGGGAGAAACTGCCTGGCCCGCCAATCGTGAAGGATGCCGCGGCGAGTCCCAGGACCGCCGGGTATTCAAGGCCCCCTTCGGTGGCGAAGAAGCCGTTGGGGAAGTGCACGCTGGCCGCAACGCCCATGGTGGTGGCCGCAGCGGCCCCGGCAGCCGGGGTGCCAATACCCAGCGCGAGGGCCAGTCCTGCCCCGGCTTCACCCACGCCAGCGAGGACTGCGCTGGGCTTCGCGGGCCGGAATCCCATGGCGTGCATGCCCTTGCTGGTGCCTTCGATTCCGCCGCCGCCGAACCAGCCGAAAAGCTTCTGGGTGCCGTGTGCTATGAGGACGCCGCCCAGGCCCACGCGGAAAATGGTCTGTGCAGCCGTGGCGGCGACCGGACTGATGCTCGTGTGGCTCATGGGAATCCTCCTGTATGCGGTTCAGCTGTTGGGCTGCTCTTCAGGCGATCTTGTCCGTCGATTCTACGTCCGCTGGAGATCGGGGATTGGGGGCACTTTGAGGATTACTGGGCCACGGGGATTTAGGGACTTCCGTTCGATGCGCCCGGCACCTGGTACCCGCCGTCGTCCTTAATCCTGGACCTTGGGCCTCGACCTCGGCAGATGCCCCTGCTGGCCAGCTTCACGCACCAGCAACCGGATGTTTGCGTACAGGACCGCCCTGACCGCATCCGGCTCCAGCCGCTGCCCGCGCCGGATGCGTGATTCCAGTTCCTTGCAGCACCGCTCCAGCCGCAGGGCGCCCGCCATAGCGGACGTGGCCCTCAGGCTTACGACGGCGTCAGCCGCCATCCGCGGGTCACCGCCGGCCAAGGCGCGGAGAATCCTTGAAGCCCGGTCCGGCAACATCAGCAGGTAGTCATCGATGAACGCCTCTGCGAAAGCGGCACCCACCTCGGCGGCAAGAGTCTGCAGCGGGCCGGCGTCCAGGATGGGGATGTCGTCTGTGCCGGTCACTTTGCACCGCCTGTTGCTGCCCACTGCATGTCGCGCCCATCGGTTCATGCCGCGCCCTTGCTGTGCGGCTTACCGGACACTGTCCCGCGGGGACCTCAAGACGGGAGAAACTTTTGCCGATGTTCAGATCAAGAATGCCGGCCGGCTAGGACCGCTCGAGCAGGACCATCACTTCGTAGTGCGTGGTTTGCGGGAACATGTCCAGCACCCGGGCCCGCCGTGCGGTGAACGAGGGCAGTGCTGCCAGGTCGCGGGCCAGTGACTGCGCATTGCAGCTGGAGTAGACCACGTGCTGCACAGAGGACGATTCCAGCCAGCCGCAGAGTTCCTTGCCGATGCCTCGCCGTGGCGGATTGACGATGACCAGTTCGGGCGTCCGGTCCGCGCCGACGGCAAAGGCCGCGGCGTCGCCCGCCTGGAAGTTCATCCGCTGCAGCCCTGCCTCATCGCTGCTCAGCCTGGCCGAAACAATGGCCTCACGGCTGGTTTCAATGCCCGTGACGTCCCGGGAGGGATCGGCGCAGTGCAGGGCAAAGCCGCCGACCCCGCAGTACAGGTCCCAGACCGACCCCGGCGCCAGTTCGTTGACCCACTCGCGCCCTTGCCGGTACAGGGCCGCAGCCATGTCACTGTTCGTCTGGAAGAAGCTCTGCGGCCGGAGGTGGAGGTCGAGGTCATTGACACGCATCCGCAGCGTGGACTGCCCGGTGAGCAGTATCTCGCGGTCGCCTTCCAGGACCGCCTTGTGTTCCGGGTGCAGGTTGACCGAGACAACCTTCAGCTGCGGCAGGGCGGACAGGAGCGTGGGCAGATGCTCCCGGACGCGCGGCACCAGCTTTTCCGAGCGCAGGACGAGGCGGAGCATGATCTCGCCGTCCGGGGATTCGGTGATGATCAGGTGCTTGAGCTCACCGCTGCGCCGTGGAACGTCGTACGGAGTCATCTGGGCCTGGCTGATGAAGGCCGCCAGTACCGGGAAGCAGGCGAGCAGCCCGGGTGAGCAGACGCCGCACTCGCGCAGGTCAACGCCGTGGCCTTCGGCGTCAAGGATCCCGATGGTGGGGTTTTTAGCCGTTCCGCCCACCACCATCTTGGCCTTGTTGCGGAAGCCGGACTCGCGGCTCGCGGCGGGCGGGAGCCACTCTATGGACGTGTGGCCGGAGAGAAGAGTCTGGCAGTGCAGCTGCTTGCCGGCCAGCTGCTCGTCGTAGGGCCTGCCCATGTGGGTGCAGGAGCGGCAGCGGGCGGCATCGAAGTAGGAACATTGCATGTCTGGTTAATTCTACTTTTTCCGCAGGCTTGCTCTGGCCGCCCGTCAGGACGGCGGCCGCTGCCGCCTGGGAAGGCTGATCCGGTCCAGGTCCCTGGCCGGTACGACGGCGGCCCCTCCTGAGCGTGCCCGTGCCTGTCCGGCAAGGATGTCCACGTCGCCGTACCGGGAGGAAAAGTGGGTGAGGACCAGCGTTCCGGCGCCGCCGTTGGCGGCGAGATCGCCGGCCTGCCCGGCCGTGAGGTGCGCGTACTGGGCCGCCAAGGCGGCGTCGTCGTCACTGAACGTTGATTCGGCGACGAGGAGGTCGACGCCGTAGGCGAGTGCTTCGGCGCCCTCACACGGGGCCGTGTCCATGACGAAGGCGAAGCCCTGCCCAACGCGCCGTATGCTGACGTCCTCCAGCCGAACACCCCGCAGAACGCCGTCCCGCTGCAGCCGCCCGGCGTCCGGTCCGGTGATGCCTGCCGCTGCCAGCCGCTCAGGCAACATGGTGCGGCCATCCGGCTCGGTCAGCCGGTATCCGTAGGTCTCAATGCGGTGGCGCAGGGGCCGCACTTCCAGCCCCGGGGCGATGTCCCCGGCGCCGGAGTGCGGCCGCAGCCGGAGGTCGATCCCGGGCGAGGACACAGAAACGAGTGCCCGGACCACGTCGTCTCCGGAGGCGGGATAGTGCAGGTGCACGGGGTGCTTCACGCCGTCCAGCGCCATGCGGGACAGGACCCCGGGAAGCCCGTAGCAATGGTCACCGTGAACATGGGTAAGGCAGATGCGGGTGATCTGGTTGGCGGAAACACCTGCGTGGATCATCTGCCTCTGGGTGCCCTCGCCCGGGTCGAAGAGCAGGCCCTCACCGTCCCACCGCAGCAGGTATCCATTGTGGTTGCGCGTCCGTGTCGGCACCTGCGAAGCGGTTCCAAGGACGACGAGTTCGCGCATGACACCGAGTGTCCCACACGCCAGCTATTAACAGGCTGGCTGCGAGGGAACGGCTGCGCTCGCCGGTATTCGCGCTCGCAGGCATCGGTACTTGGGGTCTTCACCCATCCCTCGGAACAGCGGCAACGAATACCCATTGAACCACCCGTTTCGGGGCCCCGTGCGGGCTCGGAATGCAGCCGCTGTAGCCGAACGGCGGTGCCATGCACATGTGCGAAAAGAGCCCAGCCTTGTCTGAAATACAGTTCGATCAGTTCCTCGTGGAGGCCACTACCTGCGACAACGGGTCCGGAGCCACTCTGGGGCCGGACCCTCTCTATGGCCTGTACACCAGCTGGTGTCATGTCACCGGAAGCGTGCCGGACGCGGAAAATACCTTCTGGGAAGGCATGCAGGGCCGCATTAACGCCGAACCCAACGGCTTGCGCATGAAAGGGCCGGCAGCTGCTGATTACTTCCTCGCCAGCTATCCGGCGTTGGTGTGAACACGGTGTTCCGTCCCATGCGTCCGGAGGCGTGAACGGCAGCAAGGCACAGTGAGCACCGGGGTGCCCGCTCAATGCGGACAACCCCGGTGCTCAAAGTGGACCTCTGCCGCTGTTTACCTGTAGACGCGCATCCAATCGACCTGCATCTGGGAAGGCGTGGTGCGGGAACCGTCAGGGAACCAGTCGAGCTGAAGGGTCTGGTGCATGCTGCCGGAGGGCTGGTGCGCCGGGTTGGTGTCGGTAAAGGTCTTCACGCCGTCGATGTAACCGGTGATGCCCGTGGGAGTCCACTCCACCGCATAGTTGTGCCACTGGGTGGTGTCAACGGCCTTTGTGGCGTAGGTCTGCTTGCTCGAACCGCTGCATGAATAGTGCAGGAAGAACTTCACCAGCGCCGTTTCGGAGGTGCTCTCGGCGTAGTCGACCTCGGCGCATGTGGAGGACTTGCTGTCAGGCCACAGGATGAGGACCGGGTGGTATTCCGAGTCACGCTGGTTGGTCTTCATGCGGGTTTCCCAGCGGCCGTACTTCTGCTTCGCAAACTTGGCAGACATGCCGCCGGTGGTTCCCGCGGAGTCACCGCTGACGGTAGCCACGCCATTGGCCACTGACCACGCCCTGGGGCTGCGGATACTGTTGCCCGAATGCCCGGAACCGTTGTAGACGCTCCACTTCGTGCCGTCAGGAGCGCCGGTGTAGTTGAATTCGTCGCCGGCGACGACTGAACCCCAGCCAAGGGTGCTGGCGGCCTGGGTGCCGTTCCCGGTTGTGGCGGGTGCAGGCGCGGCGGCGGCCGGAGCAGGCTTGGCGGCAACCGCTGGCGCCTGTGCCGCGACGGTCGTGTCGGGTGCCGTTGCGGCGGGAGAAGCGATGGCAGGAGCGACGACGGCGGGTGCGGCCTTTGCAGGAGCGGCAGCAACCGCTGCCGGTACAGCGGCGGTTGCCGCCTTTGCTGCTGCTGCCTTAGCCGCGGCAGTCTTTGCGACGGCGGCCTTCGCCGTGGCAGCCTTGGCCGCGGCCGCCTTGGTGGCCGCAGTCTTCGCCGCGGCAGCCTTGGTGGTGTGAGCCGACATGGTCTTGGTGGAAGCCGTCGTGGTTGAAGCCGGCACGGAGGCCTGGCTCGTGCTGGCTGTTCCCGCGGCGGTGCCAGCCTGCCCGGCAGCGTCCTCCGCGGAGGGAGTGAGACCGCATCCGGTCAGCGAAAGCGCGCCGATGCTAATGGCAATGGCTATTTTCTTCTTAAGCAAAAAGACCCCTCCGGGCGAACGGCTGCCGCGCAAAGGCAGCCACAATCTAGGTGGTAAAGAAAAGCACGAAGCGATTCTGGGCCCCGGTCGTCGGGGCCGGAGCGGCCGAACTGCCGCCCTGCGCATCCGGAGCCCAGCGCTGGCCTCCGGGGCCCCAGCGGGGCCGTCCCTTGCGGAACAGGCGTCAACGTTACTCGATCGTTACCAACGCCCGCAAAACGCCGTGAGGGCCGCCGGCGGTACTGCAGGTGTTTCCCCCATCTGACCTGCGGCAACGCTGTGTTACACCGGCCTGACGCAAGGCGCAGGCCGCCGTGCTCCTACGGTGCTGACCGGTGTTCAGGGCGGGAGTTGGACTGTCCGGCGCCTGGCCGGAAAGAATGGGCGGGTGAGTGCTGCCGGCGATTTCGTGGATGACACCCTGCAGCGCGAGGCTTCGTGGTACCGGGCGGAGGAATTGCGTCACCGGTTTGGCAGCGGCATGGAGTACTACGGCGCATCGGTGGGCGCGGTGCGCGGGACGGTCCGGGACGCGCTGCGCCGCCATGGCGGACTGGCCCACGACGAGGTCACTGCCCTGAGCTCCGAACTGTGGGAGGTGCCTGTTTACGAGCGGCGACTGGCCGCCGTCGTTCTCCTGCAGTCCAAAGTGGAGCTGCTGACCAACTCTGACCTGACCCGTATAGAGGGCTTTGTGCGGGAGGCGCAAATGGCGCCTCTCGTCGACCCACTGGCCGTCGACGTCATTGGTCCGCTGGTCGAGAAGCTTGCGGGCCAGCCTCGGGTGCGCGCGGACGCAGTACTGGATCGGTGGGCGGGGGACCCGGACGTCTGGCTCCGCCGCGCGTCGCTGATGGCATCCCTGCGGGGACTTGGATCGGGTGGCGGTGACTGGGATGGTTTTGTTCGCCGCGCCAAAATCGCTACGGACCTACCGCTGGCCCGGACCACGCCGGCCGGGACAACACAGGGCAGGGCGACGCCGGACATGGGCCCCGACCAGGAGGCCATCGCGGCCGTGCTGGACGCGGTGGCGGAGCGAAGGCCGGAACTTCGGCTCACCTTCCGCCACTAGGTCCCAGGTCCCGCGGACTGCCGAAGCTAGACCGAAGCCGGTGCGGGCTGCAGCTCGTCTGAGTCCTCGGGGGAGGTGGCTTCCGCGGCCGGCGCCGCGGCCGGGGGAACGGACGGGGCTGCGTGGATGAGCTGGCGAAGCGGGTGGAACTGGCTGTGGCCCATGCTGCCGAATTCGTAGGCGCTCTCGGCATGCTCGGAGCGGTCGACGCCGGCGATCTCGGCCTCATGGCTGACGCGGAAGCCGATGGTCTTGTGGATCGCGATACCGATGACGGCGGTCATCAGCCCGGAGAGCGCGAGCGTGATGAGTACGGCAACGGTCTGGGCGATGAGCTGCTGGATGCCGCCGCCGTAGAAGAGCCCGCCGCCTTCGCCGTTGACGGGGAGGGCGATGAAGCCCAGAGCGAGGGTACCCACCAGGCCGGAGCCCAGGTGAACGCCGACGACGTCCAGGGAGTCGTCGAAGCCGTATTTGAACTTGAGTTCAACGAAGAGCGCGGAGGCCACGCCGGACACCAGGCCCAGGCCGATGGCGGCCACTGGGCTGATGTTGGCGCACGACGGTGTGATGGCCACGAGGCCGGCGACGGCACCGGACGCTGCACCCAGGGAGGTGGGGTGGCCGTGGCGGACCTTCTCCGTGAGGAGCCAGCTAAGCATGGCGGCGCAGGGCGTCACCAGGGTGTTGACCCAGATCAGTCCGGCCTGCTCTACCGTGGTGGCGGCGCCCGCGTTGAAGCCGAACCAGCCGAACCAGAGGAGGCCGGCGCCGAGCATGATGAACGGGACGTTGTGCGGGCGGTGCCCCGGGTCCTTCCCGAAACCGTGGCGCTTGCCGACGATCAGGGCGAGAACCAGGGCGGCGATGCCGGAGCTGATTTCGACGACTGTGCCGCCGGCAAAGTCGATGACCTGGCCGAAGATGGCACTCACAGCTCCGCCCTGGCTCATGAGGCCGCCGCCCCAGATCATGAAGGCGAGCGGGCAGTAGACGGCTGTGATCCAGATCGGCACGAAGAGCACCCAGGCGGTGAACTTGGCGCGGTCTGCGATCGCGCCGCTGATGAGGGCGACGGTGATGATCGCGAAGGTTGCGGCAAAGCCGGCCTTGATCAGGTCAGGGGTGCCCATCAGCGCGCTGAGGCCGAAGCTGGCGAACGGGTTGCCGAACAGGCCGAGAACGCCTTTGCCGGTGCTCATGGAGTAGCCCCAGAGCACCCAGACGACGCCTACGATGCCGGCGGACACGAAGCTCATCATGATCATGTTCAGGGAGGCCTTGGCTCGGGTCATGCCGCCATAGAAGAGGCCCAAGGCCGGGGTCATGAGCAGCACCAGTGCCGCCGACACCATCATCCAAACGTTCGCCGCAGTGATTTCCACGCGTTTTCCCTTCCCAGGAAACTCAACCTTTCCGCGGACCGCTGATGCCGGCGCCGCGCCCCTTATTGATAGTGGTGGACTTATGTTTCGGGACTGGGCGTGCCAAGTTACACGGGGGTTTCGAAAACCGCGTCTACGTAAAGCCCGCGTGACTGCCGTGTTTCGGAATTGTTAACGGCACCTGTTCGCCGGGTCCGTTTTACATGGCCGCTGCGGTCGTTTCCCGGGGATTCCGGGGCAGAAGCGGGGTGCCGCGGTGAAGATGGCCGGGAACCGGCCGCGTTACGAACACATGAATGAAACTTATCCACGTCGGGGCTTTATTGCCGGAGCGGATGGATTGGACGCCGGACCTGTTGACCAGGTCCGGATGGGGCCGCCACCATGGGATATGACTGAATCTGCAGCTACCGGCGATGACTACTTCACTGAGAATCCGCACGCTGATGTTCCCGCGGAAACCAGCACCCCCGAGGCCGGGGCGGAGAGCCCCGAGACGGTCGACGGCATTGCCGAGGAGGTGCGCGACGAGATCCGGTTGGGCCATGTGGAGGACGACGTGAGCCACGTCCTGAAGGAACGGTTGGACGGCGCCGGCATCAGCATGCGTCCTGAAGACGTGGACGACCTTGCCGAGGACATCGAACGGGACGTGTCCAGCTAGGAACCGCCATGACCGACGCGCATAACCTGGAACGGTTTGTCACCGCGCAGAATGACGGTGGTACCTACACGCAGGCCCTGAAAGAGCTCCGCGCAGGCAGCAAGCGGAGCCATTGGATGTGGTTCATCTTTCCCCAGATCCTTGGCTTGGGGCAGAGCGCCACCTCCAGGAAGTACGCCATCGCATCGCTCGACGAAGCCCGGGCCTACCTGCAGCATCCCGTCCTGGGACCGCGACTGGTCGAGTGCGCCACCGCGGTGGATACCGTGAGCAACCGCGGCGCGGCGGAAATCTTTCGGCGGCATCGATGCCCGGAAGCTTCAGTCCTCCATGACGCTGTTCCTGCGTGCGGCAGCGGACGAGCCCGTGTTCCGGCGCGTTCTGGACCACTACTTCGACGGGAAAGCCGACGCCGCCACCGACGGGCTGCTGGCCAGCCCAGGCACCTAAGCGGTAGCTGCCCTTCACCCGGAAAGTTGGCGGACCTAGACTGGGAGCACGAGCCAGCCTGCACCCAGCGGGCTGCGCGGACGGAAGGACAGTGGCATGGGTCTGGACGACAAGATCGACAATGCAGCAGAAAAGCTTGGCGGCAAGGCCAAGGAAGGCGCCGGCAAGGCCAGCGACGACCCGGGTCTTGAGGCGGAGGGCAAAACTGACCAGGCCAAGGCCGATCTGAAACAGGCCGGTGAAAAGGTCAAGGACGCCTTTAAGAAGGACTGACCAAACACGATCACCACGTATGACTCTCCGTCTACAGCGGAGATTCGAAGGGAGTCCCGTCCGGGAAACCGCGGCAGGGCTCCCTTTTCCTGTGAGGCCACTTAGCGGCTGGCGCTGACCTCCACCAGTTGGACGTCGTCCAGCCCGCCGTTTACGACGACGGCGGTCATGTACGTGCAGACGGGTTGCCGGCGGCGGTCGGTGGGGGAGCCGGGGTTGAGCAGGCGCAGGCCCCCGGGCGCCAGCGTGTCCCAGGGAATGTGCGAGTGGCCAAAAACCAGGACGTCGGCATCCGGGAAGAGGGCTTCGCAGCGCTGCTCCCGGCCCTTGGCCTGGCCGGTCTCGTGGACCATGCTGAACCGGACGCCGTCCAGCGCCACACTGACCGACTCGGGCAGGCGCCGGCGGAGCTCGTCGCCGTCGTTATTGCCATAAACACCGACCAGCCGCCGGCTGCGCTGTTCGAACTCGTCGAGCAGGCCCGCGCTGACCCAGTCACCCGCGTGGAAAACCACGTCAGCGTCCTCGACGGCGGCCCACACCTGGTCAGGCAGTGCCCGGGCGCGCTTCGGGACGTGGGTGTCGGCAACAAAGACAAGGCGCAGGCTCATCGAAGCATCTTCCCATGAGGCAGACTGGGACGATGGAGAAAATCGTCCCGCCCTCGCCCGGTGATCCCCGCCGTCCCCTTGGCCCCCGCGACCCTGGTGACGCCTGGGTGGAGGGCGACCGGGGAAAGTTCTGGGGCCGCTTCGGATCCGCCGGCCTCCTGGTCCATGATGCGGGTAAGGGCGTCCTGCTGCAGCACCGCGCCACCTGGAGCCACCACGGCGGAACCTGGGGACTCCCGGGCGGCGCGCTGCATCAGGGCGAGGACGCCGTGACGGGAGCGCTGCGTGAGGCCTTTGAGGAGGCGGCCGTTCCCGAACAGAACGTCAAGGTCCTCTTCACGTCCGTGCTCGACGTCGGCTACTGGTCCTACACCACCGTGGTGGTTCGGGTGCTGGAACCGTTCGAGCCGGCCATCAGCGACCCCGAAAGCATCGAACTGCTGTGGATCCCCGTCGAGGAGGTTGCCGGAATTAACCTGCATCCTTCCTTTGCCGCCTCCTGGCCCGAGCTGTGCGCCAGGCTGCTGGACGGTGCCGGTGCCGGACAGCCATAGCCGACGGCCCTTGTGATGAACGGCTTTTTGTGATGGAAACCGACAAGTTCCGGCTGCTGCTGGAAGAGGAACGGGCGCGGAAGCTCGCCCTCCTGCCGGCACTCAGCGCAGACATCGCTTCCGCCAATGCCGCCCGGCAGAACTCCAACGTGGACGATGAGCATGACCCCGAAGGTGCCACCATCGCTTTTGAACTCTCGCAGGCCTCGGCGCTCCTGGACCAAAGCCGGTCCGGCCTGGCCCAGGTGGACGCTGCGCTCGAGCGGATCCAAGCGGGCACTTACGGTATATGCACGGTGTGCGGAGAACAGATTGCGGAAGGGCGGCTGGAGGCGCGTCCCTGGACCCCGTTCTGCATCCGGCACACGGGCGGCCGGGCCTGACTCCCGCCCAGTTGCGGCCGATGCCCCTGGGCTGTTCCGCCGGAGCGAAGAGCACCGTACTCTAGGGCTGGGAGGTGATTGCTATGCAGGCAACCCAGGGAGACCGCATCATCATCCGGGGCAGGACAGTGGAGTCCTCGGACCGGCACGGTGAGATTCTGGAGGTCCGGGGCGCCAACGGGGCGCCGCCGTACCACGTCCGTTTTGACGATGGCCACGAGACCATCCTGTACCCCGGCGGCGACTTCACCGTCGAGCACCACACCACCTAGCACCGGAGCCTCAGGAAACGGGCTGGCCCTTGATCGGGGCGCGGTCAGCGCCGTATTCCGCGGTTACCAGGATGGGCAGGTGGTCCGACTTCCCACGGGGGAGCGTTTCCACGCTTTCGATGTCCAGTCCCAGTGACGTGGCAAAGTCGAAGTGGCCCTTGAAGACCTTGTACCGGGTGTAGGTCCTGCGGTTACTCAGGGACAGCGCGTACCCGGAGTTCTTCATGTGCACGTCGAGGCTCTTGGTGAAGAACGGGTAGTTGAAGTCGCCCACCATCAGTGTCATGAGCCCGGTGCCCATGCTCAGCAGCTCGGCGTGCGCCGCATGGATCTGCTTGCGCCGCAGCGAATTTGACGCGGTGAGCGGGGCGGCGTGGAACGAACCCACCACCAGCTCATGGTCGGTTTCGTTGTCCACCATGCGGGTGCCGATCAGCCGCTCATGGGCTGGCGCCATCACGCGGTCGTGCACGGACTTCTTCAGGGCAAAGGTCTGGGTATCCAAGGCCGTGAACCGGCCAGCGCGGTAGTAAATGGCCAGCCCCAGCCTGTTGCCCTTGGTGTAGTCGGCCAGGTGGAGCGGGCCGAGCGTGTCAGGCAGATCGGATGAGTCGCACTCCTGAAGGCAGAGGACGTCTATCCCAAAGTTGCGGGCCAGACTCATCAGTTCGCCACTCGCCTTGTGCTTGCGGAGGTTGTAGCTAATAACTCGCATCAGTGGAACACCTCTTCCGAGGGCTGCTAGAAGGACCAGTCTCCGAGTCTACCCAGATCATCATATGGAGATCCGGACATTAAGCGCGCGTCCGGCGAGGCAAAATATGCCGCGCCGGACGTATGCCGGATTCCGCAGGCGGCTGTGGCCGGAGACCTGCCGCGTTGTTATCCCGATTTGTTGACCTTCGAGTGGCTACCTTCCGCCGGGGCCTTGTACCTGGGTGTATTCGCCGGCCGTGACCGTGCCGAGCTTAGTGGCGCCGTCAAGGGAGCCCCGTCCAGTCCTGATTCCACCTGCGAGATGTCCGCGGAGTAGTTGGTGACGGTGTGGCCGTCGACCTTGACGCCGGCGCCGGAGTTTTGCCACTGCGGTGGCGCCGTCCATGAGCGTGATGGCGACTTCCTTGGCCGCATCCCAGGCGAGGTCATCGGCGTCGTAGTGGGTGTCCTCGGAGACCGAGGCGGCCGTCACCATCTGGGCGCGGGACGTCGAGCTGGTGCCGGTCTGTGCGCGAGGGCTCCAGCGAGGACGGCCCGGCGCGTCGGCCTGGCCTTGGTGTGCTTGCGTGCCGGGTCGAGCTGGTGCCGGGCTGGGCTGAGGGCGCGCGGTTCATGGCCGCTTTCTGCTGCAGGAATCATTGCGGACAGCCACGTGTTGGAGGAGTAACGGAACCATTCCCGAGGAGGAAGCCCTATGGTCAGAGCGGTCTGGAACGGCGCCGTGATCGCGGAGAGCGACGCCACCGTGAAGGTGGAGGGCAACCACTATTTCCCCAAAGCGTCAGTGCGCGCCGAATTCCTGGAGGACAGCTCCCACTCCACCTATTGCCCGTGGAAGGGGGAGGCGAGCTACTACAGCCTGCGTGTTGACGGTCTGCGAAACGAGAATGCCGCCTGGTACTACGCCGACCCCTTCTCCGAGGCTGCCCGCATCAGGGATCATGTGGCCTTCTGGCACGGAGTCCGGGTTGAGGCCTGACACGGCGCCGCACGCCCTAAGCGATAGAGTGAATCGGGATTAACCGATCACGCTTTTGAAGGAGTCACCGTTGACTGCTGAACTCCCGGAACTCGCCGACGGCGACTTCTACTACCAGGACCTCGGCGGCGGCCGGTTCCGCTCAACTATCCACGCGCAAGGCGCCTGGAACGCCCACGAACAGCACATGGCCCCCGCGTCGGGGCTCCTGGCGGACCGGCTGGACCGGCATGAGCCGCGGGCCGACATGCGGATGGCCAGGCTCAGCTACGAAATCCTGGGACTGATCCCGGGCGGCGAATTCGAGGTGGTCACCAGCACGCTGCGCCCGGGACGAACCATCGAGCTGCTGCAGGCTGACCTGGTGGCGGCCGGGCGCGTGGCCATCAGGGCGACAGCCTGGCGCATGATCACCAGTAATACGTCTGCGGTGGCCGCCGTCGAGGATGGCGCCATCCCCACTCCAGAGGAATGCAAGCCCTATGACGGGGCCAGCGTCTGGCCGGGAGGGTACATCCGCTCCCTGGAGATGCGGGTGGCGGAAGGTCACCGGCCCGGTGCCGGGAAGGTGTGGCTGCGCACGGACCATCCACTCACGGACGGAAACGACAGCACGGACATGGCACGGCTCATGGGGCTTGTGGACACCGCCAACGGCATTGCCGCGCGGGTGCCGCCGGGCAAGGACAGCTACGCCTTCCCGAACCTGGACCTCCAAATCCACATGTACCGGAGGCCCGAGGGCGAGTGGCTAGGGCTGGACAACGCCGTGTCCTTTGGCGTCGACGGCATCGGCCTTACCTCGACGGTGCTCCATGACCGGTCCGGCCCATTCGGCCGGGCGGAACAGATCCTCACGTTGCGGAAAAGCTGACCGCCTAGTGGAAGACCAGCCAGCCCGCGAGCGTGGCGAGGGCGGTCAGCAGGGCGCCCCACGCCATGTCCACGGCAATGAGCTGCAGCGGCCAGGACTTGAGGGTCGCGGCGTTGGTGAGGTCGTACGTTGCGTAGGCGAAGGCGCCCAGCGCCGCCCCATGGCCGACGGCGGTCAGCCAGGTGCCGCCGTCGAGCGCGGGCCGCAGGGCAAAGAAAACGATGCCCGCGATGTAAATCAAATAGAACGCCAAGGCGTACCCTAGATGGGGCCGGTCGGCCAGCAATTCACCGATGTGGCTGCGGTAGAACGGGTTCATGAGTTTGAGCCACACGGCGTCGATCACGGCGAAGGCGGCCGCGACCACCAGAAATTGCAATACGACCATAAGGGAGCTTAGCAACATGCAGCAGGCCGGGTCTGATTCACGGACTCTGACCCTCGTCCGGCAGGTGCAGTCCCTGGGCGCCCTCCGGGACCTTGACTTCGGGATCGAGCTCCTCGGCAAGGCAAGGGCAGGGGAGACCGGACCCACCCTTCGGCTGTACCGGCCGGCACCGACTGTTGCCTTCGGCCAGCGCGACACCCGCCTGCCGGGCTTCGGCGCCGCCGCCCAGGCCTGCCGCGACCTGGGGTTCGAGCCACTGATCCGCAAGGCGGGAGGTCGCGCCGCCGCGTACCACGAAGGCACCCTGATCATTGACCACGTGGAGCCGCACAGCGATGCGATCGCCGGAGCCAAGGGCCGCTTTGGCTTCTTCGGCGAGATGCTGGCCGGGGCGCTCCGGGGCGTGGGCGTGCACGCCGCCGTCGGCGAGATCCCGGGGGAGTACTGCCCGGGTGAATACAGCGTCCACGGCTTCGCCCCCGACGCTCCCGGCCACCGGATCAAGCTGGTGGGCACCGCCCAGCGCGTGGTGTCCGGCGCGTGGCTGTTCAGCTCCGTCGTCGTGGTGGAGAACTCGGCGCCCATCCGCGAAGTGCTGACGGCCAGCTACGCGGCCCTGGGGCTGGACTGGGATCCTGCCACAGCCGGCGCGGCCAACGACCTTGTGCCCGGCCTTGACGTGCAGGCTATCGAGGACGCGGTGGTCCGCACCTACGCGGAGTACGCCACCCTGGGCGAGGCGGACTTCAGCAGCCTCCGCGCCTAGCAACTGTGCCGCCCCTGCGGCCCGGCTATTCGGTGGCCGGCGGGATCTGGCAGATCATGAGGACGTTGCCGTCCGGATCCCGGAAGCTGAACCACTGGTCATCGTTGATGTCCGTGAGTTCCACACACCGGGTTTTCATGAATGCGTGGGCGGCCTGGATGTCGGCCGTATTGAAGTGAAAAGCAGGAACCTGGAAGACGGCGCCGGGGGCGTAGATCTTGCTGTCGAGAACGAGGCCCGCCCCCTCCATGGGCAGAATGTACAGATGGTCCAGCAGGACCCTGTCGTCGGCGGGCACGCCGAGCATGCCGCAATACCAGTCGCGGGCTTCCTCAATATCGCTGACGGGGACGAAGACGGTGCCGATCTGCGGCGAAACTGGATTCACAGCAATCCTTTGGAACGCGGAATGGAACTCGAACTGGAAAGCGCTGGTCTGGCCGTCCCGGAGGTGGGGCTGGCCCCGGAATTTTCGTACCCAGGGTTGTCGCTTTCAAACGCCCACGAGAGGACGATTAAAGAACAGCCGCTGCAAAAGGAGGTCGGTGATGTGCTATTCATCGCGGGCGGATTTCGGCTGGGACACCCGGAAGGACGCGGTCCCAAAGCCTGACGCGCACCGGGAGCCGGTGCCACCGCAAGCTGCGCCCGGAAAACCGGTGCCTGTGGACCATCCGGAACCCCGGACCCACGCGGACGACACCAGGCTGTGGGCCTTCCTGGCCCGCCGCAAGGAAGCCCGCACTCCCAGGCCGATGCCGGACCGGATCGCCGAAAAGGTCTGAACAAAACAGTAAAGGCACCGGATTCCGGTGCCTTTACTGGTGAATCTTCGCTGTGGCGTGAGCCCTAGGCGGCGAGCCTGCTCTTGACCTCGGCTGCGGAGGGGTTCGTGGCAGCGGTGCCGTCCGGGAAGAGAACGGTGGGGACGGTGCGGTTGCCGCCGTTGATCTGTTCCACGAGCTCGGCCGTACCGTCGACCTCTTCGATGTTGATTTCGGTGTAGCCGATGCCCTGGGCGTCCAGCTGCTTCTTCAGCCGGTTGCAGTAGCCGCACCAGGTGGTCGAGAACATGGTGATGGTGCCGTCTTCGGGGGTAAAGTCCACGGGCTCTCCTCGGATTGATATGGTCCTGTCGGTTTCCTTCCCCTCAACCGTAACCCGGGCGCCGGTATTCCCCCGCCTCTGTTGCAATGGCATGCTGGTGCCATGTGTGGACGTTACGTCATGGCCCGGGCAGTGGGCGATCTGCTGGCCGAATTCGACGCCGAACTTGAGAACGAAACCGTAATCCCGCCGTCGTGGAACGTTGCGCCCACGGATGGCGCGCCAATCGTCCTGGAACGGCTTATCGACGGCGGCACCGTCCGCCAGCTGCACGTTGCCCGCTGGGGCCTGGTGCCGTCCTGGGCGAAAAGTCCGGGCATAGGTCCGAAAATGATCAATGCCCGGAGCGAGTCGGTCCTCGAGAAGCCGGCGTTCCGCAAGGCTGTCCAGTCGAGGCGCTGCGCGGTCCCGGCCGACGGTTACTACGAATGGAAACAGGGCGAGGGCCGCAGCAAGCAGCCTTATTACGTCCACCCCCGGGACGACTCGGCCATTGCTTTCGCCGGACTGTACGAGTGGTGGAAGGACCCGTCCGTGCCGCCGGGTGAACCCGCCCAGTGGATGCTCTCGATGTCCATCATGACGGCGGACTCGCCGCCGGCGGGCACCGAAGGCACGGTGTTCGCCGAACTGACCGCGCTCCATGACCGCGTTCCGCTGCCGATGAGCCGCGACACCATGTCAGCATGGCTGGACCCCGGCGTGGACGACGCCCCCGGGCTGGTGGATCTGGTGCGGTCCGGGGTGAAGGACGTTGCCGCAGGCTGGAGGGTGGATTCCGTGGGCAAGGCGGTGGGCAACGTCCGCAACAACTCCCCGGAGCTCATCGAACCCGTGGAGGCACTGTTCTAAGGCCGCGATAAGACGGTTCTGAGCCTGCGGTCAAACGGTGACCTGGCCGCCGTCGTCCACTGTCCAGGTGGGGTTGAACGCAATCTCCCAGCGGAAGCCGTCCGGATCGGCGAAGTATCCGGTGTAGCCGCCCCACGGCTGGGTCTTGGGCGGGGCCACGATGGCCGCGCCGGCAGACTCTGCCTGAGCCATTACGTGGTCCACCTGCTCAGCGCTGCCGACGTTGTGGCTGAGCGTAATGCACGGGACCGCGGCGGGCGCATCGACGGCGGCCTCGGCCTGCATCTGCCCGGCATCCCACAAGGAGAGAATCAGGCCGTGGTTGGCCTGGATGAACACCACCTCGTCGGTAACCTCGCGGTGGACCGGCCAGCCCAGGCCGTCCACATAGAAGCGCCGGGAGGCGGCCACGCTGCGCACTCCCAATGAAATAAAATCGACTCTGGGCTGCATGGTTCGATACTGTCATGATCATGCCCACAAATCACGGAGACGAGAAAAACGCCCAGGCTGACCGGGAACAGCTCGCCGCCGTGCGGGTCGCGGTGGACGAGGTGGACGAGCAGATCGTCACGCTGATCGCCCGCCGCGAGCGCCTGATCCGCATCGCAGGGACCCTGAAGGGTGACGACGCCGAGGTGCGCGCACCGGGCCGGGTGGAACGGGTCATCGAGCATGTGCGCGCGGCCGCTGAGAAAAAAGAAATAGACCCGGACATCGTGGAAACCACGTACCGGGCCATGATCTCGAAGTTCATCGAGCTTGAGATGAAAATCCACAATGACAACAGCTGAGCCGTTGCTTCCGTTTGGCTAGCCTGCCGGCTGACAGGATCGGGCCGACGGGTCCGGGCTGCCGACGGCCTAGCCGCTGAATGGCGCGCCGGGGCGCGGGGCCGGCTGGTCCGGGCTGATGCCCGGTGCCGCTCGCAGGGGGCGCTGACCCTCTAGAGCTTCTCCTCGACGGGCACGCCGGACTGGAATTCCCGCCCGTCGGCCTCGCTGAACGCGGACATGAGGTGGCTCTTGTCCAGCCCCATGACCGTGCTCATGGGGAAGTTGCCCGTGATGGTGTTGCCCGAGTGCTCAACGCTGCTGAGGTCGAAGTTCTCCTCTGTGCCGTCATGGCTGAAGGAGTAGATCGAGACCGCCTCGCCGTTCATGAACTCGATTCCCAGCCTCCGTTGATGTGAATAATCCGGAGTGGCAGCCACAAGCCCCACAACAAAGGCGCCCGATGCTGGAATATTGCCGTCGATATCAAACCTGGCCACCAATGTGCTTTCTTTGGCGGCGATGCTTACCTGCTTCAGGAGCGCGTCATTGGAACTCATGGCACCATCCTGCCCTGTGAGCCGCCGTCCGTCCACACCCATGTAGGTTTTGTCCCGGGCCCGGCGTAGACTTGAAGTATTCGAATACATATTCGAATGCCTGCGTATATTCTGCAGGATGAGATTGGTATCCGGAGGCACTATGGGAACGTTCAGCGAGTCTGTTGACGTCGTCTGCGCACCCACCGGTGAGCCTGCTGAGCTTCGGTGGGGCGGCAGGGATTACCGGGTCTGCGCCGAGCCTGTGCGCTGGTATGAGCGCCGCCAGTGGTGGGCCGAAGAGCGGCGCGCCCCGCTGGGAAGCGGCCCCGGGCTTGTCGACCACGAGATCTGGCGGGTGCAGGTCCTCCCCGCCGGCAAAAGCCCTCAGCCGGAAACCCCGGCCGCAGACGCACCTGAACCTTTGACCCTTGACCTGGTGAGGCATGCAGGCAGCGGACGCTGGAGGTTGCTCCGGATCCACGACGCCCTCCGGCCCAGTGTTGCACTCCGACCCAAAACAGCATGAGCTTCACTCACCTGCACGTTTCCACCGCCTTCAGCGCCCACTACGGTGTCTCCTGGCCCGATGAGCTCGCCCAGGCGGCAGCGGCCCAGGGGGCGACCGCCCTGGGGTGCACCGACCGGGACGGCCTGTACGGCACCGTAAAACATCTCAAGGCATGCATGGCTGCCGGGATTGACCCGGTGGTCGGCGTGGATCTGTCAGTGTTCGACCACGAGGGAGACCATGACGCCGTAATGTCCGGTGAACAGGTGCCAGGTGCCCGGTTGTCCAAAACCCGGTTTTCGGCTGCCCGCGTGACCGGGCGGGTCGTTGTCCTAGCGCACGGTCACAACAGCGGTGAAGGGTACAAGGCACTGTGCCGGCTGATCTCCGACGCACACGCACGCACCACTGGCAAGGCCGGGGGAACAGTTCCCGTCGCCGTCACCAGAGCTGAACTCGCATCTCGCGTCCTGGACCCGGAAACCCTTAAACCCGTGCTCACTGTGCTGCTGGGCCCGGATTCCGACGTCGGCCTTGCGCTGGGCGGACGGCGGTACCTTCGGCCCCGCACCCTTTTTAAGAGCTGGCTGGACGCCATGCCCGCCGGAAGCGTCGCAGCAGAGATCGTCACCCACCTCAGCGCCCCGGGTGAACCATTGAGCACGGCCCACGCGGTCCGCATGCTCAAACTGGCGCAGGAGCATGGCGTGCCCGCCGTGCTCACCAACGCCGTCCGTTACTGTGAGGAGGACGGGGCGGCCACCGCAGACGTCCTCGATTCGGCCCGCACACTGAAGTCGCTTCCAGAACTCTCCGCCGCGCCGCTGCTCCAGCCCACCGGGCAGGGGTGGCTGAAATCCCCGGACCAAATGCTCCAGTTGGGCAAGGAAGTCATTCACGCCGCCGGCTACGGGGCCGCCGATCTCCAGGTGCTGCTCGCGCAGACTGAGGCGCTCGCGGACCGGTGCCGCATGGATCCCGTGACCGACATGGGCTGGAAGCAGCCTGTGGTTCCCGAGGCCGCCGTCATCGGCATCGAAGGGGATCCGCTGGCAGAACTCGCCCAGCGCTGCGAGGCCGGAATTGCGCGGCGCTTCCCCGGCATTTCGGGGAAGGCGGAAGCAGCCATGCGCGTCAGGCTGCAGCATGAGCTGAAGATCATTGCCCGCCTCGGCTTTGCTTCCTACTTCCTGACTGTGGCAGAGGTGTCCCGCATGATCCTGGACATGGGCGTGAGGGCGGCAGCCCGGGGGTCTGGGGCCTCCAGCCTGGTGAACTACCTGATCGACATCAGCCAGGTGAACCCCCTTCAGCATGACCTGATCTTCGAACGGTTTCTCTCCGGCGACCGCTCCACGCTCCCGGACATCGATATCGATGTGGAAAGCGCCGAGCGGCACAACGTCTACCGGAAGATCTTTGACCGGTTCGGCTCCCAGCGCGTCACTCTGATGAGCATGCAGAACGGGTACCGCGCTCGCGGTGCGGTGCGGGACGCCGGGCTTGCGTTGGGGCTGGACGACGGCGATGTCGGTGAGATTGCCAAGCAGCTGTGGCGCTTTTCAGCCCGGAAATTCCGGGAAGCCCTGGAGGAAAAACCGGAACTTCGCGAATTCGCCGGACGGGTGGAACAGCGTAACTTCTCGGAGAACCAGCAACTGGACCTCCTGGTGGACCTCACCGAACGGCTGGACCGTCTTCCGCGCCACATCTCCATGCATCCCTGCGGGGTGATCCTCGGTGATGCCACCCTGCTGGACCGGAGCCCCGTCCAGCCCAGCGGCCTTGGGCTGCCCATGAGCCAGTTCGACAAGCACGACATGGACCCCATGGGCATGCTGAAACTCGACGTCCTGGGTGTCAGGATGCAAAGTGCCATGGCCTTCGCCGTGCGGGAGATCATCCGCATCCATCCCTCCAAGGCTGAAGTGGTGGCGGCGGGAGCCCATCCCGTGGCGCCAGATGGCACGGGTCCCGATTACATCAGGGAGGACGGCCTGATCGACCTCAATGCCGTGCCGCTGGACGACGAGCCCACCTATGAGCTGATCAGAAGCACCCACACCCTGGGGTGCTTCCAGATCGAATCACCGGGCCAGCGGGAGCTGGTCGGAAAGATGGCCCCGC
Source organism: Arthrobacter sp. 05T423 (assembly GCF_056396245.1). Taxonomy (NCBI): domain Bacteria; kingdom Bacillati; phylum Actinomycetota; class Actinomycetes; order Micrococcales; family Micrococcaceae; genus Arthrobacter; species Arthrobacter sp. 05T423. The sequence continues at coordinate 31,725 of NZ_JBFTLC010000007.1, forward strand.
GCGAGTTCAACGACCTCATCATCGACATATCACTGTTCCGCCCCGGCCCCATGAAATCGGACATGGTCCGGCCCTTCCTCGAACACCGGCACGGCTTCGCGCCGGAGACCTACCCGCATCCGGACCTGAAGCCGGTGCTGCAGGAAACCCATGGGGTGACGGTCTTTCATGAGCAGATTCTGAGGACCTTTGACGTGATGACCGGCTGCGGGCTGGCGAAGGCCGACGAGTTCCGCAGGGCGCTGAGCAACGAGGTCAAGGAAGGCCACGTTGAGGAGTTTTTCCGCCGCGAGGCAAGGGCCAGGAAGTATTCGCCGGAGGTAGTGGACAAGGTCTGGGGCACCCTGAAATCGTTCGCCAGTTTTGGCTTCTGCAAAGCCCATGGCGCCGCCTTTGCCGTGCCCACTTACCAGTCGGCCTGGCTGAAAGCCCACCATCCGGAAGCATTCCTCGCGGGCCTGTGGGAACACGATCCCGGCATGTACCCCAAGCGGCTCCTTGTTGCCGAGGCGCGGCGCATGGGCATCCCCATCCTTCCGCTGGACATCAACCGCAGCGGGGCTGAATACCGGGTGGAACGGGTAGCGGAGGGCCCGGACCGAGGAAAGCTGGGCATCAGGCTGAGCCTCAATGGCATCTTCGGGCTGTCCGGTTCTGAACTGAAGCGGATCGTAGCCGGGCAGCCCTATGACTCTCTGGCGGATCTGAGGGACCGCTCCAGGCTCACCAAGCCCAGCATCAAACGGCTAGCCCAACTGGGCGCTTTTGACTCCCTGCACCGGGAATCCGGCGGGACGGCCAACCGGGCAGACCTTGTGCACCACCTTCAAAGCCTCCAAAGCAAGCCGGCAAGGAAGGCCGCCGACGTCATTGAGGGGCAACTTGCACTGCCCCTTGGCGACGTCGAACTGCGGAACGTTAAGCCCGGCCTGCCGGAGCCGACCACGGTGGAGACCGTCCGGGCAGAATTGGACCTGATGGCAGTTGATGTCAGTGAACACCTGATGTCCAGCCACCGCCCGCTCCTGGACCGGCTGGGTGTCACCACCGCCGACAAGCTGCTGGGTTTGCGCAACGGCACGGAGGTTCTGGTGGCCGGTGTCCGCATCGCCACCCAGACACCGCCCATGCGCGGCGGCAGGAGGGTGGTCTTCATCAGCATCGACGACGGCACCGGGTGCGTGGACTCCGTGTTCTTCCACGAAGCCCAGGAGCATGCCGGCCCGCTGCTGTTCGGCACCCGCCTGCTGCTCATCCGGGGAACCACCCGGCGGACAGGTCCGCGCGGCATCAGCCTCAGCGCCAGCATGGCCTGGGACCTCAGCCAGGTGGACACCCTGCCGTTCCCTGAGCGGGAAAACGGTGAACAGGGGACCAACGGCCGCGATGACACCGAACAGGAATTCAGGCAGCCGGGACCTCTGGAAGGCATCAGCAGAAACCTGGCCATCACCGGCCTGGGGAGTTGAACTGGCCTATCCCTTTTCCAATAGTTCCAACCGGCCGCGGCCGTGGCGCTTTGGCTCGCCACTTCCGCAACAGATAACATTGACGAGGCTGGCTGTGGTCCCCGTACGCCACAAGCTACGAAGCCTGAACTTTGAATAGGAGACACCCGTGTCAGATGCCCAGCAGATCACCCTCATCGTCGATGGCGAAGAAATGAAGGTGACTACCGGGACCACCGGCGCGGAACTCTTCTTTGAGCGCCGCGACGTCGTTGTGGCCCGGGTCGACGGCGAGCTGAAGGACCTGGACCAGCCCCTTCCCGAAGGCGCGCAGGTTGAAGGCGTCACCATCGATACCCCCGACGGGCTCAACGTGCTGCGCCACTCCACCGCGCACGTCATGGCCCAGGCCGTACAGCAGCTGCGCCCGGACGCCAAGCTCGGCATCGGTCCCTACATCACTGACGGGTTCTACTTCGACTTCGACGTCGAGGAGCCCTTCACTCCGGAGGACCTGCGCCAGCTGGAAAAGATGATGCTCAAGATCATCAACCAGAACCAGAAGTTCGTCCGACGCGTCGTCTCCGAGGACGAGGCCCGCGAAGCCATGAAGAACGAGCCCTACAAGCTCGAGCTGCTGGGCAAGAAGAACGACGCCGCCGACGCCGGCGAAGGCGTCAACGTTGAAGTGGGCGCCGGCGACATCACCATTTACGACAACGTCGACCGCAAGAGCGGGGACAGCGTCTGGTGCGACCTGTGCCGCGGCCCCCACCTGCCCAACACCAAGCTCATCTCCAACGCCTTCGCCCTGACCCGGTCCTCGGCCGCGTACTGGCTGGGCAACCAGAACAACCAGCAGCTGCAGCGCATCTACGGCACCGCGTGGCCCACCAAGGAAGCCCTGAAGGCCTACCAGGAGCGCATCGCCGAGGCCGAGCGCCGCGACCACCGGAAGCTTGGCGCCGAGCTGGACCTGTTCTCCTTCCCCGATGAGCTGGGGTCGGGTCTCCCTGTCTTCCACCCCAAGGGCGGCATCATCCGCAAGGCCATGGAGGACTACTCCCGGCAGCGCCACGTGGACGCCGGCTACGAGTTCGTCTACACCCCGCACATCACCAAGGGGCACCTGTACGAAGTCTCAGGCCACCTGGACTGGTACAAGGAGGGCATGTTCCCGGCGATGCACATCGACGCGGAACTGAATGAGGACGGCACGGTCCGCAAGCCCGGCCAGGACTACTACCTGAAGCCGATGAACTGCCCCATGCACAACCTCATCTTCCGCTCGCGCGGCCGGTCCTACCGCGAACTGCCGCTGCGGCTCTTCGAATTCGGCTCGGTCTACCGCTACGAGAAGTCCGGCGTGGTCCATGGCCTGACCCGCGTGCGGGGCATGACCCAGGACGACGCCCACATCTACTGCACCCGCGAGCAGATGAAGGATGAGCTCACCACCACGCTGAACTTCGTCCTCGGCCTGCTCAAGGACTACGGCCTGGACGACTTCTACCTCGAGCTGTCCACCAAGAACGAGGACAAGTTCGTCGGCGAGGACGCCGCCTGGGAGGAAGCCACCCGCACCCTGGCCGAAGTTGCCGAGGCCTCCGGGCTAGAGCTCGTTCCGGACCCGGGCGGAGCCGCGTTTTACGGGCCCAAGATTTCGGTCCAGGCGAAGGACGCCCTCGGGCGCACCTGGCAGATGTCCACCATCCAGCTCGACTTCAACCTGCCTGAGCGCTTCGAACTCGAGTTCCAGGCCGCGGACGGCACCCGCCAGCGGCCCGTCATGATCCACCGTGCCCTCTTCGGGTCGGTGGAGCGGTTCATGGGCGTCCTCACCGAGCACTATGCCGGTGCCTTCCCGGCCTGGCTGGCTCCCGTGCAGGTGGTGGGTATCCCCGTGGCGGAGGCCTTCAACGATTACATGTTCGACGTCGTTGACAAGCTCAAGGCTGCCGGCATCCGCGCCGAGGTGGACATCTCCTCGGACCGCTTCCCGAAGAAGATCCGCACGGCCAGCAAGGACAAGATCCCGTTCGTCCTGATCGCCGGCGGTGAGGACGCCGAGGCAGGCGCCGTCTCCTTCCGCTTCCGGGACGGCAGCCAGGACAACGGGGTGCCTGTGGCCGAGGCTGTCCAGCGGATCGTTGACGCTGTCCGCGACCGGACCAGCTAGCCGCGGCGGAGGGGGAACACGTGCAGGAGAACACGGATTCGGGCTATCCCGGCGATGCGGAGGTAACGGACGATTTTGGCTTGGCCGGCGTCCCGGATGCCTTCCAGCGGCTGTGGACTCCGCACCGCATGGCCTACATCAAAGGCGGGCAGCACCAGTTCAAGAACCAGGACGACTGCCCGTTCTGCGTCGCGCCCGCGCGCAGCGATGAGGAGTCGCTCATCGTATACCGCGGTCGCACGAGCTACGTGGTGCTGAACCTGTTCCCCTATAACCCCGGCCACCTTCTCGTGTGCCCCTACCGCCACGTCCCCGACTACACGGACCTGACGGTGGAGGAGACCGCGGAATTCGCCGACCTGACGCAGACCGCCATGCGTGTGCTGCGAAAGGTGGCGAATCCCGGCGGCTTCAACCTCGGTATGAACCAGGGGATCGTGGGCGGTGCCGGCATCGCGGGGCACCTGCACCAGCACATTGTGCCCCGCTGGGGAGGGGACGGAAATTTCTTCCCGATCATCGCCCAGACCAAGGCGATCACCCAGACCCTCGGCGAGGTCCGCCAGCAGGTCGCCGATGCCTGGCCCGGGGAGACGCATGCTGAATAGGCATGCCCGCGGGTTCTTCACCGCGCTGTTTACCCCGATCGCACGTTGGCTACTGAAAATGGGCGTCTCGCCCGACGCCATCACTATTGTGGGAACAGCCGGCGTGGTGGTGGGGGCCCTGGTCTTCTATCCGCTGGGCCAGCTGTTCTGGGGAACGGTCTTCATCACGGCGTTCATCTTTTCCGACGTCATCGACGGCATCATGGCCAGGATGCAGAAGCTCGGTGGGCGCTGGGGCAACTTCCTGGACTCCAGCCTGGACCGGCTGGCGGACGGTGCACTCTTTGCCGGCCTGGCCATCTGGTTTTTCACAGGCGGCGCCGACGCCCCCATAGCCGTTGCCGCCGTCGTCTGCCTTGTTCTTGGCATGGTGGTCTCCTATGTCCGGGCGAAGGCGGAGTCCCTTGGCTTCCAGGCGAACGTGGGCATTGCCGAACGTGCCGAACGGCTGGTCTCGGTACTGGTGATCACCGGCCTTACCGGTGCCGGACTGCCGCCCGTCGTGCTGCTGGCGACCCTGGTGCTGCTGGCCGCGGCGAGCTTCATTACCGTGGTCCAGCGTGTCCTGGCCGTGCGGATCCAGTCGCTGGAGGACTCCGAACAAACCTGATTAAGCCGGGCTGCCGCGGGGGGACTAGTATTAGGACTGCCCGGTCAATGGATCCGGTAATCCGGTGTGTGCGAAAAACGGCATCTCCGTGCCGTCTGCACTCCCGGCGAAGGTCATCTAGCTACCCATAGGGGTTTTTGTGTCTACACCTGATGTAAGCAACGAAGCCGGCTCGTCCGCCAACAGCGTGACGGGCAGCAACCGCGTCAAGCGCGGCATGGCAGAGATGCTCAAGGGCGGCGTCATCATGGACGTCGTTAACGTCGAGCAGGCCCGCATCGCCGAAGATGCCGGTGCCGTTGCCGTCATGGCGCTTGAGCGCGTCCCGGCCGACATCCGCGCCCAGGGCGGCGTGTCCCGCATGTCCGATCCGGACATGATCGACCAGATCATCGACGCCGTCTCCATCCCGGTCATGGCCAAGGCCCGCATCGGGCACTTCGTCGAGGCCCAGATCCTGCAGTCCCTCGGCGTGGACTACATCGACGAGTCCGAGGTCCTGACCCCGGCCGACTACACCAACCACATCGACAAGTGGAACTTCACCGTTCCCTTCGTCTGCGGTGCCACCAACCTCGGTGAGGCCCTGCGCCGCATCAACGAGGGCGCGGCCATGATCCGTTCCAAGGGCGAGGCCGGCACGGGCGACGTTTCCAACGCCACCACGCACATGCGCCAGATCCGCGCCGAGATCAAGAAGCTGGCCTCGCTGCCCGAGGATGAGCTGTATGTGGCCGCCAAGGAGCTGCAGGCACCGTACGAACTGGTCAAGGAAATTGCCGCCACCGGCAAGCTCCCGGTGGTGCTGTTCACCGCCGGCGGCATCGCCACCCCGGCCGACGCCGCGATGATGATGCAGCTTGGCGCCGACGGCGTGTTCGTCGGCTCCGGTATCTTCAAGTCCGGCAACCCGGCCCAGCGCGCCGCCGCCGTCGTGAAGGCCACCACCTTCTTCGATGACCCGGACGTCATCGCCAAGGCCTCCCGCGGCCTGGGCGAGGCCATGGTCGGCATCAACGTGGACGAGATCCCGCAGCCGCACCGCCTCGCCGAGCGCGGCTGGTAGCGTTCAGGCGCTTCTCAAGGAGCGTGGCGCAGGGCGCCCTGCCCCTTGAGCCTCTGCGCCCTCTCTTGTTGAGCCGAGAGAGTTAAGCGCGATCATAGCCAGGACATAGACGACGGCGGCCGGTCACCTAAGTGACCGGCCGCCGTCGTTCTTCCCCAAAAGCCAAGCGCAAGGGTGGGTTGGCGCCCGGTTTACTCCAGACCGCGGCGCTTGAGGAGCGGCTCCATGGCGGCGTCGCGTCCCCGGAGGGTACGGAAGGACTCGAGCGGATCCCGGCTGTTGCCACGGGAAAGCAGTTCGGCGCGGAAGCGGTCGCCGTTGGCCCGGCTGAGCCCGCCGTTCTCGGTGAACCAGTCGACGGTTTCGGCGTCCAGTACCTCGCTCCAAATGTAGGAGTAGTAGCCCGCAGCGTAGCCGTCGCCGGCGAAGATGTGCTGGAAATAGCCCGTCCGGTACCGTGGCGGAATCAGCGGATGGGCCACCCCCGCAGCGGCCAGTGCCTTCGCCTCAAACTCAAGGGCGTCCTCCGGGACGCTGCCGGCTTCCTGGACGTGCCAGGCCAGGTCCAGCAGCGCAGCGCCAAGGTACTCCGTGGTAGCGAACCCCTCGCCCCAGAGGCGCGATTGGTTGAGCCGGTCCACGATGTCCTGGGCCAGCGGCTCCCCGGTAGCGTGATGGCGGGCGTAGTTGGAGAGCACCTCCGGCCACATGGTCCACATTTCGTTGACTTGCGACGGGTACTCGACGAAGTCCCGCGGCACCGAGGTGCCGGAGAAACGGGGATAGGTGACATCGGAGAACAGCCCGTGCAGGGCATGGCCGAACTCGTGGAACGCCGTCCGCACTTCATCGAGCGTGAGCAGCGTGGGCTCGCCGGCCGGCGGCTTGGAGATGTTCAGGTTGTTGATGACCACCGGCTTGGTGCCCAAAAGCGCCGACTGGTCCACCAAGGAATTCATCCAGGCGCCGCCGCGCTTGGTTTCGCGGGTGTAATAGTCACCCAGGAACAATCCCAGCTCTGTTCCGTCCGCGTCGCGGACCTCCCAAACGCGGACGTCCTCGTGGTAGCCGGCGAGGTCCTCCCGTTCATGGAAGGTGATGCCGAAGAGTGAGGTCGCGGCGAAGAACACCCCGTCCTTCAGGACTCGGTCGAGCTCAAAGTACGGCCTGAGGGCCTGCTCGTCCACGGTGTAGCGTTCCCGCCGCACCTTGGCGGAGTAGTACGCCCAGTCCCAGGCCTCCAGCGGGTGGCCGGCGCTCTCGGCGAGGGCGGCGGCCTCGGCGTCGGCGTTCCGGACGGCGGCAGGCGCCAGTCGGTTCAGCATGGACCGGACGGCGCCGAAATCCGGGGCTGTCTGCCGGTCCACCACCAGTTCGGCGTAGTTGGCGAAGCCCAGCAGGGCGGCCTTTTCGGCCCTGAGCCTGACCATGGATTTCACCAGGTCGAGAACGTCGAGGTCTCCGCCGGCACTGCCGCGCGCCACGGACGCCTCGAAGAGCCGGCGGCGTACGTCCCTGTTGTCCAGTGCGGCCAGTGCGGGTTGGTTGCTTGGCTGGATGAGCGTCAGAAGGAATTTGCCGTCGTGCCCGGCAACGCGCGCTGCTTCGGCGGCGCTGGCGATCTCGTCGCCGGGAAGGCCAGCGAGGTCACCGGCGCTGTCCAGCAGCAGTGCGGCGGACTTCATCGCTTCCTTGACGCGCTGCCCGAATTCGGTACCCAGCCGGGACAGCTCGGCGTTCACCAAACGCAGCCGGTCCTGGCCGGCGTCGTCCAGCTGGATGCCCGACTGGCGGAACTCTTTGAGGTACTCTTCGACAAGCCTGGCCGATTCGGCGTCCAGGCTGGCGATGTCCACGGCGGCGAACCGCTCGTATAGGGCCCGGTTCAGGTACACGGCGTCCTGATGGGCGGCGAACTGCGGCGACAATTCGGTCTCCAGCTTCCTGATGGCCTCCGAGGCGTCGGCGGAAACCAGGGTGAAGAACGAAGCCGCGGCGCGGTCCAGCAACCGGCCGGATCTCTCCATGGCCAGCGCCGTATTGTCGAAAGTGGCCGGCTCGGGGTTCTCCACGATGGCCTGGATTTCGGCCAGGTGCCCGGCGAGCCCGGCGTCAACCGCCTCGGCATAGTGGGCGTCGTCAATGTCGGCGAACGGCGGCAGTCCGAAGGGCAGGGCGCTGGGGGACATCAGGGGATTGGTCATGAAGCAACCCTTTCATGCAGCGGTACGGTGCACAATGTTTTGCCGGGCACCTCCGGCGGGTGGTTGCGCCGCGTACCGCAGGTGCTCTGTGGTCCCCTAGCGCGGCCGGCGGGCCGCGTGCTCCCGGGCCAGGACGGCGTAGCGGTCATCCGGTTCGCCGGGCGTGAAGCTGCCGTATTTGCGTTCGACGGCGGTCCGGATCAGGAAGTCGGCGATGGCCGGGTTCTTGGGGAGCAGGGAACCGTGCAGGTAGCTGGCCACGATGTTGCGGTACCGGGCGCCCTCCTGGCCGTCGCTGCTGTTGTTGCCCGTGCCCTTCGCCACCGTCCCGAGCGGTGCAACGCCCGGGCCCAGGGTGGTCTGGCCGCTGTGGTTTTCGTAGCCCAGGACCTCGCCGAACTCTGTGGTGGTGACCTTGACGTTGCCGATCAGCCGTTCATCCGTGCCGTGGGTCTCCACGTCCAAAACTCCGATGCCGGGAATGACCGGGCCTGAGCGGGTCTTGAAGAAGCGGCCAAACAGCTGGTACAGGCCGCAGATGAGGAGCATCGGCGTGCCGTCCTCGGCCATCCCCTTGAGGAGGCCGGCCCGTGACTGGAGGTCGTCCTGGATGACGAGCTGGCCGCTGTCCTGCCCGCCGCCGCCAAGGATGATGTCCACGCCGTCCGGGAACTCGTCGCCCACGTTGTACTCGAGGAGTTCCGGGGTGTATCCGTGCCATGTCAGGCGCTGCTGCAGAACCAGGGCATTGCCCCAGTCGCCGTAGATGTTCATCTCCCGCGGGTACAGCTGCAGGACCCGGATGGTGCCCTTTGACGCGGTAGTGCCGGCGGCTGAATCGGGGGTCAAGAGACCACCTCCACTGTGGTGATTTTGGACAGCTCACGGCGGATGGCGAGCATCGCGGTGTAGGTGCAGAAGACACGCTTCGGCTTGCCTTTGCCCTTGCGGATGAAGTCGGCCAGCGCGGCCGTAATGTCAGTGTCCACCGCCCCGATCTGCACTTCGTCGTACTGCAGGCGCAGGGCCATGTCATACGCCCGGGAGCCGGTGACCTGGTCCACGCCTTCTGGCCGCAGCGAGTCGAAGTCAACGTCCCACAGCCAGGACATGTCGCGGCCGTCGGCGTAGTTATCGTTGATGGCGATCATGGTGGCGTAGCCGCCCGAGGGGAACGATTTGAGGCCAAGCCGGAAGCCGCTCGGGTTTTTGACCAGGACCAGGTCCAGCGGGAGTCCGTCCACCGTGAGGCTTTCGCCGCGCCCAAATGCCGGAGCCACCTCGGACAGCGCCTTCAGGAGGGTGCCGTGGTCGGCCGTGGCCGCGCCGCTGCCGCAGATGCTGCGGGCCAGCGCCAGCGCCGCCGCGGCGTTGAAGATGTTGTAGACGCCGCGGAGCTTCATCCCGGTGGTGACCGTGACGCCGTCGTACTCAAAATCGGCGTGATCGGCACCGACGCGGCGGAGGACGACGTCGGCCTGGGGCCTTTGCGGTACGGCGGGTACGGGGCTGCCCGGCCCGGCGCGGAGTTCATCGTCGCTGGGGAAGGTGCCCAGCAGCGAGTCGTCCAGGCCAAAATAGAGGACCTCGGGGCCGTGCAGCGTACCGGCGATCCGGGCCACCCGCGGGTCCTCGCGGTTCAGCACCACGGTCCCGGTTGTCTTGGAGGCGATGTGCTGGAGGAGCTGGGCGGTCTTGTCGATTTCCCCGAAGCGGTCCAACTGGTCGCGGAGCACGTTCAGCAGCAGGCTGTAGCGCGGCGGGACACGGTTGACGAAGTGCACGGCGTGGGCTTCGTCCAGTTCCAGCACGGCGATATCCGCGTCGAGCCGGCCGCGCCAGTCCACGTCGCCGAGCAGTGCGGCAGCCACGCCCCGGGTGAAGTTGCTTCCGGTGCGGTTGGTGAACACCTTCAGGCCCTGGCTTTCCAGCAGTTCCACCACCATCTTCGTGGTGGTGGTCTTGCCGTTGGTGCCGCTGACCACGGCGACGCCGTGAGGGAGGGTGGACAGGGTCCGCTGCATGAAGCCGGGGTCGATTTTTTCTACAACCAGGCCGGGTAGTGCAGAGCCTCCGCCCCTGAGCCGGGAAACCCGGCGAACGAACTTGCCGAGCGGAACGCTGAGGGAAAACATGCTCTGTAATATATCCCAGCAACGGCATGCGATGTGGCGGACGGCCGACGGCGGGAGCCGCTGCCCGCCGTCGGGACACTATGCTATTTAGATGACCAATTCCCTTTCCAGCGCCCTTCCGCGCCCCGCCGGCGTGCCCGAAAAACCCGGCACCGGCCTGCGCATCGGCGTTTTGGCACTTCAGGGCGACTTCCGTGAGCACCTCCGGGCAGTCGAGACGGCGGGTGCCGCCGGCGTGGGTGTCCGCCGGCCCGCCGAGCTCGAAGGACTCGACGGACTCATCATCCCGGGCGGCGAATCGACGGCCATCGACAAGCTGGCCCGTGCCTTCGACCTCGCCCGCCCCCTGCGGCAGCGGATCGCCGACGGCCTCCCGGTCTACGGTTCCTGCGCGGGCATGATCCTGCTGGCGCACGACATCGCGGACCCCGCTGCGGACCTTGCCGGCAACCCGCAGGAGACCTTCGGTGGACTGGACATCACGGTCCGCCGCAACGCATTCGGCCGGCAGCGGGAGTCGTTCGAAACCGACCTCGACTTCAAGGGCCTGGAGTTCAGCGCCACTGAGCACGGCGTGGCGCCGGTTCACGCGGTGTTCATCCGCGGCCCCTGGGTGGAGCGCGTCGGCCCGGGCGTTGAGGTCCTGGCCCAGGTGGAACCGGCCGACCAGGCGCACGCCTCCCACGCGGCCGATCTGCAGGGGACGGCTAGAATTGTTGCAGTGCGTTCAGGCCAGCTGCTGGCCACCTCCTTCCATCCGGAAGTGACAGGCGAGAAGCGCGTGCATGAACTTTTTATCCGCATGATCAGAGGAGAAGCGTAAAGCATGTCAGGCCACTCCAAATGGGCAACGACCAAGCACAAGAAGGCCATCATTGATAGCCGCCGGGCAAAGTCGTTCGCCAAGCTGATCAAGAACATCGAAGTCGCGGCCCGCATGGGCGGCCCGGACCTCGCAGGCAACCCCGGACTCGAACTCGCCGTCACCAAGGCCAAGAAGACCTCGGTTCCGAACGACAACATCGACCGCGCCATCAAGCGCGGCGCCGGGCTCACCGGCGAGGTCGTGGACTACACGGAAATCATGTACGAATGCCGCGGCCCGCAGGGCTCCGCGCTGCTGATCGAGTGCCTCACGGACAACAAGAACCGCGCAGCATCCGAGGTCCGCCTCGCCATCTCCCGCAACGGCGGTACCATCGCCGACCCCGGCTCCGTCAGCTACCTCTTCACCCGCAAGGGCGTTGTCACGCTGCCCAAGAACGACCTCACCGAGGATGACGTCCTGATGGCGGTCCTGGACGCCGGCGCCGAAGAGGTCAAGGACAACGGGGACGCATTCGAGATCCACTCGGATCCGAAGGACCTGCAGGCTGTCCGCGACGCGCTCAAGGAAGCCGGCATCGAGTACGACACCGACGAGGCCGAGTTCGTGCCGTCCATGGAGGTGCCGCTGGACCTGGATGCCGCCAAGAAATTCCTGAAGCTCGTCGACGCCCTCGAAGACCTCGACGACGTCCAGAACGTCTACAGCAACGCTGACCTCAGCGACGAAGTTCAGGCTGCCCTGGACGCCGAGTGATTTTCCGCGTGGCGTGCCCGGGCAGTTGCACGTGACGCTGCGCGTACTGGGCATTGACCCCGGCCTCACCCGCTGCGGCATCGGCGTGGTGGACGTCGAAAAGAACCGCCGTGCCACCATGGTGGCTGTCGGCGTGGTGGGAACCTCACCCGAGGAAACGCTCGACCAGCGGCTCCTGGTGATCGCCCTCGCCATCGACGACTGGCTCGACCGTTACGAGCCGCACGTGCTAGCGGTGGAACGGGTCTTTTCGCAGCTGAACGTCAGCACGGTCATGGGCGTGGCCCAGGCCTCCGGCGTCGTCATCGCCGCCGCCGCCCGGCGCGGCATTCCGGTGGCGCTCCACACGCCGTCGGAGGTTAAGGCAGCGGTGACGGGCAGCGGGTCCTCGAACAAGGAAGCTGTCACCAAGCTCGTCACCAAAATTCTCCGGCTTGATGCCCCGCCGCGTCCCGCGGACGCCGCGGACGCCCTGGCACTCGCCATCACGCACGCCTGGCGGGCCGGCAGCGGCGCATCCATTGCCACCACCGGTCCCGGCAGCCAGTCGCTAACACCTGCCCAGCGCGCCTGGGCCGAGGCGGAGGCCAAGGCGCGCCGTGCACGCTGAACGTCGCCGGCGCTTGCTAGGGTATTCGTAGATATGTTCGGATAGTCGGTTTTTGCCGGCGCAAGTTCAGGAGCCCCGGCCTTGATTAGTTTTCTCCGCGGAACCGTGGCGCACGTCGGACTGTCCACCGCCGTCATCGATCTCAACGGTGCCGGCATGAGCGTGCACGCGACGCCGCAGACACTCAGCCAACTGCGGACCGGCGAAGAAGGGAAGCTTTTCACCTCCCTCATCGTCCGGGAGGACTCCCTGACCCTGTTCGGCTTCGCCAGCGACGACGAGCGGGAAGTTTTCGATGTCCTGCTCAGTGTCAGCGGCGTGGGGCCGCGGCTGGCCCTTGCGGTCCTCGCGGTGCACGATCCGGAAGCAATCCGCGTGGCGGCGCACACCGGGGACAGCAAGACATTCACCAAGGTTCCGGGCATAGGCCCAAAGGTCGCCGGGCGCATCGTGCTGGAACTTGCCGGCAAACTCGTACCGCATGGCACGGCCGCTCCGGCAGGTGCTCCCGCCGCGTCATCCGAAGGCGTGTGGAAGCCGCAGGTGGTCGCTGCCATGACCAGCCTGGGCTGGTCCGAAAAGGACGCCGCGGGCAGCATCGACAAAGCCCTGGCGGATGCACCGGAGCTTGCCGGCGCTGGCAACGTTGCCGAGATCCTGCGCACCACGCTGCGCTGGCTCGGCCAGGACGGCGCCCGGGCGGGCAACCGGGTAGGCAGCCGTGGCTGAGCCGTCCCTGGTCGCCGGGGGAGAAGAGCCGGAGGAGCGCGCCATCGAGGCGGCGCTCCGGCCCCGGAATCTTGACGACTTCGTGGGCCAGCACCGGGTCCGGAAGCAGCTTTCCCTGGTACTGCAGGCATCTCGGATGCGCGGCCGCAGCGCAGACCACGTCCTCTTTTCGGGTCCGCCCGGCCTCGGCAAGACCACGCTCGCCATGATTGTGGCGTCCGAAATGAACGCGCCGCTGCGGATCAGCAGCGGCCCGGCCATCCAGCATGCCGGGGACCTTGCCGCCATCCTTTCCTCGCTGTCCGAGGGTGAAGTCCTCTTCCTCGACGAGATCCACCGGATGTCCCGTCCGGCAGAGGAAATGCTCTACATGGCCATGGAAGACTTCCGCGTGGACATCGTGGTGGGCAAGGGCGCCGGTGCCACAGCCATTCCGCTGGAGCTGCCGCCTTTCACCCTCGTGGGCGCCACCACGCGCGCGGGACTCCTGCCGGGTCCGCTTCGCGACCGGTTCGGTTTCACCGGCCACCTGGAGTTCTATTCGGTGGAGGAGCTGGAGCTCGTGCTGCGGCGCTCCGCCGGACTCCTCGACCTCAAGGTGAATTCCGCCGGGTTCACGGAAATCGCCGGCAGGTCCCGCGGCACACCCCGTATTGCCAACCGGCTGCTGCGGCGGGTCCGGGACTGGGCGCTGGTCCACGGGATCGAACAGATTGACGCCAGGTCCGCCTCCGCCGCCCTGGACATGTATGAGGTGGACAAGCGCGGGCTGGACCGGCTGGACCGTTCCGTGCTGGAGGCGCTGATCATGAAATTCGGCGGCGGGCCGGTGGGCCTGTCCACCCTTGCCATCGCCGTGGGGGAGGAGCCGGAGACCGTGGAGACGGTTGCCGAGCCGTTCCTGGTCCGGGAAGGGCTGCTCGGCAGGACGCCGAGGGGCCGGATCGCCATGGCGCCGGCATGGGCGCACCTTGGACTGGCAGCACCGGCTGGGGTCTTTGGCCAGGAAACCCTGAACCTTTTCGAGGCCGAGCCGGGCGATGAAGAATCGTCATCTGAATGGGTATCCAACACCCAATAGCAGCGCCCTCCCAGCTTTTCCCTTTAGACTGGAAAGACGCTCGGCACGTCCGGGCTTTGTTTCCGTGTCCCGCTACGGCGGGCCGCCCGCGGCCGGTCTCCCGCGTCTGGGCGGGCAGCCCGGTGCAAAGCGGACGTCGCTGTCAACCAGCTACGTAAGTAAAGAACGGAACTTCACTTGTTCGGACATATTAGTGCCCAGGCTCAGCCACAGGCCGGCGGCGGCATCGACATCATGACCATTCTGCTGTTCGTCATGCTCGGCGTCTTCATCTTCATGATGTTCCGCCGCAACAAGAAGACCCGGCAGCAGCAGACCCAGCTGCAGTCGGAGTTCGCTCCCGGCATCGAGGTAATGACCAGCTTCGGGCTGTTCGGCCGCATTGTGTCGATTGACGAGGCGGAGAACAAGGTCGTCCTGGAACTGTCGCCCGGCAACCTGGCCACCGTCCACCGCCAGGCGGTGAACAAGATCGTGGAACCCGCCGCCGGAACCCAGGCCATTCCCGACGACGCGTCGGCACTGACGGCCGAGGACTCGATGGCGCCTGAAGCCAAGGCTGGCACGGCCGACGAGACTCCGGACGAAACTCTCAAGCGCCTCAATGACGAGGGCAAGAAGGACTTCTAGTCCGCCGCTTCCGCACAGTACAGCTGTCTACGGCTGCGGAGCCGCCGGGTGCGACAAGGCTCGCTCCGGCGGCCGTCCGCAATTAATAGAAAGATAGGCAATGGCACGAACTGGCCGCAATAAACCATCCCTTCGGGTGCTGGTCTGGCTTGGCGTAATCCTGGCCGCCATGACGGCCGTCCTTGCGGGCGGCACAATGTCCGGGGTTGCCAGCTGGAGCCCCAAGCTGGCCCTGGACCTGGAGGGCGGCACCCAGATGATCCTGGCACCCAAGGTTGAGGGTGGCTCGGACATCAATGAGGAGCAGCTCAACCAGGCGGTGGCCATCATCCGCCAGCGCGTGGACGGCTCCGGCGTCGCTGAGGCTGAGATCAGCACGCAGTCCGGCCGCAACGTGGTGGTGAGCCTTCCCGGCACCCCGTCCACGGCAACTCGCGCCCTCATCCAGGCCTCCGCAGACATGAATTTCCGCCCCGTCCTCGTTACGGGCGCAGGCGCAGCGGTCCCCGCCGCACAGCGGACACCCGCCGCGCAACTGCCGAAGCCGACGGCCAAGCCGGCGAATGCCAGTGATTCCAACTGGATCACAGCGGACATCCAGAAGCAGTTCGAGGCCCTTGACTGCGACCACCCGGCCCAGGACAAGCAGGAACGTTCCGATCCCGCCAAGCCGCTGGTCACCTGCGAGCCTGCCACGGCCCAGACACCTGCCATCAAGTACATCCTGGGACCGGTCGAGGTCAAGGGCGTGGAGATCCAGGGCTCCACATTCCAGCTCCAGCAGGGCGCCAAGGGCGCCGTCACCAACGAATGGGCCGTGAACATCCAGTTCAACGCCGAGGGAACCGCCAAGTTCAAGACGGTCACCGAGCGCCTTAATCAGTTCTACGTTGCCGCAGGCGGCGAGACCGGCAGCGATCCCAAGTCACAGTTCGCCATTGTCCTGGATGACAAGGTCATTTCGGCCCCGCGGTCCCAGGCCGTGATCACCGACGGACGCCCGCAGATCACCGGCGGCTTCACGGAGCAGTCTGCCAAGGCGCTGTCCGACCAGCTCCGCTTCGGAGCCCTGCCCATCAGCTTCGACATCCAGAGCGAACAGCAGATCTCCGCCACGCTGGGCGGTGAGCAGCTTCGCATGGGCCTCCTTGCCGGCCTGATCGGCTTGCTGCTGGTGGTGGTCTACTCTCTGTTCCAGTACCGTGCGCTTGGCTTCGTCACCATTGCGTCGCTGGTGGTGGCGGGCGCGCTCACGTACCTTGCCATTGCCATCCTTGGCTGGACCGAAAACTACCGGCTCTCCCTCGCCGGCGTGGCGGGCATTATCGTGTCAATCGGCCAGACGGCGGATTCGTTCATCGTCTACTTCGAACGCATCCGTGATGAGCTCCGCGAAGGCCGCGGCCTCGTCTCGGCTGTGGAGAACGGCTGGAAGCGTGCCAAGCGCACCGTCCTGGCATCCAAGGCGGTTAACCTCCTCGCGGCCCTCGTGCTCTACTTCGTGGCCGTTGGCAACGTCCGCGGCTTTGCCTTCACGCTGGGACTCACCGCCATCGCCGACCTCATCGTCGTGTTCATGTTCACGCACCCCACGCTGCAGCAGCTTGCCAGGACACGCTTCTTTGGCGAGGGCCACAAGTTCTCCGGCCTTGACCCCGAGCGCCTCGGCGCGGTGCCGCTCTACCGCGGCGCCGGCAGGCTGCGCAGCCCCGAGGACGCACCGTCAGTTGTGCGCGCCAAGAACACCGGCGCCGCGGCGGAGGCTGAGCGCCGGATGACCATCGCTGAACGCCGCCGCGCGGAGCAGCAGGAGCAGCTCGCTGGTTCCTCCAAGGGCCCGGCCAAGGAGGGCAAGTAATGTCCAGTTTCGCTAAATTCGGCAACGAGCTCTACACGGGCAAGCGCTCCTACGACTTCGTCGGATCCAAGAAGATCTGGTTCGCCGTGGCCGCCCTGGCGGTTGCGCTGTCCATCCTGATCCCGGTGGTCAAGGGCGGCTTCAACCTCGGCATTGAGTTCCGCGGCGGTTCCGAGTTCACTGTGTCCAACGTCAAGACGACAGATGCATCACTGGGTGAGAAGGCCGTCCACGACGTCGTTGCCGGAAGCGTGCCGCGCGTCGCCAACGTCGCCGGTACCACGATGCGGATCCAGACGGACAAGCTGACCGACGACGAGACCCTCAAGATCAAAGGAGGCCTCACCAAGGCATACGGTGTGACCGACAACGAGGTGACCTCCACCTTCGTGGGGCCCACCTGGGGCGCTGACGTCACCAAGCAGGCACTGATCGGCCTCGTGGTCTTCGTGGCTCTTGCAACGGTCCTGATGGCCCTGTACTTCCGGACCTGGAAGATGTCCGTCTCGGCGATCGTGGGCATGCTCGTCACGATGTTCATCACCGCCGGCGTTTACGCCCTGAGTGATTTCGAGGTCACGCCGTCGGCGATCATCGGGTTCCTCACGGTGCTCAGCTATTCGCTGTACGACACCGTGGTGGTGTTCGACAAGATCCGTGAAAACACGGCGGGCATTGACGCATCCACCAGGCGGACCTTCGGCGAGGAAGTCAACCTGGCCGTCAATCAGACCCTGGTCCGCTCCATCAACACGATGATGGTGGCAATCCTGCCCGTCGGCGCGATCCTGTTCATCGGGGCCGGCCTGTTGGGTGCCGGAACGCTCCGCGACCTCTCGCTAGCCCTGTTCGTCGGGATCCTGATTGGCACGGCCGCGACGATTTTCATATCCGCGCCGATGTATGCCTGGCTGCGCCAGGGCGAGGCGCCGCTGCTCAAGCAGGCCCAGCGTGTCAAGCAGCGTCGTGCGGACGCCGCCGCCAAGGCGGCGGCCGCCGAACCCGCCAAGGCGTAGGCCGCCGCAAGAGCCAGGGCGCCCGTAAAGGCATCAAGCGCCCCGCACCCGACCGGATGCCGTCACCGTGACGGCGTCCGGTCGCTGCGTTTAAGCGCACTGTGTTCGTCCCGCCAGCCGGCCCGAATACGGGGCTGTCTACTCGGCCGCGTCATCGGTGACGGACGCGGTTATCGGTCGGGCCGGGAGCGGGAATACACTGGAATAATTAAACGGGTCGTGAGGGGTACTTCATTGGAAGAAGGTTCGACGTCGGCGCCGACGGCTGCCGGAGGCAACGGTCCGGTCCAGGGGCAACAGACTGGTCTGGTGGCTGCCGGGCGCCCGGCTCCGGGCGTGCCAGTGGACAACTCTGGTGTCCGGCCCACCTTCCCCGGCCGGCGTGAGCGCACGAGGTCCCGCCTGGCACGGCTGACGGGCCGGAGCACCGCGACGTACTCGCCCATCCTGGAACCGCTGCTGCGGACAGTCAGGGCGAACAACCCGAAAGAAGACTTCGACCTCATCCAGCGCGCGTTCGTGGTCGCGGAGCAGAGCCACCGCGGGCAGAAGCGCAAGAGCGGCGACCCTTACATCACCCATCCCGTTGCCGTCGCGACGATCCTCGCCGAGTTGGGGCTCAGCGGCACCACCCTGGCGGCGGCCCTGCTCCACGACACCGTGGAGGACACGCCCTACACCCTTGAGGACCTCAGGGCGGACTTTGGCCCCGAAGTCGCCATGCTGGTTGACGGCGTCACCAAGCTGGACAAGGTCAGCTTTGGCGAGGCAGCACAGTCCGAGACGGTCCGCAAGATGGTCGTGGCCATGGCCAAGGACATCCGCGTCCTGATGATTAAACTTGCGGACAGGCTGCACAACGCGCGCACGTGGCGGTTCGTCTCCGCTGAGTCTTCTGCCCGCAAAGCCCGGGAAACCCTCGAAATTTTCGCGCCGCTGGCCCACCGGCTCGGCATGAACACCATCAAATGGGAGCTCGAGGACCTGTCCTTCGCGGCGCTCTATCCCAAGGTGTACGAGGAAATCGTCCGTATGGTGGGGGACCGCACGCCGGAGCGCGAGAAGAGCCTCAGCGTAATCCGGAACCAGATTGCCGACGACCTGCGCACCGCCCGGATCAAGGCCACCATCACCGGCCGTCCCAAGCACTATTACTCGATCTACCAGAAGATGATCGTCCGGGACAAGGACTTCGACGACATCAACGACCTCATGGGCGTCCGTGTCCTGGTGGACTCGGTCCGCGACTGTTATGCCGCCCTGGGCACCCTGCATTCGCGCTGGAACCCGCTGCCTGGCCGGTTCAAGGACTACATCGCGATGCCGAAGTTCAACATGTACCAGTCCCTGCACACCACGGTCATCGGCCCCGGCGGCAAACCCGTTGAAATCCAGATCCGGACGCACGAGATGCACCGCCGCGCCGAGTACGGTGTGGCGGCGCACTGGAAGTACAAGGACCAGCCGAACCGGACGGCCACCGGACCGGGCAGCCCGCGTGACGGCGACATGGGCTGGCTCCGCTCCCTCGTGGACTGGCAGCAGGAGACGTCGGATCCCGGTGAGTTCCTCGACTCGCTGCGGTTCGAAATCAACGCCCGCGAAGTGTTCGTGTTCACCCCCAAGGGCGAGGTTATGGCGCTGCCGGCCGGGTCCACGCCGGTGGACTTCGCCTATGCCGTGCACACCGAGGTGGGCCACCGCACCATCGGAGCCCGGGTCAACGGCAAGCTGGTGCCGCTCAACAGTGAGCTCAACCATGGCGACTGGGTTGAGATCTTCACCTCCAAGGCCGAGGGCGCCGGTCCGAGCCAGGACTGGCAGCACTTCGTCAAGAGCGCCCGTGCACGCAACAAGATCCGGCAGTGGTTCAGCAAGGAACGCCGTGAAGAAGCGATCGACCGCGGCAAGGAACTGCTGACGCGTGCCATGCGGAAGCAGAACCTTCCGCTGCAGCGCCTGATGACCCACGACGCCCTGGCCGCCGTGGCCGAGGACTTCAAGTACGTCGACATTTCCGGGCTGTACGCCGGAGTAGGCGATGGCCACACCTCCGCGCAGTCCGTCATGGAAAAGCTCGTCGAGAGCCTTGGCGGCAACGAGACCCCCGATGACGACCTCACCGAAGTCAGCATTCCCACCCAGGTTAGCAAGGCGCGCTTCTCGGATTCCGGCGTGGTGGTCCGGGGTGTAGGCGACGTCTGGGTCAAGCTGGCGCGCTGTTGCACCCCCGTGCCGCCGGACCCGATCCTTGGCTTCGTCACCCGCGGCTCGGGCGTCTCGGTGCACCGGACGGACTGCACCAACGTGGCCGGCCTGAAGGACCAGCCGGACCGGATCGTTGACGTCGACTGGGCGCCGACGCAGTCGAGCGTCTTCCTCGTGGAGATTCAGGTGGAGGCACTGGACCGGAAGTCCCTGCTCTCCGACGTGACCAGGGTGCTCTCCGAAAACCACGTGAACATCCTGGCCGCCAGCGTCCACACGTCCACGGACCGTGTAGCCATCTCAAAGTTTGCCTTCGAGATGGGGGACCCGAAGTACCTCAGCCACGTGCTCAGTGCTGTACGGAGGATCGACGGCGTGTTCGACGTCTACCGGACCACCGGAAACCGCCGGAGAAGCTAGCAGCGAGAGCTTTTCCAGGGCTGCGTTCTTGTGCGGCAGCCGGGGCATCGCCTCGACCGCCAGGACCAGGAGCCGGAGCCTGACATCGAGTTCGGGTTTGTCCACGAGCAGCCGCAGTGCCGGAACGGCCCTCTCGGCCTCCACATGCAAGGCGATGTCCAGGGCCGTCCGGAGCGGGCTCGAAACCATGAGGCCGCCCAGGCTGACGACGTCGAACGGTCCGAGCCGGACCTCGTGCAGCGTGCAGCCGCGGGTAGAGCGAAGGCTGGAGATCCGGCGTTTGACGTCCACCAGGAGGGCCAGCCGGTCCGGCTCGCGGGCGCAGCCGTAGATCCAGGCCGCGGTCATCCGCCCGGCCACCACCCGCCGCCGGACGGGGGCCGGCACCCCGTATGCAGCGGCACGCGCCCGCAGCTGCGGGGAGGACGCAGTCCCGGGAACCGTGTAGCCGTGCTGATAGAGCTGCGACAGCACGCCGTCGGCGGCCATGGACTGCAGTTCCGGCCAGGTGAAGGGCAGGCCCGGCGAATAGAGCTCCAGCAGCTGTGCCGGAACGTCCGGGGGCGGGGAATCGCCCCGTGCCTGCGAAAAAGCAGGGGGCTGAGAGAACGGTGCCATTCCGTCATCCTGCCTGACGCGCAAGGCACAGGTAAGGCCCCGCCCCGGCTATGTGGATAACCGGAACGGGGCCTGTGCCGTTGCTGCTTAAGAGTGCTGCTTAGGAGAGTTCGCTGGCCGAACGCTGGATCTGGTCCAGCCACGCCTGGCGGGCTTCGAGGGCTTCCCTGGCGGCCTTGATCTTGCGCTGGTCGCCCTTCTTCTCCGCCTCGGCCAGGTCATCCTTCAGGCCGGCGATGGCGGACTCGAGCTGGCTCAAGGCGCTGTTGGTGCGGGCCTTGGTCTCCGGGTTGGAGCGCTGCCACTTTTCGTCCTCCGCCTGGCGGACCGCATCCTCGATCCGGCGCAGCCCGGCCTCGATCCGGCCCATGTCCGCACGCGGGACCTTGCCTGCCTCTTCCCAGCGGTCGTGAATGGACTGCAGGGCCTTCTTGGCGGCGGCGATGTCCCTGACCGGAAGGATGGCCGATGCCTCCTCGAGGAGCACCTCCTTGACCTTCAGGTTGGCTGCGTATTCCTGGTCGATCTCGTCGTTGGCGGCCTGGCGCGAGCTGAAGAAGACGTCCTGTGCGGCGCGGAACCGGGCCCACAGGGCGTCATCGTCCTTGCGGCTGGCGCGCGGTGATGCCTTCCACTCGTCCATCAGCCTGCGGTATTCTCCGGCGGCGAAGCCCCAGTCCGTCGACGTCGACAATGCCTCTGCCTCGGTGATCAGCTTCTCCTTGGCGGCCTTTGCCGCCGAGTTGTTGCTGTCAAGCTGGGAGAAGTAGGCTCGGCGGTGCCGGTCGAAGACGGTCCGGGCGGCGCGGAAGCGCTTCCACAGGGCGTCCTCGTTGCTGCGGCCCAGCCGTACGCCGCTCTTCTGGGCGGTTTTCCAGCTTTCAAACAGCTCGTTCATCCGCGCGCTGGACGTCTTCCACTGCACCTGGGCCGGATCGGTGCCGGAGATCGCCTCAGCCTCGGCGACGATGGCCTCGCGCGCTTCCAGTTCGGCGGCGCGGACGGCGTCGTGCTGCGCCTTTTCCGCCTTCTCCAGCTCGGAGATCTGGGTGGACAGTGTGTCCAGCCGGCTCTCCGCGGACCGGATGTCGCCCACCATGTTCCGCTCGGCGAGCTGCTCGCGCAGGTGCGTCACCGTCTTCTGCATGTCCGTGGTGGGGGCCTTAGAGGCCACGCGCTGCTCGAGCAGGACG
This sequence comes from Arthrobacter sp. 05T423, assembly GCF_056396245.1. NCBI lineage: Bacteria > Bacillati > Actinomycetota > Actinomycetes > Micrococcales > Micrococcaceae > Arthrobacter > Arthrobacter sp. 05T423. The sequence goes on from NZ_JBFTLC010000007.1 coordinate 53,920, forward strand.
ATCTGGGCCACGATGTCGTCATACTTCCGCGCAAAGTAGGAAAGTGCTTCGTCGTTGCTGACGTCCGGGTACTGACCGACGGGGTGTTCCTCGCCGTCGATGGTCAGGAAGACGTGACCGTCGCCCTCCACCCGGCCCCAGCGGGAAGCTTCGGCCAGCGACGTGGCGGGCGGCGCCTGCACCGGAGCCGCAGCGGCGGCGGGGCCGGCCTTGGGCCGGGCAGCAAAAGCTGCCGGCGTCGGCGCGGACCGGGGTGCCGGCGTCGGACGCGGTGACGGTGCGGGACTGGGTGCCGGGCTTTCCTGCACAGCCGCCGGCTGTGGGCTGGCCGCGGACTCGGCCGGGGCAGAGTCCTCCCGCGCAGTATCCTCCTGTGCAATGTCCTCCTGTGCAGCCTCCGGCTGCGGGCTTTCCGGCGTGGCGTCGGAAGGCGCCGCTTCATCAGGCTGCGCTGCTTCCGCGGACGGCGTGGCGTCGGGCTCGGCCTCAACCACGGGCTGTGCCTCGTTCACCGGCTGCACACCTTCTTCGGGCTGCGCCACATCCGCGGCCTCGGGGGAAGCCTGGACCTCGGTCACTTCGGCTGCTGTTTCGTCGGATTTCTGACTGTCTGTCACCGCTAAAAGTCTTTCGCTTGGAGGAAAATACTCGTTCATAGTTCGCCCGTCGCCGTTGGCGGCGAAGGGTTCCTACTTCAGAGAGAACGAGTCTATCGTGACTGCTTCCGCAGGTGCGCCGTCCGTGGCACTTTCGCCCTTCTTAATACCTGCAGCCGCAATCTTGGTGACAACGTCCAGGCCCGATGTCACCTTGCCCACGATGGTGTACCCGCCGGCTGAGTCGGCCGGGATGACAGTGTCCTTGTAGACGATGAAGAACTGCGTGCCGTTGCCGTAGGCGTTATTGCCCGTGCGGGCCACCGCGATGGTGCCGGCAGGGTACTTGTTGTCCGCCGGCGTGTTCTCCAGGGGCCCCCAGGTGTAGTTGGGGTCGCCCTGGCCGTCGCCGGTCTTGGAGCCGCACTGCAGGACGCCGAAGTTCTTGGCGGTGGTCAGGCGGTGGCAGCTGACGCCCTTGTAGTAGCCCTGATCGGCCAGAGACTTGAAGACCGCGGCCGCCTGCGGGGCTTTGGTGCCGTCCAGCTGCACGCCCAGTGTGCCGCTGTTCAGCGTCAGTGAGCCGGTGAAGGTCTTGCCTGCGGCTGCCGCGGGCTTGGGGATGTTTGCCCCGTTGGTCTGCGTGGCAGACGGAGTGGCGGAGGCGGAAGGGGTGGCGGACGGCGTGGCCAGGCCAGCCTCGGCGGCGGCGAATTCCTGTTCGGTCGGGTTCCCGGCAAACACCGTTAGCTGTAGCACGACGGCGAGCACCACCGCCGCGGCCCCCGCACCTCCCGCTATCAGGTTGTCCCGCTTGCGGCGCTTCTCCTGGTCACGTCGAAGCTCGCGTTTGGCTTCCATCTGCTGGATACGCCTCTTGGCTTCGCGTGTTTCGCGTGGACTGGCCGCCACGGGTCCTCCTCATCGTTCGGATTGCCCGGGCAGGCCCCTGAAGGCATCCCGGCTGCAGATTGCGCTGCGGCAGCCCGTCATCGCCCCTCCTCCCGCATTAGAGATGCAGGCGCCGAAAGCATAAACTGACTGCCGCACATAAGTTTATGCAGAACAGGCTGGACTCCCGCCGCCGCCGCCGCCGTTTGATCCAAATGGCGACGCGGAATTTGGCGCAGCGGCTCCGGCCCTCGTTTACCTGAGGAGAAACTCCACCATGGCACGCACCGCCTCCCTGTCCGGATTCCCCGAGTGGCTTCCCGAGGAGCGGCTGGTGGAGCAGCACGTCCTGGACTCGCTGCGCCGCACCTTTGAACTCCACGGCTTCGGTTCCATCGAGACCCGCGCCGTGGAAACCGTGGGCCAACTGCTCCGCAAGGGTGAGATCGACAAAGAGGTGTACGGCCTGAGCCGGCTCCAGGACGACGACGGCGAAGCCGCAACAGACGAATCGAAGGGCAAGCACGATCCGCACGCCCTCGCCCTGCACTTTGACCTCACCGTCCCGTTCGCCCGGTATGTCGTGGAAAACGCCGGCTACCTGGCCTTCCCGTTCCGCCGCTACCAGATCCAGAAGGTCTGGCGCGGCGAACGCCCCCAGGAAGGCCGTGCCCGCGAGTTCACTCAGGCGGACATTGACGTGGTGGGCGACGGCGTCCTGCCCTTCCGCTACGACGTCGAGATCGCCCTGGTCATCGCGGAGGCGCTTGGCGCGCTCCCGATTCCGGAGTTCCGGCTGCGCGTCAACAATAGGAAGCTCGCCGAGGGCTTCTACCGCGGCATTGGCCTGACCGACACCGCCGGTGTGCTGCGCAGCATCGACAAACTGGAAAAGATCGGGCCGGAGAAGGTGGCCGAGCTGCTCAAATCCGAACTCGGCGCCACCGATGAGCAGGCACAGGCGGCGCTGAAGCTGGCTAGCATCAAGACCGAGGACACGTCCTTCGTGGCGCAGGTCCGGTCGCTCGGGGTCAGCGATGACCTCCTGGAGGAGGGCCTGAACGAACTCGAACAGGTGATCGAGGCCGCCGTGAAGCGGGTCCCGGGCAAGGTCGTCGCGGACCTGAGTATCGCGCGTGGACTGGACTACTACACCGGCACTGTCGTGGAGACGGTCCTGGTGGGCCACGAGCAGCTCGGTTCCATCTGTTCCGGCGGCCGCTATGACGCCCTGGCCAGCAAGGGCAACCGGAAGTTCCCCGGCGTCGGCCTGTCCATCGGTGTGACCCGGCTTGTCTCGCGCATCCTCAGCCAGGACCTGGCCAAGGCTTCCCGCTCCGTGCCCACGGCAGTGTTCGTTGCGCTCACCTCGGACGAGAGCTGGGGCGAGGCGCAGGACGTGGCCACAGAGCTGCGCAGCCGCGGCATTGCCGCCGAGGTTGCCGCCAAGGCCGAGAAGTTCGGCAAGCAGATCAAGTTCGCCGACCGGCGCGGCATCCCCTTCGTCTGGTTCACGGATGAGGACGGCAAGCACCAGGTGAAGGACATCCGCTCCGGCGAACAGGTCGACGCTGACCCCGCGACGTGGACGCCGTCCGACGACGACATCCGCGTCCAGGTCATCGCCACGCCCGCTTCCTGAGCTGCCGTGCCGCCCGCTTCCTGAGCTACTGTGCTTTCCGCATCCTAAGCTTGCGGAAGCGGAGCGCCACGGCGCGCCCGGCCAGTCCGGCCGCCATGATCGCGGCCATGCCGAGCGCCGAGACGGGCGGCAGGGTGAATGCCAGCACCACGCACCCGGCCAGTCCCGCTGCGTTGAGCCACTTGGGCGCGTGCCGGGGCCGGTCCTGGAGCGTGAACGCGGAGGCATTCGTCACCGCGTAATACAGCAGGACCCCGAAGCTGGAAAAGCCGACCACTGTCAGCACGTCGGTGGTGAGCAACAACAGAACGACGACGGCGGCCACCGCCAGTTCGGCGGCTACCGGCACCGAATGGCGGCCGCCCAGCCGGGCCAGGGTGCCGGGGAGGTCGCGTTCGCGGGCCATGGCCATGGCAGTGCGTCCGACACCCGTGATGAGGGCCAGCAGTGCACCGAGCGAGGCAGCGGCTGCGCCTGCCTGGACAGCCGGTGCTCCGGCGGCCAGGCGGGACCGTTCCACGGCGTCGAGCAGCGGCGCCGTGGAGGAGGCAAGGACGTGGACCGGCAGATGCGCCAGCAGCAGCGCCCCCAGCAACAGGTAGATGACCAGGGCGCCGGCCAGAGCACCGAGGATGGCGCGCGGAATCACTCGCGCCGGGTCCTTGACCTCCTCGCCTAGCGTGGCAATGCGTGCGTACCCGGCAAAGGCGAAGAACACCAGGCCCGCGGCGGGCAGGATGCCCCACACGCCGGTGGCCTGCGCTGACAGTGCGCTACCGGCCTGCCCGGATGGCGTTCCGCCGTCGGAAACGTGGGGTCCCAGGATGCTCGCCGCTGCCACGAAGGCCAGGGTGGCCAGGACCACGGCCAGCAGGATGCGGGTCAGGAAGGCTGTCCGGGTGATGCCCAGCAGGTTCACGCCGGTCAGTGCGGCGACGGCTGCGATGGCCACGGGAGTGGAGTATGCCGGCGCAACATACTGGCCGAACGTCAGGGCCATGGCCGCGCAGGAGGCTGCCTTGCCGGTGACAAATCCCCAGCCGGCCAGGAAGCCGGGCCACTCGCCGAGTTGCTTCCGGCCGTAGATGTAGGTGCCGCCGCTCTGCGGATACCTTGCCGCGAGCTGGGCCGAGGCCACGGCGTTGCAGTACGCCACGGCACCTGCCAGGGCAATGGCCACGAGGAGCAGGTCTCCCGCCAGCCGGGCGGCCGGTGCGAAGATGACAAAAACACCGGCGCCGAGCATGGATCCGAGCCCGATGGCTGTTGCGTCGGCCACACCAAGCCTTCGTTGCAGCTGCTGGTGCTTGGTCATGGCGGGGCAGGAACCTTTCAAACGGGTAAACTCGGACGGGATCGTTTCCGCAACGATCGTATTTAAACTTCATTCTGTCTTCCTTCTGAAAGGAATGCTGTGCTGCGCACACATGACCTCGGATCCCTTCGCTCCGAGCACATTGGACAAACCGTAACCCTGGCAGGCTGGGTTGGCCGCCGTCGTGATCACGGTGGTGTCGCATTCGTCGATCTGCGTGACGCCTCGGGCGTGGCGCAGGTGGTGGTCCGTGAGGAAGAGGTCTTCCACGGGCTGCGCAACGAATATGTGCTCCAGGTGACCGGTACGGTTTCCAAGCGCCCGGAAGGCAACGAGAACGCTGCCCTGGCCACGGGCGAGGTAGAGGTCATGGCGGACAAGGTGGTCATCCTCAACACCGCCGACGCCCTGCCGTTCCAGGTCGATGAGCACGTGGAGGTCGGGGAGGAAGCCCGGCTCAAGCACCGTTACCTGGACCTGCGCCGCCCCGGCCCCAGCCGCAACCTCCGCCTTCGTTCCGAGGCCAACCGGGTGGCCCGCGAACTCCTGCACGGCGAGGGCTTCGTCGAAATCGAGACGCCAACGCTGACGCGTTCGACGCCGGAAGGCGCCCGTGACTTCCTGGTCCCCGCCCGCCTGGCGCCGGGTTCCTGGTACGCGCTGCCGCAGTCGCCGCAGCTGTTCAAGCAGCTCCTGCAGGTGGGCGGCTTCGAGAAGTACTACCAGATCGCCCGCTGCTACCGGGATGAGGACTTCCGCGCGGACCGCCAGCCCGAGTTCACCCAGCTCGACATCGAAGCCAGCTTCGTGGAGCAGGACGACATCATCCGGCTCGGCGAGGGCATCGTCAAGGCCGTCTGGAACCTGATCGACGTCGAGATCCCCACGCCGATCCAGCGGATCACCTACGCCGACGCCATGGCCCGGTTCGGATCAGACAAGCCGGACCTGCGGTTCGGCCAGGAGCTGACCGAGCTGACCGAGTTCTTCAAGGACACCAACTTCGGCGTCTTCAAGGCACCCTACGTTGGCGCCGTCGTCATGCCCGGCGGGGCCTCGCAGGCCCGCCGTGCACTCGATGCCTGGCAGGAATGGGCCAAGCAGCGCGGCGCCAAGGGCCTGGCCTACGTCCTCTACAAGGAGGACGGCGAGCTCGCGGGCCCGGTAGCCAAGAACCTCACCGAGACCGAACGCGCCGGCCTGGCCGACGCCGTTGGCGCCAAGCCGGGCGACTGCATCTTCTTCGCCGCCGGCGAGAAGACCCCGTCGCGCGCGCTGCTGGGCGCTGCCCGCGTGGAGATCGGTCACCGCACCGGCCTGATCGACCCCAGCGCCTGGGCCTTCTGCTGGGTTGTCGACGCCCCCATGTTCGAACCCGCCGCTGCCGCGGTGGCATCGGGCGATGTGGCCGTCGGCGCAGGCCAGTGGACCGCCGTGCACCACGCCTTCACCTCGCCGAAGCCCGAATTCCTGGACAACTTTGACCAGGACCCGGAGGCCGCGCTGTCCTATGCCTACGACATCGTGTGCAACGGCAACGAGATCGGCGGCGGATCCATCCGTATCCACGAACGTGAAGTCCAGGAGCGCGTCTTTGAGCTCATGGGCCTGGACAAGGCCGATGCCCAGACGAAGTTCGGCTTCCTGCTGGAGGGCTTCAAGTACGGCGCCCCGCCTCACGGCGGCATCGCCTTCGGCTGGGACCGCGTGGTGGCGCTGCTGGCAGGTGTGGACTCGATCCGCGACGTCATCGCGTTCCCGAAGTCCGGCGGCGGCCACGATCCGCTGACCGACGCCCCCGCGCCCATCACTGTGCAGCAGCGCAGGGAGGCCGGCGTCGACTTCAAGCCCGAGGCCAAGAAGCCGGAAGAGAAAAAGGCCGACTGAGCCGCACGTAAGCCCAAAAGCTTCACCTCGACGTATGAGTTAACGCGAAGCTTGACCAGGAGCAGGAGGCTCCCCGGACCTGAACTGCAGGCCACCGGGGAGCCTCCTGCCTTTGACGAAGGAGAGCAGTGGCCGTACCCCACCTGCCGGACGCCGCCCTGACGGATCTGGGGGCGGTCATGGATGCAGCCTGGCCCGCACCGGACCGCGAGGTCTCGGGAGGCTGGGTTCTTCGCGCCGCCGACGGTGTGACCCAGCGTGCGAACTCCATCTGGCCGCGCTCGGAGCCCGTCGGAACCCGGAACGAGCGCCTGGCTGCGCTCCGGAACGCCCGGTCCTGGTACCGCGGCCGCCGGCTGCCGGTGATCTTCCAGGTCTTCGACACTCCCGCCAGCTCAGGGCTGAACGCCGTCCTGGACGAGGAAGGCTTCACCCGTCAATCCGAAACGCTCATCATGGTCCGTGCGGCTCGCACGGTTCGTGAATCCGGCCTGGCCTCTGCAGCGGACACCGTCCCTGGCGGCGGAAACGCCCCGGAACCCGGCGCCGGCGTCGAGATCGCTGAGCATCCGTCTGCCGAATGGCTGGAACTGTGGTGGTCTGTGGACGGCCGCGGCGGGCAAGCGGAACTGGAGACAGCCCGTGAGATCCTGACCGGCTGCCCCGCGCTGTACGCCCTGGTGAGAGACGACGACGGCGGGCCGGCCGCCGTCGGACGCCTTGCTGTTGTTCCCGGCAGGGCTGTTGTTTCCGGGGAGGCAGGCAGCTGGGGCGGGCTGTACTGCATGGCCACCAGGCCTGACGCCCGGCGCCGCGGCTACGCCACCAGGGTCCAGCAGGCCCTGTTCCGTGCAGGTGCGGCACGGGACAACATAAAGGGTCATGGGCTGGCTGGCTACTGGCTGCTGGTGATGGCATCGAACACCGCTGCCCGGGAGCTCTACTCCAGGGCAGGTTTCAGTGAGGTGTCCCGCTACTACTACCGGCAGGAGCGGCCGAGGCGATCGCTGACCGGCTGCTGAGCTGCCCCCACCCCGCCGTTTCGACGGTTCCCAGCCCACACGACGTTGCGCAACGTCGTGTGGGCAGGGAACCGTCGAAACGGGGCGGAAGCAGCATGGTGTTACGGGGCCTCGGTCCGGTAGTGCAGGCCCATCCACGGGGCGGTGACCAGCTCGCCGTCGAACGCGTCCTGTACATCCGGGAACTGTGCGGCTGCAGAGCGTGCCTCAGCGGCGGCGGCTCCTGGCTCCGGCTGCTGCCGGATCGCCGGCAATCGCGGGACCCTGACCAGCCAGTGGTGCGGGTACCTGACGCGGCGCCTGGTGTGTTGCGGCATGGGCTTTTCCTTCCTTGGCGGGCGGGCGTCGGCTCAGCGGTTTTGGAGGGCGGGCTGCTGTGCTTCGGCATGGCGCCGGCGTGCGGTGCCCGCCAAGTACGGTCCGCCGAGATCCGCGATGGGTGTGGTGGCAGTCTCCCGGGACCAGAACGCTGATCCTGCGGCGATGAGCATGCACACGGTGCCGAAGACGGCCACTGGAACCCAGCCCCAGACCCCTGGTGCCAAGAGCATTCCGGCGATCATCGGGCCGAAGCCGGCGAGGACCAGGCCGAACTGGTTGCCCAGGGCCATCCCGGAATAGCGGACAGGCGCTGCGAACTGTTCGGCGAAGAATGCCGGCCAGACGCCGTTGAAGCCCGAGTACAGCACCGTCATGTTCAGGAATGCAGCAAGAAAGACCAGCACGATGTTGCCGGAGGAGAGCGCCAGGAAGTAGAGGAAGATCGTGACAGAGCAGCCGATCGCGGCCGTCAGCAGCAGGGGGCGGCGGCCGATCCGGTCGGACAGCCTGGCCGCCAGCGGCATGACGAACATGGACAGGCCGATGGCCACGGCGTTTACGGTCAGAATGGCCGCCCGGTCGAACCCGGCGCCCGCTGTGGCGTAGGCGAGTCCGAAGACCGTGAAGATGGTCTGCATCACGGACATGATCGACATTCCCGCCACCCTCAGCACATCCGGGGCCTGGAAGCGCAGCACTTCCTTGACGGGCATGGGGGCCACCTGTCGGCGCTCCTGGGCCTCCTCGAAGACCGGGGTCTCGTCCAGGTGCGTGCGGACCCAGTAAGCGATGGCCAGCACCACGATGGAAAGCCAGAACGGGATGCGCCAGCCCCAGCTCATCATGGCCTCCCGCGGAAGTGACGTCACCGGGATGAACACGAGAGTGGCCAGGACCATGCCGGAGGCATACCCGGTCATCACGAAGCTGGTGAAGAACCCGCGCCTGCCTTCGGGCGAGTGTTCGAGAGTCAGGGTGGAGGCGCCAGCCGACTCCGCGCCCGCAGAGAAGCCCTGCGCCAGCCGGGCGGCGACCAGCAGCACGGGCGCCCAGACGCCGAGCTGCCCGTAGGTGGGCAGGAAACCGATGCCCAATGACGCCAGACCCATGATGCCGAGGGTCAGCAGCAGGATTCTCTTCCGGCCCAGCTTGTCACCGAAGTGGCCCATCACCAGTCCGCCAACAGGCCGTGCCACGTACGCGACGCCGAAGGTGGCAAAGGCGCCGATCAGCCCGATGGCCGGGTCCGCGGACGGGAAGAACAGATGCGGGAACACCAGGGCTGCGGCAGTGCCGTAGATGAAGAAGTCGTAGTACTCCAGCGTGCTGCCGAGGAAGGACGCCAGGGCGGCCTTGCGCGGGGTCTTGCGTTGAGCAGGGGTTTGCCGGGGAACCTGAACTGGAACCTGCGGTGACGGGGAGGTGGTCACGGGAATCTCCTTAAGACTGCGTTGTCTCAATAGATGCCGCCAAGGTGTCCGGGAGGTGGAAGTCCACCGCGAGGATCTGCCGGCTGTTGGGGAACGAGTATGCCTTCAGCGGCTCGTGGAGCGGGTGCGTGTTGTACACGGCAATGTCCTCGACGCTTTCGAAGTCGGCCACGATGGCATAGTCGAAGGAACGTTCGGTGTTGAGGACATCGGCACCATGGCTGAGGCTGAGCATGCCGGGGATATTTCCGGCCATGTTGTTGAGCCCGTCAATCCAGGCCTGCCGGTGGGCCGGCGGGAAGTCGGGCTTGAACTTGAAAAGCACTGTGTGGCGGATCATCTCAGGCCTCCACCATTTCCGAAGCCGGCTGCTCCGCGCTGTAGTCGGCGGACTGGTACTCCGCGGATTGGCGGGCCAGGGCGCGTCCGGCGAGGTAGCCCATGGTCATGATGGGGCCGAGGGTGGCACCGGCGCCGGGGTAGCCCGCCGCGTAGGCATTCTCGGTGGTGTTGCCGGCGGCGAACAGGCCCGGGATGGGGCGGTTGTCGACGTCGAGCACGCGGGCTGACCCGTCGGTAGCCACGCCGCCGTTGGTCCCGAAGGCGCCAACCACCACCTCCAGCGCATAGAACGGCCCGGACTCGAGTGGACCCAGCGAGGGGTTAGGCCACGGGCTGTCGCCGTCGCCCCAGTACCTGTCGTACGCGCTCTCGCCGCGGCCGAAATCGAGATCCTCGCCCTTAACGGCGAACTCGTTGAACCGCGCCACCGTCGCGGACAGGCTCTCCGCCGGAACATTGATCTTCGCGGCGAGTTCAGCCAGGGTGGGCGCCTCGACCAGATAGTCCGGCGTCGGCTGGCCCGCACGGTGGGCCAGGATGCCGTAGCGCTCCAGGTAGCCGTTGTCCACGATCACGTGCGCCGGAGTGTTCAGTGTGCTGTTGGCGGCGGAGTCCCAGGACTGGAGGCTGCGGGCGAGGTCGTTGTAGTTCTGCGACTCGTTGGCGAAGCGGCGGCCGTGGCGGTTCACCATGATGGACCCAGGGCCCTGCCGTTCGAACCGCAGCAGGGTGCCCACGGGCTGGCCGTCGCGGGTGTCGCCGGTGACGGACATCGGCGCCCACCAGGCTTCGCGCGTGCCGCGGGTCTGGCCGCCGATGCGCTGCGACATCCGCAGCCCGTCGCCCGTGTTCGAGGGCGGCGAGCACATCGTGTAGAGCCGGGACGCGAGCATCGAGTCGGCCAGGGCCCTGTCCCATTCGAAGCCGCCGGTCGCGAGCACCACGCCGTCGCGGGCATGGAACACTTCTCCGCTTTCGAGTTCGACGCCGGTCACCCGGCCGCCGTCGGTCAGCAGGCGGTGTCCGCGGGCCCCGGTCACGAGTGTGGCATCGTCCCGGAGCAGGCTGGCAAGCAGCATGGAAACGAGCGCCTGTCCCTTGGCAACGAGGCCGTCGTCCTGTCGGCTGGCCAGTTCGTCCCACGGGAACTTGGTGAAGGCGCCCCACTCCTCGTATTCCTGCATGGTGAACGGGGCGCGGCCGTCGCTGCGCACGTGTGTCCGGAGGCCGCCCAGGGCTTCTGCGCTGTTGAACAGCGCGGGCTCCACGGTGCGGCCGCCCGTCCTGGCACCGGGCAGGTCCTGCCGGTAATCGGGAAAGTTGTCCAGGAAGATGAAGCGGACGCCGCACTCCGCCTCGACGAAGCGGAGCATCTGGTCGCCGTAGTTTAGCGCGGCGTCCAGCAGTTCCTCGCGGCCCCTTCCGCGCGCGACGGCGCGAACATACGCCGCTGCCGCAACTTTGGAATCCGTGATCCCGGCCATCCGCGCGTGGTGGTTGTCCGCCACCCACAGCATGCCGCCGGACACGGCGGAGGTCCCGCCCAGCAGGTCACTCTTCTCGAGGACGACGACGGTCTTGCCGGCTCGGGCGGCGGTGGCCGCCGCGGTGAGTGCCCCCGCACCGGAACCGACGACGACGACGTCGTAAGTGTCCGCGGAAGCGCCGTTGACGAATTTCATGGGATGTTGCCTTTCAGGAAGAAGATGTCGGGTGCAGCGGTGGGGGCGTCAGACAGCCGTGTAGCCGCCGTCGATGACGAGCTCGGAACCGGTGGTGAAGCGTGATTCGTCCGAGGCCAGGTAGAGCACGCCGTAGGCGATCTCGTCCGGTTCGCCCTGGCGGGGCAGCGGGTTGGAGCCCACCAGCTGCTTGTAGTAGGCCTCGGGACCGATGTCGGACTGTTCGGCTGAGCGGCGGCTCATCCTGGTGTTCATGGATCCGGGGTGGATGGAATTGACCCGGATGCCGTGGCCGCCGTAGGCCGCGGCGTCCGACTTGCTCAGGAGCCGCACCGCGCCCTTGGTGGCGTGGTAGAGCGGCACGTTCCGGCCGCCGGTGAGGCCGTGGATGGAGGAGAAGTTGACGATGCTGCCGGTGCCCTTTTCGATCATGCCGGGGACTACGTGCTTGGTCATGAGCCAGACGCCCTTGACGTTGACGTTGAAAATGGTGTCGAAGTCGGCCGTCGAGGCGGTGTGGGAGGCTCCTGCCGGGCCGATGATGCCGGCGGCGTTGACCAGGATGTCCGGGGTGCCCAGTTCGTCGCGGACACGGCGGATGGCCTCGGCGACGCTGGCCTCGCTGGTGACATCGACGTCGTACTCACTGATGTTTTCGTGGGCAGCGGCAGCGGGGATGCCGGCAACGTCCAGGCTGGCAACCTTCGCGCCGTGTTCGGCAAGGAGGGCGGCGGTGGCGCTGCCCAGGTCTCCGCGGCCTCCGGTGACAATGGCTGTCTTGCCGGCCACGCGGTTCTGGATGGGATTCATGTGGTGCTCCTCGTGATCCTGCAGCCTCGTCGCTGCTTCCCAGCCAGCGTGGCAGGGGATCTGTGAGGGCGACCACACGATTGCCGATGAACGGCAAGACCGCCTTTAGTGGCTTTGCCGGAGCGTTCCCTTCAGCTCGCCCCGCCAGCCCAGGGCCCTGGAGATCCCGCGTGCCGCCGCCATCAGGACCGGCACCCGGGCAGGGGCGTTCTCCTCATTGCGCGGCACCACCACGCTGAGCGCGGCGCGGACGGTGTTGTCGGGACCGAACACCGGCACGGCGATGCCGCTGGACTCCGGCACGATCACCCCGGGCATGGCAGCGAAGCCGCGCTGCCGGATCTCGGCCAGATGGCGCCGGAGTGCGGCCGGCTCGGTCAGGGTAGTCTCCGTGAACTTCGTCAGTGGCCTGGCCAGGAAGGCGTCCTGGTACGCGGCGGGGGAGTGTGCCAGCAGCACCAGTCCCGAGGACGTGGCGTGGACCGGCAGCCTGCCGGCGATCTTGGTAATGTCCACGATGGTCCTGTCAGAGCCGAGCCGCTCGATGTACAGGACCTCGTCCGAATCGAGGATTCCCAGCGTGGTGGAGTGCTGCACCACGGCCTGGACGTCCTCCATGAACGGCAGGGCCGCTTCCCGCAGACCCAGCATCTTGGAGCCGCGGGAAGCCAGTTCCCACATCCGCGTGCCGATGTGGATGTCTCCGCCGGGCTCGCGTTCCAGCAGGCGTTCAAGCAGCAGGTCGTTGACCAGCCGGTAGGTGGTGGTCACCGGCAGGCCGGTGCGGCGGCCGAGCTCGGCGACGCTCATGGCGGGGTGCCTGTCATCGAACGCGCTCACGATCCTCACGAAGCGGCCGATGATTGACTCACCGGATGCGGAGTTGGCCACTGTTCCTCCCTTCGATTCCCGCTCAATGGTAATCCTCCTCCCGGCCGGCCGTACTCCCGGATCTACTGGGGATTTGTCAGTCAACGCCTGCCGCCGCAACTTCCGTGGCCCGCGGGCAGAACGGAGCAGGAACCATGACAGAAACCTTGGCAGAAACCGCAAAGACCGCGGTCTGTGACGTCCTCGTCATCGGATCGGGTGTGGCCGGGATGGCCGCAGCATTGAAGGCCGCTTCGCAGGGATTGAGCGTGATCGTCGCGGAAAAGGAACAGTACTTCGGCGGAACTACCGCTATCTCCGCGGGCTGGGCCTGGGTCCCCGGCAACAAGCAGGGCGTGGCCCAGGGCGATACCCGAGAGGACGCAGAGACCTACCTGAGGAACCTGGCGCCGGAGACGTTCAACGAGGCAGGAGTCCGGAATTTCCTCGACACCGTGCCCGAGGCGATCTCCTTCTTCGAAAACGAAACCGACGTGAAGTTCACCTACCCGGCGAAGGCCCCTGATTACCAGATGGACCTGCCCGGGGCGAAACTGTCCGGCCGGGCCATCCTGCCGCAGGACGTGGACGCTCGGGTGCTCGGGGACAAACGGCTCCTGATGCAGCCCTACATGAGCTCCTACACCGTCTTCGGCTACATGCCTCAGGTGGGGCCGGACATCAACGAGTTCTTCCACGTGAACCAGTCGATTAAGTCCTTCATCTATGTCGCGAAGAAGCTGCTGCGCACCTGGGCCGACGCTGCACGGTACAAGCGTCCGGTCCTGCGCTCCAACGGCAATGCCTTGATGACCCGCATGGTCAAAAGTGCGGACGATCTGGGCGTCCGGCTGTGGAAGTCCTCACCGGCGCTTTCGCTCACAAGGGACGACGCCGGGACCGTCACCGGTGCGGTCATCGGGGGAGAGCACACCGTCACCGTCACAGCGCTCGCCGGCGTTATCCTCGCCGCCGGCGGATTCTCCGGGAACAGGGAACTGCGGCAGCGGTATTTTCCGCATGACGCCGGCGGTGACGACCACTTCACACCCACCGTTGGCCACGGCGGTGACGCCGCCACCCTGGCGATGGGCGCCGGCGGTTACATCGACGATTCCGTGTTCAGCGTTGGCTCCTGGGCGCCAGTGACCGTGTTCAGCTACCTCAGTGGCGCTCAGCGGCTTTTTCCGCATCTGCGGGCAATCGGGCTGCCCGGGCTGATCGCCGTCGACCGCCACGGCAAGCGCTTCGGCAACGAGGCCCTGAGCTACCACGACTTCGGCGGGGCAATGATCGAGCACAACAAGGACGAGGAAAGGACCTTCGGCTACGTGATCGGCGACGCGAAAACGATGCACAAATACGGCATCGGCTATGCCAAACCCTGGCCGATGCCCCGCAGCTACTTCTACCGGACCGGCTACCTGGTCAAGGGGAACACCCTTGCTGAGCTGGCCGGAAAGCTCGGCATCGATGCGGCGGGCCTGGAGGCCACCGTCACCGCCTTCAACCCGGCTGCGGAGCGCGGCGAAGACCCGGCATTCGGCCGCGGTTCCACCCAGTACAACCACTTCAGGGGCGACCTCGAGCACAAGCCGAACCCGAACCTCGCGCCGGTGGGCAAGGGCCCGTTCTACGCCGCGAAGATCCAGATGGGCGATCTGGGCACCTTCGCCGGCCTCGGCGTCAACGAACACTCCGAGGTGGTCACGGCTGAGGGATCGGTGGTTCCCGGCCTCCTGGCCGTGGGCGCGGCTGCCGTGAGCGTCTTCGGCGGCGGTTACCCCGGCTACGGTTCCCACATCGGGCCGGCCCTCGTGTTTGGCTACCGCGCCGGACGGGACATCGTCAGGCTCGCCGGGGAGCAGCGGAACGCGGAGCGGACCGGGGACCGAACCGCAGACCGCACCGGAGCGCGGCCGGCCAACCCGGCGGGCCGCTAGGCGCCGGGCCGGACACCGCCATGGCCAACTCTCCATCGGGGGAATCGGTGATCAGCCGCGTGGTGCGGCTCATGAGCGCCTTCGACCGGGATCTGCCGGCCATGACGCTCTCCGGCCTGGCCCGCCGCGCCGGCCTCCCGCTAACTACCGCGCACCGGCTCGTGGATGACCTGGTCCTCAACGGCCTGATTGAGCGGCTGCCGGACGGGAACCTGTGCTCCGGGATGCGGATGTGGGAGCTCGCCGCCAGAGGCTCCCGTGCGCTGAACCTTCGTGAGCTGGCGCTGCCGTTCATGGAGGACGTCCAGGCAGCCGTCCACCAGCACACTACCCTGGCCGTGCTGGACCACGGGACTGTGTTGTACGTGGAGCGCCTTTCCTCACCGCACTCCAGCCTGAACGCAGCCCACATTGCGCAGCGGATGCCCATCCACGCAGCCTCGTCCGGCCTGGTGCTGCTGGCCTTCTCGCCGCCTGCCATCCAGGCCGAGGTGCTTTCGAAGCCGTTAACGGCCGTGACCCGCGAGACCCTGACCGACCCTGCCCTCATCCGCAAGCACCTGGCCGAGATCAGGCAGCGCGGCTACGTGGCCCTGCCCGGCATCGGCGTCACTGAATGGATGGGCATCGCCGTGCCCGTCTTCGGGCAGGGCAACACGGTCGCTGCGGCGCTCAACGCCATCGTGCCGCGGCAGGAAGCGGCAGTTCCATCCACCGTCCCCGCCCTGCTGACCGCCGCGCACGGGATCTCCCGCGCGCTGAAATCCGCATAGTTCGAAGGCCTGCCTGGCTTAAATCCTCCCGGCCCGAATACTGGGCGGACTTTAGGAACCGATGAACGGAAGACCTGTGGGGCCAGGTGCGGCGTATCCCGCACTGTGGAGTGAGAGGCGGATCACATCGGATTACGCCGAAGTTAACCGGAAAGAAGGACGATGATGTCTTGCCCACTGACAGCAGCACCCCCGGTCTCCGCACTGCCGCCGTACTCGCATGAACTGGACTGGCCCGAGGGCATGGCGCCCTTCAAGGTTGTGGATGACGGGACCCAGGGTGATCCGTACCGCCACTACCAGTGGATGCGCGAGAACGCCCCGGTGCTCCGTGCCCATTCGCCCGTATCGGACGTCTGGTTCATCTCCCGGTACGACGACGTCCGCCGGGCCATGCGGGCACCGAAGGTTTTCTCGTCCCAGGTTGTGGACCCGGTCCCGCTGACCTTCCTGACTCTCTTTGACGCCCCCAATCACACCCGGCTGCGCCAGGTGGTGGCGCAGGCCTTCATCCCCAAGGCCATCGCCCGCTTCGAGGACCGGGTGCGGGAGAACGCCGAAAAGTACCTGGCACCGATGCTCGCCGCCGGCGGCGGCGACGCCGTGGACGACTATGCCATCCCGCTGAGCATGTCCACCATCAGCGCCCTGCTCGACGTGCCGGCCGGGGACTTCGAGAAGATGAAGTTCTGGTCCGACGAGACCTTCAGTTATTTCGGCCGGCTGGCCCGCAACGCCCAGGGCACAGGCACCGACGAGCAAAGCACCTTCGAGTTCTTCGCCTACCTGAAAGACACCATGGAGCGCCTGTACCGCGAGGAGAGCGACTCCGTCGGCGGACACATCGCCCGGATGTGGAAGGACGGGCTGCTCAGCGAGAAGGAAGCCAAGGAACTCTGCGCCTTTGTCTTCGTCGCCGGCCACGACACCACCACGATCCTGCTGGCTAACGCGTTCCGGATTTTCAGCGAACATCCGGGCCTGCTGGACCGGATCCGCCGGAACCCGGACGATGCCAACCTTTTCGTCGAGGAGCTGGCCCGCTACCGCGGGACCGTCCAGCGGGCCAGTCGGATCACCACGGAGGAGGTGGAAGTTGCCGGAGTGACCATTCCCGCCGGTGCCATCGTCCGGCTGCTGCCCGCGGCAGCGAACCGGGACAGCAGCAAGTATCCCGACGGCGAGCGCTTCGACATTGACCGCAACACCGACGGACACCTGGGCTTCGGGCACGGGGTCCACAGCTGCCTCGGCGCGCCCCTTGCCAGGCTTGAGGTCCTGGTCACGGTGAAGCTCCTCGCGGAAAAGCTCGCGATGCTAACGCTTGATCCGAACAAACGCATCGAGTACGTGCGCGGCAACAACCTGACGAACTCGGGACCGGAGCACCTGCACCTGATGCTGGAGCAGGCCAATGCGTAGCGGGGTCGGGAGCACAGCCCCGGTGGTCATCGTCGGCGCGGGACACTCCGGCGTCGCTGTCGCTGCAGGGCTCCGCACCCGCGGCTGGGAAGGCGGTATTCTGCTGATCGACGCCGAGCTGGAACTGCCCTATGAGCGGCCGCCGCTCTCCAAGGAACTCCTGAAGGACGGCGCCTCCGACGAGCCAGCCGTGCTCCGCAAGGAGAAGTTCTATGCCGACAAGGGCATCAGCCGGCTCGCGGGGGTCACCGCGGAGTCCATCGACAGGGACGGCCGGATGGTGCTGCTGTCCGACGGGACGCGGCAGGCCTACCACCGGCTCGTCATCGCCACCGGTTCACGGGCCCGGCCCCTCACCGTGCCGGGTTCCGGCCTTCCGGGAGTCAGATCCCTGCGGACGCGGAATGACGCGCTCGAACTCAAGCGGCTGCTGGTGCCGGGGGCCCGAGTGGCTATCATCGGCGCCGGGTACATCGGACTGGAAGTGGCCGCAGCGGCGGCTGCGAAGGGCTGTGAAGTCACGGTGCTCGAATTTCAGGAGCGCGTGATGAGCCGGGTAACGTCAGCCCCCGTCTCCCGCCACTTCGAGCAGCTACACGGGCGGCACGGGGTCCGGTTCGTCTTCGGCGCCGCGGTCACATCGATCGACGGCGGACAACGGGCCGAACGCGTGACCGGCGCCGACGGCACCGTCTACCCCGCCGACGTCGTCCTCGCCGGGATCGGCGTCCTGCCCAACCAGGAGCTGGCCGCGGACGCCGGCCTCGACTGCCGGGACGGCATCCTCGTGGACGCGGACGGCCGGACTTCCGATCCCGCGATCTACGCCAGCGGGGACGTCACGCGGTTCACTAGCCCCATCGACGGCGCCAGCCAGCGGCTCGAGTGCATCCAGAACGCGCTGGCGCAGGCAGACAGTGTGGCCGCGCACATCACCGGCCAGGCGGCAGCAGAACCTGAAATTCCCTGGTTCTGGACCGTACAGCACGGTGTCCGGCTGCAGACCGCCGGCGTCCGCCACCCGGAGGACCAGGCCGTTGTCCGCGGCGAACCCTCCGGCGGCAAATTCTCGGTGGTCTACCTCCGCGGCGGCCGCCTCGCCGCCGTCGACACCGTCGCCAACCTGGCCGACTTCCGCACGGCCAAACGCCTGATCGCCCGGGGAGCGCGGATGGACCCGGCGCTGGCCGCAAACCCCGGCATCCCTCTCGCGGAAGCCATTTCCGGCGCCACCAACCACTCCGACGCTGACCTCGCAGCAGCCCGATCCTAAGGAAACAGACATGAGCAACACCAGCATGGGCAACACCGCGATCTGCAACACCGCCGCTAGCAGCACCGCCACTAGAAACAACACGCTGACCGTCGTCGACCGCGCAGGCGCCACCCATGACCTTGAATGGGAGCCGGACCAGACCATGATGGAGGCCCTCCGGGACAACGACCTGCCCGTTCTGGCCTCGTGCGGCGGCACCGCCTCCTGCGCCACCTGCCACGTGTTCCTGGAGCAGGAGGTCTTCGACACCCTGGAGGAACGGAGCAAGGACGAACTCGAGCTGCTCGTGGAGGCGGAGGGATACCGGGAATGCAGCTCGCGGCTGTCCTGCCAGGTGGGCTTCAGCCGGGAGCTGAACGGGGTCACCGTGACGCTGGCACCCGAAGAGTAGACGCCGCCCGCTGGTACGACGGTTCCCCGCGCACAAGACGTCGCGCAACGTCGAGTGGGCGGGGAACCGTCGAAACGGCCGCTTCTCCCGCAGCGGCGCGCTAGCTCCCGGGCGGGTCCGTCACCGTCACCCGCACCGCGCAGGCGTCCGCCGCGGCCTTCTTCAGGACGGCAGCCCGTGGATCGGGAACGTCGAGATAGGCGAGCCGCGGCAGGCCTGCCCAGGGTTTCAGGGCAGGGTGGGCCAGGACTTCGTCAGCAAGGGCGCGGTCACCGCCGGGGAGCATGTACTCGAAGACCTGGCCGCCCAGCACCAGACGCGCCTGCTCCGCCACCGCCTCCACCATCGCGTCCGCCTGGTTGGTGCGGCGACGGGCGAACCGCTGCTGCGACTGGCCGCCGGCTGCGGTGCGGGACTGTACGTACTTGGAACCGGTCTTGGCGGCGAGGATGGTCCCCTCGCTGGCCACGGCCACGCCGTATCCTCCGCGGCGGACCAGGACCAGGCCGACCGTGCGCGGCTGGGACGCCAGCGAAGCCAGCCGTTCCACGAGGCCGGATCCGCGCCCTGGCCGGCCGTCGTCGGGCCACGGCGCCGCCAGCAGGGCGGTGGCGCCGTCCGCGGCGGACAGCCGCACGCCGTCGTCGTGGTCTTCATACCCAAGGTGCCCGTGGCTGGCAGCGAACCGTTCAACCCAGCCAGCCAGCCGCGGGCCGGGGACGAATGCGGTCCTGGTGGACACCGCACGTCCCTGCGTCGGACGGCTGGCTGGCATTTGGCGGATCCCTGCTTTCGTGGCCGGATTTGGACTGGAGAATCTAGAAGTAGCCTATCTATGTGGATGATCTCTTTGGTTCGGCGGACCCGGACAGTGGCGACGACGACAACGACGCTGCCGACGGCACGGATGGCCGTGCCGGGAGCGGGCAGCCCCGGTCCGGCCAGTCCCGTTCCACCCCGCCGCGCAGCCCGCTGGCGGTCCGGATGCGTCCCCGCACGCTGGACGAGGTGGTGGGCCAGCAGCATCTGCTGGGCCAGGGGTCGCCGCTGCGGCAGCTGGCAGCAGGTGCTGACGCCGCCGGCCCGGCCGGCCCCAGCTCGCTGATCCTCTGGGGACCCCCGGGAACCGGGAAAACCACGCTGGCCCACGTGATCGCGCGCGGTCCCGGGCGCAAGTTCGTGGAACTGTCCGCCATCACCTCCGGCGTCAAGGATGTCCGCCGCGTCATGGACGACGCCCTGACCGCGCGTGACTTGTACAAGACCACCACTGTCCTCTTCCTTGACGAGATCCACCGCTTCAACAAGGCACAGCAGGACGCGCTGCTGCCCGGCGTCGAAAAGGGCTGGGTTGTTCTGGTGGCGGCGACCACGGAAAATCCGTCGTTTTCGGTGGTGTCGCCGCTGCTGTCCCGCTCCCTGCTCCTGACGCTCAAGCCGCTCACCGACGCGGACATTGAGGGCCTGCTGGTGCGGGCCGTTGAGGATCCCCGCGGGCTGAACGGCGACGTCCGCCTCAGCGGCGAGGCCCTGGAGCACCTCGTCCGGCTTTCCGGCGGGGACGCTCGCCGGGCGCTGACTGCGCTGGAAGCCGCGGCCGGGGTCGCGTTCGGCGACGCGGACGACGTCGAAAGTTCCGGTGCGGGGGAAGGGGGCACTGATGCAGACGGCGCAGCTGACAACGGAGCGGGTGTTAGCGGCGGAGGGCAGCCGGCCACTGTTGAGCCGGTCTCTGTGGAGCTGCGGCACACCGAGCGTGCCGTGGACGCCGCGGCCGTCCGCTACGATCGCGCCGGTGACCAGCACTACGACGTGGCCAGCGCGTTCATCAAATCCATCCGCGGGTCCGACGTGGACGCGGCCCTGCACTACCTCGCCAGGATGCTGGAGGCGGGGGAGGACCCGCGCTTCGTGGCCCGGCGGATCGTGATCTCGGCTGCGGAGGACGTGGGCATGGCGGATCCGACGGCGCTGCAGACAGCGGTTGCCGCGGCACAGGCCGTGCAGCTCATCGGAATGCCCGAGGGCCGCATCGTGCTGGCTGAGGCGGTGGTGCACCTGGCCACGGCGCCGAAGTCGAACGCGGCGTACATGGGCATCAACAAGGCCATCGCGGACGTGCGGGCCGGGCTGGGCTACGGGATCCCCGCGCACCTGCGCGACGCACACTATCCCGGGTCCAAGCAGCTCGGCCACGGCGTGGGATACAAGTACGCCCATGATGCCCCGCATTCGGTGGCCGCGCAGCAGTATCCGCCGGATGACCTCGTGGGCCGCGACTACTACGAGCCCACGGCGAACGGCGCCGAGCGGGACATCGCGGTCCGGCTGGAGCGGCTGCGGAAGATCGTCCGGGGCAAGTGACCGCCGTGGTAGGATGGATGTTTGTCTGGCAAGGCACGGACGCACAATCCCCCGAATTTTAGTTCGATGGAGCTGTGCCCTGTGCCCAGTAGCAAAAGGCAGCGGTTGGCCGATGCTCTCCATTATGGAGGCCAGTAACACTGACACACCGCAGATATTGGAAGGACACAAGTGGCTAACAACACTCGTGCTCGCCGTCAGGCCCGCCTCTCGCGGTCCCTCGGCATCGCTCTGACCCCCAAGGCCGCCAAGTACATGGAGCGCCGCCCGTACGGCCCCGGTGAGCATGGCCGTGCCCGCAAGAAGCAGGACTCCGACTACGCCGTACGTCTGCGCGAAAAGCAGCGTCTGCGCGCCCAGTACGGCATCCGCGAAGCCCAGATGACCCGTGCCTTCGAAGAAGCACGCCGCACCAAGGGCCTGACCGGTGAAAACCTCATCGAACTGCTCGAGATGCGCCTCGACGCCCTCGTGCTGCGTGCCGGCTTCGCCCGCACCATTGCACAGGCCCGCCAGCTGGTTGTGCACCGCCACATCCTGGTTGACGGTATCCGCGTTGACCGCCCGTCCTTCCGCGTCGGCGAAGGCCAGCTCGTGCACGTGCACAGCCGCAGCGAGACCATGGTCCCGCTCCAGGTTGCAGCAGCCGGCGCCCACCGCGACGTCCTGCCCGCCGTTCCGGCCTACCTGGACGTCAAGCTGGACGCCCTGCAGGCCCGCCTGGTCCGCCGCCCGAAGCGCTCCGAGGTCCCCGTGACCTGCGAAGAGCAGCTCGTCGTCGAATTCTACGCACGCTAAATTCCGGCAGCGTATACAAAGAAGCCCGTGGCAAGCGCCGCGGGCTTCTTTGTATGTAAGGTACTTGGGGGACATTTGCGGCCGCAGCACTTTGGCCGCCGACGCCCGGTACAGTTCCACGGAGTTTCAAGGAGATGAACGTCTATGTCTGGTGGCGATATTGCCGGCCTGATCGCGGCCGGGGTATTTGCGCTCCTGGTCCTGTTGCTTGCTGTGCCCATCCTCAAGCTGGGGCGGGTGTTCGACGAGGTCCGGACTTCCATCCGCTCCATCAGCGACGGCGCCACCCCGCTCATGGACGAGGTCACCGCTACCGTCACCACCACCAACCAGCAGCTGAAGAAAGTGGACGGCATCGCCTCCAACGTTTCGGATGCCTCGGCCAACATCTCCGCGCTGTCCTCCCTCGTGGCCGCGACTGTCGGTTCGCCGCTGATCAAGGTGGCCGCGTTCAGCTACGGCGTCCGTTCCGCGTTCGCCACCCCCAAGAAGCCCGCCACCGGCCGCCGCAGCCGCTAAGCCCACCCGGAGAACTGAAATGAAACGACTTGTCTGGATGGGAATCGGCGTGGCCATCGGGGTCATCGCGTTCCGCAAGGTTACCGAGGCGCAGTCAGCGCTCGGCCCCGAAGGCCTGAACCGGGCCGTGGGCCGGCTAGCCGACGGCGTTTACGACTTCGCCGACGCCGTACGCGCCGGCATGCGGGAACGGGAAACGGACCTGCGGGCCGCCCTGGGTGTTGAGTCCCAGGACCTCGCCCGCCGCTAGACGCGCGAGAATTAAAACCTGCAGTGCCGCCCAACACCGGGACTGCCTTTGAATCAAACTCTCACGCGCCAGCATGCGTGAACCAAGAAGGGTAAGTAATCAGCTCATGAAGTCGCAGGAGATCACAAAGCGCTGGGTGGATTTTTTCGTCAGCAAAGGCCACACGGCGGTTCCCTCCGCATCGCTGGTCTCCAGCGACCCCTCCCTGCTGTTCACGGTTGCCGGCATGGTGCCGTTCATCCCGTACCTGACCGCGCGCGAGGAACCGCCCTACAACCGTGCCACCAGCGTCCAGAAGTGCATCCGCACCGGCGACATTGAGGAAGTGGGCAAGACCGCCCGCCACGGCACCTTCTTCCAGATGTGCGGCAACTTCTCCTTCGGGGACTACTTCAAGGAAGACGCCATCAAGTTCGCGTGGGAGCTGCTCACCACCGGCGTTGCCGACGGCGGGTACGGACTTCCGCCGGAGCGGCTGTGGGTGACGGTCTACGAAGAGGACGACGAAGCCGAGGCACTCTGGCTGAAGAACACCGGAGTGCCCGCGGAGCGCATCCAGCGCATGGGCAAGTCGGACAACTACTGGTCCACCGGCCAGCCCGGCCCGGCCGGCCCCTGCTCCGAGATCTACTACGACCGCGGTCCGGCCTACGGTGCCGAGGGCGGACCCATCGCCGACGAGAACCGCTACGTGGAGATCTGGAACCTCGTGTTCATGCAGTACCAGATCGACAACGTCCGCTCGAAGGTCGAGTTCGACATCATGGGCGAGCTGCCCAAGAAGAACATCGACACCGGCCTGGGCATGGAACGCCTCGCCATGATCCTGCAGGACGTCGAGAACATGTACGAGACAGACCAGGTCCGCCCGGTCATCGACATGGCCGCCAAGCTCTCGGGCAAGGAATACACCTCCGCCGAGACCGAGGACGATCCCCACCACACCGATGACGTCCGCATGCGCGTCGTCGCCGACCACATCCGCTCGGCCCTGATGCTCATCGCCGACGGCGTCACACCCTCCAACGAAGGCCGCGGGTACGTGCTGCGCCGCCTCATCCGCCGCGCGGTCCGCTCCATGCGCCTGCTGGGCGTGGAACAGGCCTGCCTGCCGGAGCTGCTGCCCGCCTCGCGCGACGCCATGAAGGGCGTGTACCCCATCGTGGACACGGACTTCGACCGCATCAGCCGGATCGCTTATGCCGAAGAGAAGGCATTCCTGCGCACCATCGCCTCCGGCACCGCCCGCCTCGAGGACGCCGTCAACGAATCCAAGGCTGCCGGGCGTCCGCTCTCCGGCGCCGACGCGTTCGCCCTGCACGACACCTACGGCTTCCCCATCGACCTGACGCTCGAAATGGCCGAGGAAGCCGGCCTGAAGGTGGACGAGCCCGAGTTCCGCAAGCTCATGCTCGAACAGCGCCAGCGCGCCCAGGCCGACGCCAAGGGCAAGAAGGGCGGCCACGCCGACCTCTCCGCCTTCCAGGAGCTGCTGGCAGAGGGCGAAACCGTCTTCACCGGCTACACCGACCTCGAGGGCGAGTCCCGCGTCCGCGGCATCCTTAGCGGCGGCAGCAAGGTTTCCCAGGCGGCCACCGGCGACGCGATCGAACTCGTGCTCGCCGAGACCCCGTTCTACGCCGAGGCCGGCGGCCAGGCAGCCGACACCGGCCTGATCACCGGTGACGGCTTCGTCGTCGAGGTCCTGGACGTCCAGCGTCCGATCAAGGGCCTGAGCGTGCACAAGGCCATCGTCCGCGAAGGCGAAATCGCCTCCGACGCGCTGGTCCGCGCCGCGGTTGACCGCGAACGGCGGCACGCTGCCGAGCAGGCGCACACCGGCACGCACATCGTGCACGCGGCGCTGCACCAGATCCTCGGCCCGCAGGCCACCCAGCGCGGTTCGTTCAATAAAGCCGGGTACCTCCGCTTCGACTTCGCCTGGGGTGAAGGGCTGAGCGCCGCCACCAAGTCCGAGGTCGAGGAAGTCTCCAACCTCGCCATCCGGAACAACTTCCAGGTGGACACCAAGGTCATGGGCCTCGCCGAGGCCAAGGCCCTCGGCGCCATGGCGCTGTTCGGCGAGAACTACGGCAGCGAAGTCCGGGTTGTGGAGATCGACGGCGCGTGGTCCCGCGAGCTGTGCGGCGGCACCCACGTGTCCAACACCTCCCTGATCGGCAGCCTGTCCCTGCTCGGCGAGCAGTCCGTCGGGTCCGGAAACCGCCGCGTCGAAGCGTTCGTCGGCATGGACGCCTTCCGGCACCTGGCCGCCGAGCGCGCCCTCGTGACCGAACTCACCGAGATGCTCAAGGTGCCCTCCGGGCAGCTCGCGGACCGCATTTCCGCGACCCTCACCAAGCTGAAGGCCACGGAAAAGGAACTCGAGCGGCTCCGGAAAGAACAGCTCACTGCTGCGGCTGCCCAGCTCGCCGGAACCGCTGTGGACGCCGCCGGCGTCCGGGTGATCGCGCACGACGCCGGCCAGGTCAGCGGTGCCGACGACATCCGGGGGCTCGCCCTGGACCTCCGCAACCGGCTCGGCTCCGAAGCAGCCACCGTTGCCGTTGCCGGCGTCAGCAACGACCGCCCTGTCATCCTGGTGGCCACCAACGAAGCCGCACGTGTTGCCGGTGTGAAGGCTGGCGCGCTGGTCCGGCTCGCCGCCGGAATCCTCGGCGGCGGCGGTGGCGGCAAGGACGACGTCGCCCAGGGCGGTGGTACCGACGCCGCCAAGGTCGGCGCCGCACTGACCGCCGTCCTCGATGCCGTCACCCGACGCTAACCAAACCGTGACTTCTTCCGCTGAGCCGCACGTCCACCCCCGGGGAATCAAACTGGGGGTGGACGTGGGGACCGTCCGCGTTGGCGTCGCCATTTGTGACCGGGACGAGATCCTGGCCACACCGCTGAAGACGCTTGACCGCAATCCCAAGAAGAATTCTGATGTCCGGGTCATTGCGGCCCTCGCTGCGGAACGGGACGCGGTACAGATTTTCGTGGGGCTCCCGCGGACCATGAAGGGCGAGGAACACGCCTCAGCCCGCATGGCCACAGAGTACGCGCAGCTGCTGGCTGACGAACTGGACCGCACAGGTTTGGACGTCCCGGTACACCTGGTTGACGAGCGGCTCAGCACCGTCACGGCCCACCGGAACCTTCACGAAGCTGGCATGAGCAGCAAAAATCACCGTAAAGTGGTGGATCAGGTTGCGGCTGCGGGAATCTTGCAGCACGCCATCGACATGCAAAAAGCCAGGGGAACGGATGTGGGGAGCCGTGTGCGCGCGCTTCCCCTTACGGGGCTGCCCGGACACGCCGCCGCAGATACTGCTGAACGGCCTGACCCGGAAAAGGAAACACAATCTTCAGAGGATGGAAAGCTACAGTGAGCCCGGTCAATAGTGACGACTCCTCCGGCGACCCCTTCGCGGACGCCGGACGGCCCCTGACACGCAAGGAGATCCGCGCCCGGGAGAAGGCCATCACCGCCGAGTCCGGCGATGCCGTGCCCGAGCACGCCTACGAGTCCGGTGAAGAGGTGCACGCGGGCGTCGGCGCCGCACAGCGGAGTGGGTCATCAGTTTCGGATGGTGCCCGGACGACCGCCACACCGGCTCCTCCGGCTGCCCGCGTTCCCGCTGCTCACCCTGTTCCGGCCGCAGAGCCTGTTCCGGCGGCGGAGCCCCTTACGGCCGCGGAGGTTCCCGACGCTCCGCCGGTTCCGCCGACCATCCACGGCCCGGCTGACGTTGTGGACGCTGACGTTGTGGACGCCGACGTTGTGGACGGTGCCACCCATGGCGACGCTGCGGCCGGGGTCCACGGCGTCCAGTCCGAGGACGCGCCGCATTTTGCGGAATTCGCGGTCGGCCACCATGAGGACATCCACCACACTGCTGTCCTCCACGAGGAACTCCACCACGAAGACCTCCACCACGAGGATGGCCACCACTACGACGTCCACCACGGTGCAACGATCCACGAGACCTACGAGGACCATGAGCCCTACGAGCAGCAGGCCGTGGGGCACCAGCTCCTGGGCGCCCCCGAGGACGTAGCCGCGGTGGCGCGGCCCTCCAAGAAAGTCCGGCGCCGGCGCCGCCTCGTGGCGCTGCTGCTGACACTTGCGCTGTTTGTCACTGCCACCGTCGTCGGGGCACAGTTCCTGAAGCCCCTGCTTGGCAACGACAAGCCGGCCGACTATCCCGGACCCGGCAGCGGCCAGGTCAAGGTATCGGTGGTCCCGGGCGAAGGTCCGGTGTCCGTTGCGGCCAAGCTCGAGGACGCGAAGGTGGTGGCCAACTCCGAAACCTTCATGGCAGCCCTGACCGCGGCCGGCGGCACGCTGTCACCGGGGGAGTACGACTTCAAGCAGGAAATGAAAAACTCCGACGCCGTCTCCGTGCTCCTCAACGAGGGAACGGCCAAGGTGATGTATTTTGCCCTCAGCGCAGGCCTGCGGATCGACGAATCGTTGCAGGCGATATCGGAGGGCTCGGGTCTTTCGGTGGCCCAGCTGAAGGCGCTCAGCGACTCACCCAAGCAGTTCGGACTGAGCTCCAAGGCGAAGAATCTTGAAGGGTTCCTGGCCCCGGGTGAGTACCGTTTCCCGCTGGGATCCACCGCCAAGGACATTCTCACGAAGCTGGTCAAGACCACGCAGGATGAACTGAAGGCACAGGGCGTGACGGACGCGGCCAAGCAGTACGACGTCGTGACCGTCGCCAGCATCGTGCAGGCAGAGGGCGGACAGGCCGAGTACAAGGACGTGGCGGGCGCCATCTACAACCGCCTGAAGCCCACCAACACCGAAACCAACGGCCTGATCCAGTCGGACGCCACCGTCACCTACGGCCTGGGCAAGAAGACCTTCCACATTGACGAGGCTGAGAAGGCCGACAAGTCCAACCCGTACAACACCTACGCCATCAAGGGCCTGCCCGCCGGGCCCATTGGATCGCCGGGCAAGACGGCCATTGACGCGGCGGCCAAGCCGAACGACAACGATTACCTGTACTGGGTCACCATCAATCTCGACACCAAGGAGACGAAGTTCTCGAAGACACTGGCCGAACACAACGGCTACGTCGAGCAGTACAACGCCTGGTGTGAGGCCAACCCGGGCCGCTGCGTATGAGCCTGCGGGCGGCCGTCCTGGGTCACCCCATCGGCCATTCGAAATCACCGGCCCTCCACCTGGCCGCCTACGCGCGGCTCGGTGCGGACATCGGCTACAGCGCCATCGATGTGACCGAGGAGTCGCTGCCGGCGTTCATGGACTCCGTCCGCACCGAACCCGGCTGGCGGGGACTGTCCGTCACCATGCCGCTGAAGAAGGCCATGGTCGCTGAGGTGGACGAGGTCCGCGGCGTGGCCCGGGTCCTCGGCGTCATCAACACGGTGGCGTTCGAAGGCGACGGGGAGTCCGTCCGGTGCATCGGCTACAACACCGACGTCGCGGGGATCGTCAACGCCCTCCGCAACGCCGGCGCCGCGGACGGCCCCTCGGGCGTCATTCTGGGCGGTGGCGGAACTGCGGCCGCGGCAGTGGCAGCCCTGCAGGAGCTTGGCGCGGTGTCCGTGGACCTGTACGTCCGGAACACCTCGCGGGCAGCAGAAGCCAGGGCGGCAGCCAGCGGGCTGGGCATGGACATCACCGTCCATTCCCTGGACGGTGCGGTCGAAGCGATGGCCGGTGCCGGCGTCGTAATCTCCACCCTGCCGCCGCGGGCGGCGGACGGGATGGCGGCGGAACTGGAAGCGCTGGGGCGGCGCACCGACGGCGTCCTTCTCGACGTCGCCTACGACCCCTGGCCCAGCCGAATCGCCGCCGCGTGGCGCGCGGGCCGCGGAACGGTGGTCCCCGGGCTGGAGATGCTGCTCTACCAGGCGGTGGAGCAGATCCGTTACTTCACGGGCCTGGCGGACGCCGGCAGTGCCGAAGTCATAGATGTGATGTGCGACGCAGTCGGGGCACCCCGGCGGGTGTCCTGACCGCCAGACATGGCAGGATGGTTTTTATGTTGCGTTGGTTGACCGCCGGTGAATCCCATGGCCCGGCACTGGTCGGAATTATTGAAGGCGTCCCCGCCGGTGTTGAACTCACCAGCGGGCAGATCGGCGATGCCCTTGCCCGCCGGCGGCTTGGCTACGGCCGCGGGGCACGGATGAAGTTTGAACAGGACGTTGTCTCGATCCTCGGCGGTGTCCGGCACGGCATCACCCAGGGCGGCCCCGTCGCCATCCAGGTGGGCAACACCGAATGGCCCAAGTGGGAACAGATCATGTCGGCCGATCCCGTGGCCCCCGAGGAGCTCGAGGGTCAGGCGCGCAACGCCCCGCTGACCCGGCCGCGCCCCGGACACGCCGACTTCACCGGAATGCAGAAGTACGGCTTCGACGAGGCCCGTCCCGTGCTTGAGCGCGCCAGCGCGCGGGAAACCGCCACGCGTGTCGCCATGGGCACGGTTGCCGCCCAGTTCCTGAAGCACCTGGGCATTGAGCTTGTCAGCCACACGGTCTCCATCGCCAGCGTCACCGTCCCCGAGGGCAGGCCGCTGCCGCTGCCGGAGAACGTGATCGCGCTCGACGCCGATCCGCTGCGCTGCTTCGACCGCGAAACGTCCGACGCCATGGTTGCCGAGGTGGACGCTGCGCACAAAGAAGGCGAAACCCTCGGCGGCGTGGTGGAGGTGCTCGCCTACGGCCTGCCCCCTGGACTCGGCAGCTACGTCCACTGGGACCGCCGCCTCGATTCCCGCCTGGCCGCCGCCCTCATGGGCATCCAGGCCATCAAGGGCGTTGAAGTAGGCGACGGTTTCCTCACCGCCGCACGCCGCGGGTCCGCCGCCCACGACGAAATCGTCAAGGACGCTGACGGCCGGATCATCCGCACGTCCAACCGTGCAGGCGGCATCGAAGGCGGCATGAGCATCGGCGATGTCCTGCGCGTCAGGGCCGCCATGAAACCCATCGCCACCGTTCCGCGCGCCCTGAAGACCATCGACATCAGCACCGGTGAGGCGGCCAAGGCCCACCACCAGCGCTCGGACGTCTGTGCTGTCCCGGCTGCCGGCGTGGTGGCCGAGGCCATGGTTGCGCTGGTCCTGGCCGAGGCCGTGACCGAGAAGTTCGGCGGCGACTCCGTGGCCGAGACCGCCCGCAACATCAAGGGCTACCTCGAGAGCATTCCGGCGTCGCTGGATACGATCGGACTCTAGTGCCCCCGAGCAATACACCCTGCGCCGCAGGGGACCGGCCCATTGTGCTCATTGGGCCCATGGCTGTCGGCAAGTCGGCGATCGGGCAGCAGCTGGCGCAACAGCTGGACGCCCCGTTCGTGGATACCGACGCCGTCATTGTGGAGGGCCACGGTTCCATTGCGGATATATTTGCCAGCCGCGGCGAGCGTGCCTTCCGGGAGATCGAAGCCCGGACGGTTGCGCGCATCATCGAATCCGCGGCCGGCACCCCCACGGTAGTTTCCCTGGGTGGTGGCTCAGTCCTGGACTCCGGCACCCAGCAGCTGCTGGACCGGTGCACCGTGGTCTACCTGGAGTGTGATGCCGATACGGTTGCCGCCCGGATCGCCAAAAACTCCGGCCGGCCGCTGCTGGCAGGTGACGGCATCCGGCGATGGAAGGCGTTGTTCGCCACCCGGAAGCCGGTCTATGAACGCCTCGCGGACATCGTGCTGGACGTCCGGCAGGGGACCGTGCCGCAGCTGGGCCTGAAGCTGGAAGCGGCGCTGTGCGACTTCGCCGCCCGCAAGTCACCCGGATCCACCACCCGCGGGATCAACAAGACCGCGACGACGGCAGCCAACGGAAGCGCCGCCGCGAAACAGGAAGTTGAAAAGTGAGCGAATCAACCGTCATCAAGGTCACCGGCCAGTCGGCCGGGGACAACTACGACGTCGTAGTTGGCCGCGGCCTGCTCGGCACCCTCCCGAGGCTGCTGGGGGAGCGCGTCCGGCGCGTCCTGGTCATCCACCCGCGGGCCCTCCGGCTCACCGGAGACACCGTCCGCGATGAACTCGCAGCTGCCGGCTTCACCGCCCTCACCGCCGAGATCCCGGACGCCGAGGAAGGCAAGCACATCCAGGTGGCTGCGTTCTGCTGGCAGGTGCTGGGACAGAACGACTTCACCCGCTCCGATGCCGTGGTCTCCGTCGGCGGGGGCGCTGTCACCGACCTTGCCGGCTTCGTGGCCGCCACCTGGCTGCGCGGCGTCAAGGTCATCCACATGCCCACCAGCCTCCTCGGCATGGTCGACGCGGCCGTGGGCGGTAAGACCGGAATCAACACGGCCGAAGGCAAGAACCTCGTGGGCGCCTTCCACCCGCCCGCAGCCGTCCTCACGGATCTGGACACGCTGAAGACCCTGCCCCGGAACGAGATCATCTCGGGCATGGCCGAGGTCATCAAATGCGGCTTCATCGCCGATCCCGCCATCCTTGACCTCGTGGAGAAGGATCCCGAGGCTGTCACGGATCCCGGCTCCGACGCCCTGCGCGAACTCATCGAACGCGCCATCGCCGTCAAGGCCCGCGTCGTCTCGGAGGACCTCAAGGAATCCGGACTCCGGGAAATCCTGAACTACGGCCACACACTTGGCCACGCCATCGAACTCGTGGAACGCTACTCCTGGCGGCACGGCGCTGCCGTCTCCGTGGGCATGATGTTCGCGGCCGAGCTGTCCCGCAGCGTGGGCCGGCTCAGCGACGCCGACGCCGACCGGCACCGCAGCATCCTCGAATCCCTCGGGCTGCCCGTCACATACCGGCGTGACCGCTGGCAGGGGCTCCTGGACGGCATGCGCCGTGACAAGAAGTCCCGCGGCGACCTGCTCCGCTTCGTGGTCCTCGACGGGATCGCCAAGCCGGGAATTTTGGACGTGCCCGATACCTCCCTGCTCTTCGCCGCCTACCAGGAGATTGCCTCCTGATGCGCGAAGACCAGGGCGGAACGATCGAATGGCCCGACGGCGGGTTCCCGGGGATCCGGATCAACCCGGAATCGCTGCTTCCTGAAATCATCAGCGAAGAGACATGCGCCGCCGCGCTCGAGGCATCCACCGACCCCGCCGAACGGGTCCTGGTGCTGCTCGTGGAGGGGCACGCGGCCGACGCCGCCGAACTGCTGGCAGAAGCCCGTTACAAGGATCCCGAGTCGTTCCGGCTCCGGGCCTACGAGGCGGATGTCCTGCGCGTAGCCCACCGCTACGACCGCGCCGTTGAACTCTTCCGGCAGCTCCTCGGAGAGGCACACGGAACCGCCAACGAGGCCCTCGTCCACCAGTACCTCGGACGGACGCACTTCGTCGCAGGGAACATCGGTGCCGCGGTGGAATCCTTCGCCCGGGCGCTGGACCTCCGGGTGGCGCAGTCCGCCGATGCAGCCCTCATCTATTCCTCCACGGTGGCGCTGCAGCGGGCGCGGGACGTCCTCGAACTGGCCTCCTGACCGTTCTTCCGGCTGCGCCGGATTGGTCCACCGGCTGCGGCGCCCCGCAGCCCCGAAAACCGGGCCCGCCTTTTCCGTTAGAATAGTTTCTGGATTTTTGATAAATACACGCTGGTGCGCCGTTCGGCCTGCCTGCTTGGCATACCAGCTGGCAGCTAGAACCAGTCAGACACAACCAGAGGAAACCAGTGGCAACCACAAACGACATCAAGAACGGAACCGTCCTGAAGCTTGAGGGCCAGCTCTGGAACGTCATTGAGTTCCAGCACGTCAAGCCGGGCAAGGGCGGCGCCTTCGTCCGCACCAAGATGCGCAACGTCATGTCCGGCAAGGTAGTGGACAAGACCTTCAACGCCGGCCTCAAGATCGAGACCGCCACCGTGGACCGCCGCGACTACCAGTACCTGTACCAGGACGGCGCCGACTTCGTCTTCATGGACACCCAGGACTACGACCAGATCACCGTTTCCGGCGCCACCGTGGGCGATGCCACCAACTTCATGCTGGAAAACCAGATGGTCAACATCGCCATCCACGAAGGCAACCCGCTGTACATCGAGCTGCCGCCGAGCGTTGTCCTGGAAATCACCTACACCGAGCCGGGCCTGCAGGGCGACCGCTCCTCCGCCGGCACCAAGCCCGCCACCCTGGAGACGGGCTACGAGATCCAGGTGCCGCTGTTCGTCGAGAACAACACCAAGGTCAAGGTTGACACCCGCGATGGCAGCTACCTGGGCCGGGTCAGCGAGTAGTGAGCGCCCGCGGTAAAGCCCGCAACAGGGCTCTTGAGGTCCTCTTCGAAGCCGAGCAGCGTTCTGTCTCGGCCTTCGACGTGCTACGCGCGCGCCGCGAGAGGACCGACCAGATCGTCAATCCATACACCCTCGAGATCGTCGAGGGCGTGGTGTCCATGCAGGCCACCATCGACGAATTCCTGGAGACTTACTCGCAGGGCTGGACCCTGGAGCGCATGCCCTCCGTTGACCGCATCATCCTGCGGATCGGCACCTGGGAGCTGCTCTACAACGACGACGTTCCCGACGGCGTTGCCGTCAGCGAAGCCGTCGCTCTGGCCAAGACGCTCTCCACGGACGAGTCGCCGTCGTTCATCAACGGCCTCCTGGGGCGCCTTCAGCAGCTGAAGCCGTCCCTGCTCGCCTGAGCTGCCTTCTACGCAGAAAGCCCCTGCCGGTACGCCGGCAGGGGCTTTCTGCGGTTCCGCTACTGCTGCATTAGGACCTTACTGCTGGACCGGACCTTACTGCTGGACGGCGGCACGCAGTGCACTCAGGTGGCGCAGCTGCTGCACTTCGTCCTGCTGGTGGGCCGGCACATCCCTGCCGCTGAGTATCCGCTGCCGGGTGAAGGCCAGCCGCGTCGCCGCCTTGACGAACTCCTTCATCTCCTCGTCCCGGTTGTAGGACCCCGCCCAGCGGACGGCCTGCCGGCGGCCGCCGGGAGTGGACAGCAGTTCCACCTCGGCCGGGGCGAACCACCCGGCCGCGGCGTACTCCTGGAGGCGCTGCCTGGTGAGGCGCGTTTCCGCGACCCGCAGCACCACGATGCAGGCCACCGCGAGCAGGAAGATGGGTACCTGCACCACCACGTACTGGGCCAGGAAATCCTGCCCCATGCTGTTCCACCTGTTGTGCAGGATCATGGCGGGGACCAGTCCCACGAAGAACGCGAGCACCGAAATGCCCGGGTGCCAGCGCCGCGCCGCCAGGCCCATGATCAGGCCGGTGGTCCCCGTGAAGATGGCGTGCGCGAACGGCGACATCACTCCGCGCAGGAAGAAGATCTGGACAAGGTCGCTGCCGGGAGTGCTTGACTCGGCGATCGCCCGCCCGAAGTAGAGGATGTTCTCGGTGAAGGCGAAGCCGCCGGCAATCGTGAAGGCAAACACCACGCCGTCCACCGGGCCGTCAAAGTTGCGGCGGGCGAACAGCAGGAGCAGCAGCAGGCCCAGGGACTTCGCGAACTCCTCCA
This sequence comes from Arthrobacter sp. 05T423, assembly GCF_056396245.1. NCBI lineage: Bacteria > Bacillati > Actinomycetota > Actinomycetes > Micrococcales > Micrococcaceae > Arthrobacter > Arthrobacter sp. 05T423. The sequence goes on from NZ_JBFTLC010000007.1 coordinate 87,920, forward strand.
CCACGGGGGCCTGCACGGTAGTCATGAAGTCGCGGAAGGACGCCTCGTCGGTGGCAGGGGCCGCGAGGGCGAAGACCGGCTGAATGAGCAGCGTCACCGCGATGGACACGGCCGCACCCCAGGTAAAGGCAAACAGCAGTAGGCGCTTCGGCTCGGGTTCCCAGCGGTCAATGACAGCGGCGGCGAACAGCACCGCCGCCAGCGGAACCAGGGACGCAAAAAAACCGATGACGAATCCGGTCACGCCGGTGCTGGCCAGAAGGAACGGCACCACGAGGAACAGGCTGACGAAGGCAAGTATCCCGCCGCCCACGACGAGTCCCAGGGTCCCTGCCCCAGGGCGGGCGGCGACCGTTGACGCGGACTCCGGGATGACCTGGTCTACAGTGCCGCCGCTGTGCCCCGGCGCCGGCCGGTAGTTCTGCGGCTGGACGTGGCCCATCCAGCTCGGATTCGCGGGCTGGTGCTGGAACTGCCGCCCGGAGTCGCCGGGGCGGTGCCAGGCTGAGCGGTTCCGGTCAGGACCGGAAGGCGGCTGCTGCGGGTTCATCGACATAGACACGAGCCTATGTGCCGCGCGGTGGGCAACAAAGCGCCGGGGCGGTCAACACAGCGCGCGCTGCGGTGTGACGGAGGACGCCCTCTTTCCGCGCCGGGAGCGGAAACCCGTGTGGTAATTTTGGAAGGCAAATGTTCCTTTTTTAATTCCGTCCCGTGAGGCGGGGAAAGGGGAGACGAGCGATGACTTCTGTCACGCAGGCACCGGTACCGGCCAGGGTTGTTCTCAACCAGGCGGACATCGACCGTGCCCTCACTCGTATCGCCCATGAGATCCTCGAAGCCAACAAGGGCTCCAAGGACCTGGTGCTGCTGGGTATTCCCCGCCGCGGCTACCCGCTGGCAGTCCGGCTGGCCCAGAAAATCGCCGCCGCCGATCCCGCAGTGGACGCCGCCGCCATCGTTGGCCAGCTGGACGTCACCATGTTCCGCGACGACCTCTCGCACCAGCCCACCAGGCCGCCGCACCCTACCCAGCTGCCGCTGACAGGCATCGACAACAAGGTCGTTGTGCTGATCGATGACGTCCTGTACTCCGGCCGGACGATCCGCGCAGCCCTCGACGCCCTCGTGGACCTCGGCCGGCCGCGCATCGTGCGCCTCGCCGTACTGATTGACCGCGGCCACCGCGAACTTCCCATCCGCGCCGACCACGTGGGCAAGAACCTGCCCACGTCCTCTGCCGAAAAGGTCCGGGTCCGGCTCGAGGAGACCGACGCCGTCGACGGCCAGGCAGTCAACGAAGTGGTCATCGAGGGCGGCGCATGAAACACCTGCTCTCCACTGAAGACCTCAGCCTGGCCAACGCCGTCCGCATCCTCGACACCGCCGAAGAGATGTCCACCGTGGGGGAGCGCGAGGTCAAGAAACTGCCTGCCCTGCGTGGACGGACCGTGGTGAACCTTTTCTTCGAGGATTCCACCCGGACCCGCATTTCCTTCGAGGCCGCAGCCAAGCGGCTCTCCGCGGACGTCATCAACTTCGCCGCCAAGGGGTCGTCGGTCTCCAAGGGCGAATCGCTCAAGGACACAGCCCAGACGCTGTCCGCCATGGGTGCTGACGCCGTCGTGATCCGCCACTGGGCCTCCGGTGCACCGCACCGGCTGGCGGCTACCGACTGGATCGATGCCGCCGTCATCAACGCCGGCGACGGCACCCACGAGCACCCCACGCAGGCGCTGCTGGACGCGTTCACCATGCGGCGGCACTGGACTAAACTCTCAGGCCTCCCCTCAACAGGTGCAGACCTGCGCGGCATGCGCGTCGCCATCGCCGGGGACGTCCTGCACTCCAGGGTGGCGCGGTCCAACGTCTGGCTCCTGCGCACGCTCGGCGCCGACGTCACCCTCGTGGCGCCGCCCACGCTGCTGCCCATCGGCGTCGAACGCTGGCCCTGCAGCGTCAGCTACGACATGGACGAGACCCTTGAAAAGGGCGTCGACGCGGTCATGATGCTTCGCGTCCAGGGCGAGCGGATGAACGCCTCGTTCTTCCCGTCCACCCGGGAGTACTCACGCCGCTGGGGTTTCGATGACAACAGGCTCCGCGCCCTGGACAGCCTGGGCCTGAAGGACACCATCATCATGCACCCCGGACCTATGAACCGGGGCCTGGAAATTTCCGCGGCCGCCGCCGATTCGCCCCGTTCCACTGTGCTCGCGCAGGTGAAGAACGGCGTGTCGATCCGCATGGCCGCCCTGTACCTGCTGCTCTCCGGGGATACCCGTGAACCAGCCGCCACCCTGAAGGAGAGCAACTGATGGCTGAAGAAACCACGTACCTTATCCGGGGCGCCGCAATCCTGGGCGGCGACGCCGAGGACCTGCTCATCCGCGGCGGCGTGATCACGGCACGCGGCACCAATCTGTCAGAGACAGACACGGCTGACGGCGCCACAGTGATCGATGCCAGCGGCCTCGTCGCCCTGCCGGGCATGGTGGACGTCCACACCCACCTCCGGGAACCGGGCCGCGAAGACGCCGAAACGGTGGAAACCGGCACCCGCGCTGCAGCCCTCGGCGGCTTCACCGCCGTGCACGCCATGGCCAACAGCACCCCGGTGGCGGACACCGCCGGCGTGGTGGAGCAGGTCTACAGCCTGGGCCGGGCCGCCGGCTGGGTGGACGTCCGCCCCGTGGGCGCGGTCACCGTGGGGCTCGCCGGCGAGCAGCTCGCCGAGCTCGGCGCCATGGCCGACTCCCGCGCCCACGTCCGCATGTTCTCCGACGACGGCATCTGCGTCCACGATCCGGTCCTGATGCGACGCGCCCTCGAGTACGTCAAGGCGTTCGACGGCGTTGTGGCCCAGCACGCGCAGGAACCCCGCCTCACCGCCGGGGCCCAGATGAACGAGGGCGAGGTTTCCGCCGTCCTCGGCCTGACCGGCTGGCCGGCAGTGGCCGAGGAAAGCATCATCGCCCGCGACGTCCTGCTTACCCAGCACGTGGCCTCCCGGCTCCACGTCTGCCACGTGTCCACCGCAGGTTCGGTCGAAATCATCCGCTGGGCCAAGGGCCGCGGCATCAACGTCACCGCCGAAGTCACCCCGCACCACCTGCTGCTCACCGATGACCTGGTCCGCAGCTATGACCCCGTCTACAAGGTCAACCCGCCGCTGCGCACCAACGAGGACGTCCAGGCCCTGCGCGCCGCCCTCGCGGACGGCACCATCGACGTCGTCGGCACCGATCACGCCCCGCACCCGAGCGAGCACAAGGAATGCGAGTGGGCGCAGGCGGCCATGGGCATGACGGGACTGGAAACCGCGCTCTCTGTGGTCCAGCACGCCATGATCGAAACCGGCCTGATGACTTGGGCGGACTTCGCCCGGGTAACGTCCTCTGCCCCGGCCGGCATCGGACGGCTGGCGGACCAGGGCCGGCCGCTCGAAAAGGGCGAACCCGCCAACATTGTGCTCGTCGATCCGGCTGCGCGCTGGACCGTGGATCCCTCCGCCATGGCAACCATGGGACGCAACTCGCCGTTCCGCGGTATGGAGCTGCCCGGCAAGGTTGTGGCGACGTTCTTCAAGGGACACCCCACGGTCCTGGACGGAAAGCTCAACACGCCCTACCGCTACCCCTCGGAGGCGCCGGTCGCCGGCGCGGCGGGGGCCAACTGATGGAAAAAGTCCTTCCCGGACTTGCCATGCTGGCCGTCGTCGCCGTCGTTTTCGTCCTGATCTGGATCGGCTGGCGCAACCGGCTCAGGCGGCAGTCCGGCATCGACCAGCTGCCGGCGGTTCCTGCCGGGCTGGGCGAACCGCTGCTGTCGGCGGAAGGCCAGTACGTGGCCTCCACCACCGCGGGCGACTGGCTGGACAGGATCGCCGTACACGGCCTCGGCATCCGCACCAACGCGCAGCTCTCCATCCATCCGGAGGGCGTGCTTTTTGACCGTTCCGGCGCCGGGCCGCTGTTTATCCCGGCGGGCAGTTTGGCCAGTGTTCGGCAGGACAGCGGCATGGCCGGTAAATTCGTGGAAAAGGACGGGCTGCTCATTGTCAGCTGGATGCTCGGAACCCACGCCCTGGACACCGGCTTCCGCACCCGCAGCGCCGCGGACAAGCCGGCCATCCTCCAGCAACTTCAGGAAATGATCTCCCCAGGCCCCCAGGCAGGTGCCCATAGTGGAAAGTAATAAAGTGACGGAAACCGAAGTGACAGTAAACGCAGGAACTGCGCCGCAGGCAGCAGCATCCACCCCCGCCGTCCTGGTACTCGAAGACGGCCGCATCTTCCGCGGCCGCAGCTACGGCGCGCAGGGCACCGCCCTGGGGGAAGCGGTCTTCGCCACCGGCATGACCGGCTACCAGGAGACCATTACCGACCCGTCCTACGCACGCCAGCTGGTGGTGCAGACGGCGCCGCATATCGGCAACACCGGTGTTAACAGTGAGGACGCCGAATCCCGCCGCATCTGGGTCGCCGGATACATCGTCCGTGACGCCGCCCGCCGCCCCTCCAACTGGCGCTCCGAACGCAGCCTGGACGACGAACTCGTCGAACAGGGCATCGTGGGCATCCAGGGCGTGGACACCCGCGCCATCACCCGGCACCTCCGCGAGCACAAGACCATGCGCGCCGGCATCTTCTCCGGCGAGGCAGCCCAGGCCACGGACAAGGAACTCGTTGACGCCGTGCTCGCCAGCGAGCCGATGGAGGGAGCCCGCCTGGCCGAGGAAGTCAGCATCGACGAAGCCTACGTGGTGGAGCCGAAGGACCACGGCTGGGACGGCGACGCACGCTTCAGCATCGCGGCGATTGACCTCGGCATCAAGGCCATGACGCCGGTCCGCTTCGCCGAGCGCGGCGTCCGCGTCCACGTGCTGCCCGCCACGGCCACCATCGACGACGTCAGGGCCGTCAGCCCCGACGGTTTCTTCATGTCCAACGGCCCCGGCGACCCCGCCACCGCCGACAACCAGGTCAAACTGCTCCGCACCGTCCTGGACGAGAAGCTGCCCTACTTCGGCATTTGCTTCGGCAACCAGATCCTGGGCCGTGCCCTCGGCTTCGGCACCTACAAGCTGCGCTACGGCCACCGCGGCATCAACCAGCCCGTCATGGACCGCCGCACGGGCAAGGTGGAGATCACCTCGCAGAACCACGGCTTCGCCGTCGACGCCCCCCTGGACGGCCCCACCAACGCCCCGGAAGAGCGCTACGGACGGGTCGAGGTCAGCCACGTCAGCCTGAATGACGAGGTCGTGGAAGGCCTGGCCTGCCTGGACATCCCGGCCTTCTCCGTCCAGTACCACCCGGAAGCCGCCGCCGGCCCGCACGACGCCGCCTACCTCTTCGACCGCTTCATCGACCTGATGGAAGACACTAAGCCAAACACCGACGGCCGCACCGCCAACCTGTCCAAGGAACCCGTGGACGCCCAGCACCCCGCAGAGGCCCAGCAGAACCCGGCCGAGCCGAACACGACTGACAACAAGACTGAGGACAAGAAGTAATGCCCAAGAGAACTGACCTTAAGAGCGTCCTGGTCATCGGTTCCGGCCCGATCGTCATCGGCCAGGCCGCTGAATTCGACTACTCCGGCACGCAGGCCCTTCGCGTCCTCAAGGAGGAAGGCCTGCGCGTCATCCTCGTCAATTCCAACCCGGCCACCATCATGACCGACCCGGAGTTCGCCGACGCCACCTACATCGAGCCCATCACCCCCGAGGTGGTGGAGAAGATCATCGCCAAGGAGCGCCCGGACGCCGTGCTGCCCACCCTGGGCGGCCAGACGGCGCTGAACACCGCCATCGCGCTGGACAAGAACGGTGTGCTGGAGAAGTACAACGTGGAACTGATCGGCGCGAATATCGCCGCGATCGAGCTCGGCGAGGACCGCGAAAAGTTCAAGGGCGTCGTGGAGCGCTGCGGCGCCGAATCCGCCCGCAGCCACATCATCCACAGCATGGACGAGGCCCTGAAGGCAGCCGAGGACCTCGGTTACCCCATGGTGGTCCGCCCCTCCTTCACCATGGGCGGCCTCGGTTCCGGCCTGGCGTACAACGAAGAGGACCTCCGCCGGATCGTCGGCCAGGGTCTGCAGTACAGCCCCACCAGCGAGGTGCTGCTCGAAGAGAGTATCCTCGGCTGGAAGGAATACGAGCTGGAAATGATGCGGGACAAGAACGACAACGTGGTTGTCGTCTGCTCCATCGAAAACTTCGATCCCGTGGGCGTGCACACGGGTGACTCCATCACCGTTGCACCGGCACTGACCCTCACCGACCGCGAATACCAGCGGCTCCGCGACATCTCCATCGCGGTCATCCGCGAGGTCGGCGTGGACACCGGCGGCTGTAACATCCAGTTCGCCATCGATCCCGCAACCGGCCGCGTGGTGGTCATCGAAATGAACCCGCGCGTGTCCCGTTCCTCTGCGCTGGCCTCCAAGGCCACCGGCTTCGCCATCGCCAAGATCGCCACCAAGCTCTCGCTCGGCTACACCCTGGACGAGATCCCCAACGACATCACCCAGAAGACCCCCGCCTCCTTCGAGCCCACGCTCGACTACGTGGTGGTCAAGGTCCCGCGGTTCGCGTTCGAGAAGTTCCCGGCCGCCGACCCCACACTGACCACCACCATGAAGTCGGTGGGCGAGGCCATGGCCATAGGCCGCAACTTTACCGAGGCCCTCCAGAAGGCCCTGCGCTCCCTCGAACAGAAGGGCTCGCAGCTGGACTTCAGCTCCGTCCCCGAATGGGAAGTCCCGGAGCTCATCGAGAAGGCCAAGCGCCCGACGACGGAACGCCTGCACCAGGTGCAGCGTGCCCTGCTCGGCGGCGCCAGCGTGGAAGAACTCTTCGAGGCCACCAAGATCGACCCCTGGTTCCTGGACCAGCTGCAGCTGCTCAACGAGATCTCCCAGGAGATCCGCCGATCCGGCGCCCTGACGGTGGACATGCTCCGCCGCGCCAAGCGGCACGGCTTCTCCGACGAGCAGATCGGCGCGCTGACGCACAACTCCGAGGCCGTTGTCCGCGGCGTCCGCCAGGCACTCGGCGTCCGCCCGGTCTACAAGACCGTTGACACCTGCGCCGCCGAGTTCGCCGCCTACACGCCGTACCACTACTCGGCCTACGACGAGGAGGACGAGGTTGCGCTGCACTCCAAGCCGTCCATCCTCATCCTCGGCTCCGGGCCCAACCGCATCGGCCAGGGCATCGAGTTCGACTACTCCTGCGTCCACGCCTCCATGGCGCTCCGCAAGGCCGGCTACGAGACGGTCATGGTCAACTGCAACCCGGAAACCGTGTCCACCGACTACGACATCTCCACCCGGCTGTACTTCGAACCGCTGACCCTGGAGGACGTCCTCGAGGTCATCGCGGCCGAGGAACGCACCGGCGGCGTCATGGGCGTCTTCGTGCAGCTCGGCGGCCAGACCCCGCTGAAGCTGGCCCAGCAGCTGGCCGACGCCGGCGTGCCCATCCTGGGCACCTCGCCCGAAGCGATCGACCTCGCCGAGCACCGCGGCGCCTTCGCCCGGGTGCTTGACGAAGCCGGCCTGGTTTCCCCGAAGAACGGCACCGCCGTCTCCTTCGAGGAAGCCAAGAAGATCGCCGACGAGATCGGCTACCCGGTCCTGGTCCGACCGTCCTACGTCCTGGGCGGCCGCGGCATGGAAATCGTCTACGACGAGCCGAACCTGTCCCGCTACATCGCCAACGCCACCGAGATCACCCCGGACCACCCGGTGCTGATCGACCGCTTCCTCGAGGACGCCGTCGAAATCGACGTGGACGCCCTCTTCGACGGAACCGACATGTACCTGGGCGGCATCATGGAGCACATCGAGGAAGCCGGCATCCATTCCGGCGACTCCGCATGCGTCCTGCCTCCGATCACCCTGGGCAACGACGTGCTGGAGCGCGTCCGCACCGCCACCCGGGCCATCGCCGAGGGAGTGGGCGTCCGCGGCCTCATCAACATCCAGTTCGCGCTGGCCTCCGACGTCCTGTACGTCCTGGAAGCCAACCCGCGCGCCTCCCGGACCGTGCCCTTCGTCTCCAAGGCCACCGGCGTGCAGATGGCCAAGGCCGCTGCACTGATCGGCACCGGCGTGACCATCGGCCAGCTCCGCAGCGCGTACAAGATACTGCCGGAAACCGGCGACGGCTCCACGCTGCCGCTGGACGCCCCCGTGTCCGTCAAGGAAGCAGTCCTGCCGTTCAGCCGCTTCCGCACCCCGGAAGGCACCGTGGTGGACTCGCTGCTCGGACCGGAAATGCGCTCCACCGGCGAGGTCATGGGCATTGACAAGCACTTCGACACCGCCTTCGCCAAGAGCCAGGCCGGCGCCAACAACGCCCTGCCCACCGAAGGCAAGGTCTTCGTGTCCGTGGCCAACCGCGACAAGCGTTCTGTCATCATGGGCGTCAAGCGACTCTCCGACCTCGGCTTCGAGATCGTCTCCACCGGCGGCACCGCCGACGTCCTGCGCCGCAACGGCATCCAGGCCACTCCGGTCCGCAAGGTGGCCGAGGGCAGCAGCGCCGAAGGTGAAGGCACCATCGCCGACCTCGTGATCGGCGGCGAGATCGACATGGTGTTCAACACCCCGTCCGGCGGCGAGGCCCGCAGCGACGGATACGAACTCCGTGCCGCCGCCACCTCCATCGGCATCCCGTGCATCACCACGGTGGCCGAGTTCAATGCCGCCGTCCAGGCGATTGAGGCGCTGCGCACCTACGCCTGGTCCGTGACCAGCCTGCAGGAGCACGCGGCCGCGCTCCTTGCGTCGCAGGAGGCCGCCCTGCAGAAGACCGCAGCGCAGAGTCCGGCAGCGCAGAATGCCTGAGGCAGGGAACACTGCCGCAGGCTCCGCCCGGGAGTCGTTCGGCTCCCGGCTGGGCCGGGCCATGGCGGACCGCGGTCCGCTGTGCGTCGGGATTGATCCCCACCCCGCCCTGCTGGGCAGCTGGGGACTGAACGACGACGCCGCCGGCCTGGAGCGTTTCTCGCTCACCGTTCTGGAGGCCGTGGGTTCGCTCGCTGCCGCGGTCAAACCCCAGGTGGCGCTCTACGAGCGGCACGGCTCCGCCGGGATTGCGGTCCTGGAACGGACACTGGCCGCCGCGGCCGATGCCGGCGTGCTGAGCATCGCCGACGCCAAGCGCGGCGACATCGGGTCCACCATGGCCGCCTACGCCGACGCCTGGCTCCGTGACGGCTCCGCCCTGGCCGCGGATTCCGTGACCCTGAGCCCGTATCTGGGCTTCGAGTCTCTACGGCCGGCCCTGGATCTCGCTGCCGAGCACGGCCGGGGCGTGTTCGTCCTGGCGCTGACCTCCAACCCGGAAGGCGCCTCCGTGCAGCACGTGGGCGGAAGCGACTCCGTGGCACGCCGGATCGTCCAGGCCGCCGCGGCGGAGAACGAACGGTACTCCGGGCCCCTCGGCTCGGCGGGCCTCGTGGTGGGAGCCACCGTAGGCACGGCACTGGCTGACCTGCAGCTTGACCTGGGGGCCGTCCGCGGGCCGATCCTCGCGCCGGGCCTGGGCGCCCAGGGGGCCACTCCGGCTGACCTGCGGAAGACCTTCGGTGCCGCTTACCCCCAGGTCCTGGGAACCTCCAGCCGGGACATCCTCAAGGCCGGCCCCGGCGTCCGGGAGCTGACCGAGGCGGCGCAGCGCACCCTCGCCGGACTCCGCTCCGAATAGCGCATTGATTTCTCCGGCCGGCAGGGAGTAGGTTCAGGACAAATCCGTGGCTGCTCCAACGCCGCCGGCCGCGGATCCGTTGGCTGACCCCAGGGGAATGACCGTGAGCTTGCGACCCTTGTCACCGCAGGAACGTTCCGACGCACTGAGGAAGGCCGCGGCGGCAAGGGCTGCCAGGGCCTCGGCCAAGGAGCGGCTCAAATCCGGGGACCTGACCGTGGCCCAGATCCTGGACTCCGGCGGCACCGAGGAGGCCATAGCGCGCATGCGCGTTTCGGAACTCCTCGAGGCACTGCCGGGGATCGGGAAGGTCCGGGCCGCGGCCATCATGGACAGCCTCGGCATCGCCGCGTCCCGCCGGGTCCGTGGCCTGGGCATTCACCAGCGCCGGGCGCTGGTAGATTTTATGAACGAGAAATAGCTTTATCCGAACAGAGTCATCTGTAGACCGCCCAAAGGAATACGTGATCAACAAACCCGGACTGACAGTCCTCGCTGGTCCTACGGCTGTTGGCAAAGGCACCGTGTCCACCTATATCCGCGATACCTATCCCGAGGTCTGGCTGTCCGTTTCGGCCACCACCCGGGCCCCGCGGCCCGGTGAGATCGACGGTGTGCACTACTACTTCAAGTCCAAGGAAGAGTTCGAGTCCCTCGTGGCCGCCGGCGAATTCCTGGAATGGGCGGTGGTGCACGGACAGAACACCTACGGAACCCTGAAGAGCACCGTCAACCAGGCCATCGCCGAAGGCCGCTCCGTGCTGCTGGAGATCGACCTGCAGGGCGCACGGCAGGTGAAGCAGGCCGTCCCGGATGCCCAGTTCGTGTTCCTGGCACCGCCCAGCTGGGAAGAACTGGTGCGCCGGCTGGTGGGCCGTGGCACCGAATCGGCCGAGGAACAGCAGCGCCGGCTGGAAACCGGTAAAGTAGAACTTGCTGCTGAACCGGAGTTCGACCACACCGTCATCAATGACGACGTCCGCCGGGCAGCGGACGAGCTTGTTTCACTCATGGGGCTGACCCCGCACCCGCGCCAGACGCAGACGCCGTCAGCCCGTTAGAAATTTGGAGAATTCGTGTCCACGAACCTTGAAGGCATCATCAACCCGCCGATCGATTCGCTGCTCCAGGCGGCTGATTCCAAGTACGGCCTGGTGATCTTCGGTGCCAAGCGTGCACGCCAGATCAACGCGTACTACGCACAGCTGCACGAGGGCCTGTTCGAGTATGTCGGCCCCCTGGTCGACACCAAGCTGAACGAGAAGTCGCTGTCCATCGCCCTGCGCGAGATCAACGAGGGCAAGCTGGTTTCCACGCCGATCGAAGCTGCAGAGTAAACTCCGCAGAGTAAACAGACTGCCTGCTGACGGAGTTCACGTGCGCATAGTCCTCGGAGTCGGGGGAGGGATCGCCGCCTACAAGGTGGCATCGCTCCTCCGGCTTTTTACTGAAGCCGGACACGGCGTTACCGTCATCCCCACGGAAGCAGCCACCCGCTTTGTCGGCGTGGCCACCTGGGAGGCGCTGTCCGGGAACCCGGTGACCAACAGCGTCTTCGACGACGTTGACCAGGTGAAGCACGTCCGGCTGGGCCACGAGGCAGACCTGATCGTCGTGGCACCCGCCACGGCCGACCTCCTGGCCCGTGCCGCCGCCGGCCAGGCCAGCGACCTGCTCACCAACACGCTCCTGATGGCGAGCGGTCCGGTGCTGTTTGCCCCGGCCATGCACACCGAAATGTGGCAGCATGCAGCCACCCAGGCCAACGTCGAAACGCTGCGCAGCCGTGGCGTGACGGTCCTTGAACCTGCCAGCGGGCGGCTGACCGGCAGCGATTCCGGCCCCGGCCGGCTTCCGGAACCCGAAGCCATCTTCGAAGCCGCCATGGCACTGGCGCATGGCCTCCAGGCTGACGCCCCGCTGTCCCCGTCGGCCGACGGTACCCCGGACGCGAACTCCACCGGGCCGCTCTTCCCGCTGGCCGGCCGCATGGTGACCATCAGCTCCGGCGGTACCCGTGAGCCGCTGGACCCCGTCCGGTTCCTGGGCAACCGCTCCTCCGGCAAGCAGGGTGTGGCGCTGGCCGCCGCCGCCCGCGACGCCGGAGCCACCGTGCGGCTCGTGGCCGCCCACATGGAGGTGCCCGCCCCTGCGGGCGTCGAACTCGTCGTCGTCGAAACCGCCCTGCAGCTGCGCGAAGCCATGCTGGCAGCGGCAGCCGATTCCGACGTCGTCATCATGGCAGCGGCCGTGGCCGACTTCCGGCCCGCCGAGGTGTCCGGAACCAAGATCAAGAAGCGGGACGATACCGCCGACCCCGTCATCACGCTGGTCCGCAACCCCGACATCCTGCACGAGCTGGTCGGGGTCCGCGACGCCGGAGGCAGCAGCCAGCTGGTGGTGGGCTTCGCCGCCGAAACGGGGGATGAGCAGGGTGATGTGCTCTCCTACGCCGAGGCGAAGCTGAGGCGCAAGGGCTGTGACCTGCTGGTGGTCAACCACGTGGGGTCCGGCAGGGTGTTCGGCCAGGACCACAACTCCGTGGTCATCCTCTCGCGGGCCGGTTCCGAACCCCAGTCGGCGTCCGGCTCCAAGCAGGACGTCGCCGCCATTGTCATTGACCGGGTCGGCTCCGAACTGAGCCGGGCCTATCCGCGAACCTGACGGGCGTAAGCAACGTCTCCTTAGCATGGGGACACACGCTGCCGCGCCTCCGTTTGCCAACGAGTAAGGTAGTTGAGTGACTTTACCGCTGCACATTCCAGAATCCCACGGGTCCGCACCCGCCGCGCTTCGGCTCTTCACCTCGGAGTCGGTAACTGAAGGGCACCCGGACAAGATCTGTGACCAGATCAGTGATGCGATTTTGGACGCCCTGCTGGACAAGGACCCCGAGTCCCGCGTCGCCGTCGAGACCATGGCCACCACCGGCCTGGTCCACGTGGCCGGTGAAGTGACTACTGACGCCTACGTTGAGATTCCCCAGATCGTCCGAGAGACCATTCTGGGCATCGGCTATGACTCCTCCGCCAACGGCTTCGACGGCGCGCGCTGCGGTGTTTCCGTGTCCATCGGCCAGCAGTCCAACGACATCGCCGGCGGCGTTTTCAACTCGCTGGAGGCACGCGAAGGCCGCCAGGAGGATGACTACGACCTCCAGGGCGCCGGTGACCAGGGCCTGATGTTCGGCTACGCCAGCGACGAGACCCCGTCCTACATGCCCACGCCGATCTGGATCGCGCACCGCCTCTCGGAACGCCTCACCGAGGTCCGCAAGAACGGCGAACTGGACTACCTCCGCCCGGACGGCAAGACCCAGGTCACCATCGGGTACGACGGCGACCGGCCGGTTTCCGTGGAGACGGTGGTGATCTCCAGCCAGCACGCCGACGGCTTCAGCCTGGACCAGCTCCGTGCCGACCTCGCGACGCACGTCATCGACCCCGTCCTCGCCCTCGCGGACCTGGACATTTCGCGCACCAACAACATCCTGAACCCCGCCGGCGCGTTCGTGATCGGTGGCCCGGTGGGCGACGCCGGACTCACCGGCCGCAAGATCATCGTGGACACCTACGGCGGCATGGCCCGGCACGGCGGCGGCGCCTTCTCCGGCAAGGACCCGTCCAAGGTGGACCGCTCCGCGGCGTACGCCATGCGCTGGGTTGCCAAGAACGTGGTGGCTGCGGGACTCGCCAAGCGCGCTGAGATCCAGATCGCCTACGCGATCGGCCAGGCCCGCCCCGTAGGAACCTACGTCGAGACCTTCGGCACCGAGACCGTTGACCCGGCAAGGATCGGCGCCGCGATCGCCGAGATTTTCGATCTGCGTCCCCGCGCCATCATCGACGCCCTGGACCTCAAGCGTCCCATCTACGCCAAGACGGCCGCCCACGGCCACTTCGGGCGCGATGATCCGGACTTCACCTGGGAGCGCCTGGACCGCGTGGACGACCTGAAGGCGTACTTCAACGCCTGAACCGTCCCCTCTGCGGCCGTCAGCACCCGGGAATGTCAGACCCGTGTGATGTGCTGATGAGTAACCCAGGACGGAGGTAAGGCGCCATGTCTTCCAACAGCATGTCGTCCAACGGCCTGTCTTCTAACGGCATGTCTTCGAACCCCACGCCGGCGCCGCTGCAGCTGTCACTGCTGCAGGGGTTCCCGGCCACGGCCAGAGCCGCCGGTGGTCCGCCGCTGGCTGCCGTCCGTCCGGTGGCGCGCGTGCTCATCGAATCCCCGCTGCCGCACCTGGACCGGCCGTTCGACTACAGTGTGCCCGCCGAACTGGATGAGGACGCCCAGCCGGGGGTGCGAGTCCGGGTGAAGTTCAGCGGCCAGGAACTCGGTGGCTACATCCTGGACCGGGTCGAGGAGTCCGACGCCGGCCAGCCCCTGGTTCCGCTGCACAAGGTTCTCTCGCCGGTAGCTGTGCTGACTCCGGCCCTGCAGGAACTCGCCGGGCGCGTGGCCGCCCGCTACGCAGGCACCGTCAGCGACGTGCTCCGCGTGGCCATCCCGCCGCGGGTGGTCAAAGTGGAGAAGGAACTAGCCGGCAACGAACCGGCGGAGCCTCCCGCGGCGGGGCATGACCTGTCCGGCTCCGGCTGGACCAGTTACCGGAACGGCGCCGCCTTCCTCCGCCATCTCGCGTCCGGAGGCTCGCCCCGCGCTGCCCTCAGTGCCCTGCAGGGCTTCGGCCCGGACGGCTGGCCGCGGCTTGTCGCGCAGGCGGTGGCGGCCGTCCGGCAGTCCGGACGCGGCGCCGTCGTGGTCGTTCCCGACTACCGCGACCTGGACCGGGTGCAGGCCGCCCTCGAAGAGATCCTGCCCGCAGAAGACGTGGCGCGGCTGACGGCCGACGACGGCCAGACGCCCCGGTACCGCAACTACCTCAGGGTCCTCAAGGGTTCCGCGGGTGTGGCCGTGGGCACCCGTTCGGCGGCCTACGCACCAGTGCAGAACCTTGGACTCGTGGTGTGCTGGGATGACGGCGACGACCTCCACGTCGAGCAGCGTTCCCCGTACGCCCACACCCGCGAGGTGCTGCTGCTCCGTGCCGAGCAGGAGGGGGCTGCCTGCCTGCTGGCGGGGCACACTCGCAGCACGGAAGTTCAGCGGCTGGTGGACGCCGGCTGGGCGATGCCCGTGGAAGCCGAACGCACGGTGCTGCGCCGCACGGTTCCAAGGGTCCTCAACACCGCCGACAGCTTCGAGCAGGAGCGCGACCCGCTCGCCCGGCTGGCAAGGCTGCCGGGCGCAGCATGGCGCACCGCCAAGGAGGCACTGGAACGCGGCCCGGTGCTGGTGCAGGTGGCCCGGGCAGGGTATGCGCCGTCACTCGCGTGCGAAACCTGCCGGGAACCCGCGCGCTGCCCGTCCTGCCAGGGGCCGCTCGCCATCGCCGGCAGCGCTGCCGTTCCCCAGTGCCGCTGGTGTTCGACGCCGGCGCCGACGTGGCGCTGCGTGCACTGCCAGGGCACCCGGCTGCGCCGCGGTGCGGCGGGCGTTCTCCGCACGGCCGAGGAACTGGGCAGGGCTTTTCCCGGAAAGGCCGTGGTCACGTCCTCCGGCCAGAACGTCAAGGCCACCGTGCCGGATGCGTGCGCGCTGGTGGTGGCGACGGTGGGCGCCGAGCCCGTGGCTCCGGGCGGGTACGCGGCGGCGCTGCTGCTCGACGGCGACTCGCTGCTGCGCCGGGAGAACCTGCGCGCGGGCGAGGACGCTGTGCGCCGCTGGTTCAACGCCGCCGCCCTGGTCCGGCCGGCTGGCGAGGGCGGGCTCGTCGTCATCACCGCCGACGACACTGCCGCCGTCGGAGCCTTGCTGCGCTGGGACCCTGCCGGTTATGCGCAGCGGGAACTGGGACTGCGCGCCGAGTTGCAGCTGCCCCCGGCGGTGAGGGTCGCCGCCGTGACCGGCGGCAGCACCGCCGTCGGCCATTTCACGGCGTCGGCCACAAAGCTTCTTGCCGCCGAGGGCGTGGACCTGCGCGTCGCGGGCCCGGCGCCGCTGCTGCAGACCTCGGGCATCCAGACTTCCGGGTCGGAGAATGAGGATGTACGGACGCTGCTGTTCATCCCGTACGCGCAAGCCGCCACGGTGACCAGGGTCCTTCGGGCTGCGAAGGCCGCAGGCGCGGCCAAGCGCACCGAGGACCCGGTGCAGCTGCGGCTCGACGGGGTTGACGTACTCTGACGGTTCGACGTGCCCTGACGATTGGACGGGCTCCGACTGTTCGACGCGCCCTGACGATCGGACGCTGCCGGGTTACCGCCGGCGGAGGGCCATTGCCTCCGCCGCAACGTCCACCAGCTGGCGGGCGGATTCGTCCCAGCTGAACTGTTGCGCGCGCGCCACCGAGCGCCGCGAGATGTCCTGCCAGTGCGGCCCGTCGCCGAGATCGCGCACGGCGGCGGCAAACGCCGATGCCGACTCCGGATCGACGTAGGAGGCGGCGTCCGCCCCCACCTCGCGGAAGATCGGAATATCGCTGGCGATTACCGGTGTGCCCAGTGCCATGGCCTCCACCAGGGGCAGGCCGTAGCCCTCGGCCTTCGACAGAGTGACCAGTGCGGTGGTGCGGTTGAGCATTGCCGTGTATTCGTCGTCGGTGACGCCGTTATGGAACACAACGTCCACTCCGGCGGGGATGTGGGCCTCAAGCTCTGCACGCCGGTGCGGGGTGATCCGGCTGAGCAGGTGCAG
Organism: Arthrobacter sp. 05T423; assembly: GCF_056396245.1. Taxonomy (NCBI): domain Bacteria; kingdom Bacillati; phylum Actinomycetota; class Actinomycetes; order Micrococcales; family Micrococcaceae; genus Arthrobacter; species Arthrobacter sp. 05T423. The sequence continues at coordinate 104,349 of NZ_JBFTLC010000007.1, forward strand.
CGTGTAGCCAGGCAGTTCGGCCATCCCGGCGAGCATGGTTTCAACGTTCTTGTAGGGCATGAACGAGCCCATGTAGAGCAGGGTCTTCTCCGGCGCAGCTGCGGTGTCGCGGGGGTGCTGGGCCGGCTGCGGAGCGTTGCTGACGATGCGGACCGGACGGCTGGTCAGGCGGTACTTGGCCATCAGCGCCTCGGTGGTCCGGCTGATGGTGGCCACAACATCGGCACGGTTGAGCAGGAGCCGCTGGGGCCAGAACGCCTTGTGGTACAGACGCCACAGGATCCGGACCGGGGCCGGCAGGAAGCCGGGGGGTGCCGGGTGCTCATAGTAGATAAGGTCGTGCAGGGTGAGGACCAGGCCGTACTTGCGTCCCCACGTGCCCATGGTCTGCATGGGGCAGACCACCACGTCCGCTCCGAGCTGATTGACTTTGCGCGCCACGAAGAGCTCGGCGGGGGAGAGCGGGCTGCCGATCAGCGCGTAGGGCACATCGGGAAGCAGGGCCAGTTGCCGGGGATCGCTGATGAGCATGGACACATCGGCAATCTTTGAGACGGCGGCGATGAGGCTGGAGCCGTAGCGGCTGATCCCGTCATGGTGGTCCGTCCGGGTGAAGCGGGCATCGATGACTATCTTCACGCGGGGTGGTCCTTAAGGAAGCGGCGGATGAATCCTGCGGCAGGTTCAGGCGTCTCGTAGTGGATGAGGTGCCCCACGCCCGGGATGACATCGAGCGTTGCGTCCGGGAGCATCCCGGCCAGGCGGTGCTGGTCCCGCAGCAGGGCGATTTCGTCCTTTTCTCCGGCGACAAGCAGGACGGGCAGGGTGAGCTGGAGCGCGACTTCGGCCACGTTGCTGCTGACGGACGCGGTGAAGGATTCCAGCAGGCTCTCCCGGTTGGCGAACGCGCTGAAATACGCGTGGTGCTGTCCGTGGATGAACCGCAGCAGGTCCTTGTCCTTCGTTTTCGCCATGGCCATGCTCATGATGCGCACGATGAGCGGGCTGCGGAGCAGCGCCAGGCCAAGAGGGCGGGGGAGGCGTGCGGAGAGACGGTAATACAGCACGGCCAGCCGTGTCATGACGCCCTTGGGGCCCTCCAGCGCGGGCGCGGCGATGGGATTGACCAGGATGAGCGGGCGGACCGCGTCCGGATGGGCCGCGACGAAATGGGCGGCCACGATGGAGCCGAACGAGTGCCCCAGCAGGACGGTGTCCGGCCCGAGTCCGAGGGCCGCCATGAAGTCGCTGATGAACCGGCCGTAGCGCTCGACGCTGTGGACGGCGTCGGTGAATGCTCCGGAGCTGCCAAACCCGGGAAGGTCCGGCATGATCAGGCGCATCTCGGGCAGCTGGTCGGCCACCCGTAGCAGCCCGTGGTGGTCGCCGCGGAAACCGTGGATGACCAGGATGGTGCGCGTGTCAGGCCTGGTCTTTTCCGGTTCGTAGACCCAGTAGGCAACGTTGCTGCCCGCCAGCTGCACGGTGGATGCACGGGTTCGGGCGGCGAGTCCGCTGCTGACGAAGGGTGGCGCTGTTACGGGCTCGGAGTCGGCTGTTCTCATCTGCTGGGGGAGTCCTAATTAACGTTGTCGGGGTGGGAGCCGGTGCGGTGTCCGCGCTCCAGGGCTTCGATGTCCGCCATGTCCAGGGCTGAAAGCTCGAAGCCGAAGACGTCGAGGTTCTCCCGGATCCGGGCCGCCGAACTCGCCTTGGGAATGGTGACGTTGCCCAGCTGCAGCTGCCAGCGAAGGATAATCTGCGCGGCGCTCACCTTGTGCTCGGCCGCGAGGGCGCCGATGACGGGGTCCTCCAGCACCTGCCCCCGGCCCAGCGGGCTCCACGCCTCGGTGAGGATGCCCAGCCCGCTGTGCTTCTCGCGGAGCTCAGCCTGCTGCAGCCACGGGTGGAGTTCGATCTGGTTCACGGCAGGGACCACCTCGGCTGTTTCCAGAAGCTGGTCCAGGTGCTGCGGCTGGAAGTTGGACACGCCGATGGCCCGCACCTTGCCCTCGCGGTACAGCGTCTCCAGGGCGCGGTAGGTCTCCTGGAACAGGCCGCGCTTCGCGCACGGCCAGTGGATCAAATACATGTCCACGTATTCCAGGCCGAGATTGATCATGGACGTGTCAAAGGCCCGCAGCGTCGCGTCGTAGCCGTGGTCGTCATTCCAGACCTTGGTGGTGATGAAGAGATCCTCGCGCGAGGTGCCGGGGGCAGCCTCGCCCGAACCGCCGGTGGAAGCTTCCGCGGCAAATACCTCGACCAGGCCGCGCGCCACGCCGGATTCGTTCCCGTACATGGCGGCCGTGTCGAAATGCCGGTACCCGGCTTCCAACGCGGTGGCAACCAGGTTGGCAGTGTCTTTCGGCGGAACCTTGTAGAGCCCGAAACCCAACTGGTCGATCAGCACGCCGTTGTTCAGGCTGAGCCGGGGTGAGGTAGTCATGGATACGACTCTACCGATACGGTGCCGCGGCGCGTGTGACCGGCAGGAGCACGGTTAGCCGCAGATCAGCCCCAGCAGAGGCAGAAGGGGTGGCCGGCAGGGTCCGCGTACACCTGGAAGCCCTCGGCGGAGGTGATGTCCTCCGCTGGTTTCAGGAGGCGTGCACCGAGGGAGATGGCCTCCTCATGGGCGGACCGGACGTCCTCGACGTACAGGTCGAGGTGGATCTGCTGCGGGTTTCCGTCAGGCCATTCCGGCGGCACATGATTGGGCGCGAGCTGAAATCCCAGGCCCGGGTGGCCGTCGACGCTGACGGTGTGCCAGTCATCCTCCACATCCACGGTGCCACCCAGCAGCCCGGCCCAGAAGGCGCTCTCGGCAGAAAGGTCGGCGGCGTCGAACACAACGATCTGTCTGGTGATTTTCATGCGGTCATCCTTGCATGGCCGCGGACATTTTCCGAGAGCTTCACACCGGTTTCCGGCGGATCGGACGATCGCAACCCTCTGCGTGAACGCGGCACGTACGCTCTAAAGCGTTGCGGAGCCCAACGCGGCGCCACGGGCGCGAAATAGCATGATGGGGGCTCGTACCGGCATAGTTAAGCTCTTGAGCTTGCGCTTATGGGTACAGTCACCGCATAAATGCAAGACGGAAAACGAACAGGGGCTTGACTTGGCAGGGAATGCAACCTTCCGGCACAGCAACACCGCACTACTTTCGGTGAGCAGTGTCGAGGCTCCGAGGATCGTGAGTTCCACGGATTTCGACCGCAGGTTGGCTTCGACCCTGCAGCGGCTGAAGTTTCCGCCGCGGCTGCTTGAGCGCGTTGCCGGTATCACGCACCGCCGCTGGTGGGCTGCCGGGACATCGTTCGATGATGCTGCAGTGGAAGCCGGCGCGAAAGCCTTGGCCGAGGCCGGCGTCGAAGCTTCCGAGATCGGCCTGCTGATCAACACCTCGGTCACGCGGCGCAACCTGGAACCGTCCGTCGCGGTGAAGATCCACCACGGACTCAGCCTGCCGTCGTCGGCCATGAACTTCGATCTCGCCAACGCCTGCCTCGGGTTCGTCAACGGCTTGACCCTGGCGGCCAACATGATCGACTCCGGCCAGATCAAGTACGCGATGATCGTCAACGGCGAGGATGCCCAGGCAACACAGGAGGCCACCCTGGCCCGGCTGCAGCGGCCCGAAACCACGCGTGAGGACTTCGGCCGGGAGTTCGCCACCCTCACGCTGGGATCTGGGGCTGCCGCAGCCGTCCTGGGCCCGGCGGACCAGCACCCCGGCGCGCACCGGATCGTCGGCGGCGTGATGCGGGCCGGCACCGAACACCACGAACTGTGCGTGGGCGGCATCGATGGCATGGCCACGGACACCAAGGGCCTGCTCGACGGCGGCCTGCAGCTCGTGGTCGACGCCTGGCACGAGGCCCAGCCGGAATGGGACTGGGCCGCCATGGACCGCTATGTCACGCACCAGGTGAGCAACGCCTACACGAAGGCCATCATTGACGCCATCGACCTGGACCCGGACAAGGTTCCCATCACGTTCCCGCACTGGGGCAATGTGGGCCCTGCTTCGCTCCCGATGACGCTTGCCGCCGAGGCGCAATCCCTCGAAACCGGCAACCGCGTGCTGTGCATGGGCGTCGGTTCCGGCCTGAACACCGCCATGATGGAAATCGTTTGGTAGCCGCACTCGGCTGGCCCGGCGTCGACCCCGAATGGTCGCGCGAAATCGCTGTGGGCTCCACCTCCGCCGCCGATGAGCCCGGAACCGTGCGCCGCTGGCACCTGCTCGACAACGCCGCCCAGCTCTCCCGCCGCGGACTGGTTCCTGCTGGCACCCTGCTGTGCGTCCACGGGAATCCGACGTGGTCCTACCTGTGGCGGAGCCTTCTGGCCGCCGGATCCGACCCCGCGCATCCTTGGCGCGTTGTGGCGGTGGACCAGCTGGACATGGGCTACTCCGAGCACACCGGCACCTTCCGGCGCCTGGCGGACCGGATCAACGACCTGGGCGACCTCACCAACGCATTGGGCCTGGACGGGCCGGTCGTTACGGTGGGCCACGACTGGGGCGGCGTGATCAGCCTGGGCTGGGCCCTGTCCCATCCGCAGCAGCTCGCCGGGGTGGTGCTGACCAACACAGCCGTCCACCAGCCCTCCGGTTCGGGGATCCCGCCGGCCCTGCGGCTTGCCTTGCACCCTGCCGTGCACGGGTGGGGAACGACGACGTCGGACGCCTTCCTGCGGGTGACACACTCGCTGGCGAGCCCACCGCTGCCCGCCGATGTCCGGAAGGCCTACATGGCCCCCTATCGCGGAGCCCGCCGGCGCGGCGGGGTGGGGAACTTTGTCGCGGACATTCCCGCCGATGCGGCCCACCCCAGCTACCCGGCGCTCAGCGGCGTGGCGGAAGGCTTGCGCGCGCTGAAAGTTCCGGCCCTGATGCTGTGGGGACCGCGGGATCCGATCTTCTCCGACCGGTACCTCAAGGACCTCATCGGCCGGCTTCCGCACGCGGCCGTTCACCGCTTCGAAGGCGCCGGACATCTCGTGGCGGAGGACCGGAACATTGCCGCTCCGGTTTTCCAGTGGCTCGCCGTGCACGGCCATGCCGCCGGAAGCGAGTCCCCGGAAACGGAAGCCACAACGGCCCGTGGTCAGCGGCCGACGGATATGGCTGTGCCGGAGCCGGCGGGATTCCGTCCCCTTTGGGATCTGCTCGGTGAGCAGGCGGCAGGGCCGGCGGGGGGAAATACCGCGGTTACGGAAATGGCGCCGGACGGCACAGCCGCCCGCTCGCTCAGCTGGCAGCAGCTGGACCGGAACATCCTGGACCTCGCCGCGGGGCTGGGCGAAGCCGGGGTTCGGAGCGGCAGCCGGGTGAGCCTGATGGTTCCGCCCGGAGTAGACCTGACCGTAGCCCTCTACGCCTGCCTGCGGTTGGGCGCGGTGGTAGTCGTGGCCGACGCCGGGCTGGGAACCAGCGGCCTGAGCCGCGCCGTGAAAGGCACCACCCCCGATTTCCTCATCGGCATCGATAAGGCGCTGGCAGCTGCCTCGGTGCTCGGCTGGCCGGGACGCCGGATCAGCGTGCGGGACCTGCCGGCCGCGCGCCGCCGAATCCTGGGCGTCGAAACCTCCCTCGCGGACCTTGCCCGGCGCGGGGCTGGCTTCAGCCCGGGCCTCCCTTGCCGGGGTCCGGCCCCGGCTCCGGATCCGGATGCCGACGCCGCTGTGCTCTTCACATCCGGTTCCACCGGTCCCGCCAAAGGCGTGCTCTATACGCACAGGCAGTTGGCCGCGATGCGGGATACCGTGGCCGAAACTTTCGGGATCCGTTCCGGTGCCCGGCTGGTGGCGGGCTTCGCCCCGTTCGCCTTGCTGGGACCGGCGCTCGGAGCGGTTTCGGTGACGCCGGCCATGGACGTCACTGCGCCCCGCACCCTGACGGCACGCGCGCTGGCGGACGCCGCCGCGGCCGTTGACGCTACGGTGGTCTTCGCCTCGCCGGCGGCGTTGCGCAACGTCATTGCCACCCGGGATGGCGTGAGTGGGGCAGGGCATAAAGCCCTGGAGGGTGTCGAGTTGCTTTTATCTGCCGGCGCGCCCGTCCCCGAACCGCTTTTGGCGGACGTGCAGCGGCTGCTGCCCCGGGCCTCGCTGCACACCCCGTACGGGATGACTGAGGCGCTGCCGGTCACCGACATCAGCCTCGAACAAATCCAGGCCGCCGGTGCCGAGGCTGCTGCCGGCACAGTGGCGGGAGCAGGCAATGGCGTGTGCGTGGGGTGGCCCGTGCATGGCGCCCGCGTGGCCGTCGTCCCACTGGCGGCGGATGGCACCGCACCCGGCTCCCGTCCGGTCACGGAGGCCGGCGTCACCGGCGAGATCCTGGTCAGCGCCCCGCACGTCAAGGAAGCTTACGACAGGCTCTGGCTGATCCAGCGGGAGAGCACCAGTCTGCCCGGATGGCACCGCACCGGCGACGTCGGGCACTTCGACGCCGCCGGACGGCTCTGGGTGGAGGGACGTCTCGCCCATGTCGTGACGTCACCCGGTACTGTGGTGACGCCCGTGGGCGCGGAACAGGCCATCGAACGCCTGGACTGCGTCCGGCTGGCCGCCATCGCCGGGGTGGGACCGGCAGGGACGCAGGCCGTCGTCGCCGTCGTCGAGACCGTACCTCCCGCCCGCAAAGCCGGCCCTGCCGCGCCGCAGCTCGCCGGGCGCGTCCGCGGGGCGGCCCTTGAGGCCGGCGTCAAAGTCTCCGCGGTGCTCGCCGTTCCGGCACAGCCCACCGACATCCGGCACAACGCCAAGATCGACAGGACCCGCCTGTCCCGCTGGGCTTCCCGCGTGCTGGCCGGCGGCCGGGCGGGCACACCGTGAGGGTCCTCGTCACCGGCGCAAGCGGGCTGCTCGGGCGGGAAGTGGCCGGGCTGCTGGTGCGGCAGGGCCATGCCGTGGCTACGTTCCAGCGCCGTCCATCGGGAGTCGACGGCGCTGCGGACTTCTGCGGGTCCGTCACGGACGCCGAAGCGCTCCGGGAAGCCGTCGACGGGGCAGAAAGAATCATCCATCTGGCCGCCAAGGTTTCCTTTACGGGCCGTGCGGTGGAGTTCGATGAGGTTAATGTCGAAGGCACGCGCCGCCTGCTCCGTGCAGCCCGCGGCGCCGGGGTGCGGGACATGGTTTTCGTCTCCTCCCCATCCGTGGCCAACACCGGCGCCGCCATCGCCGGGCTGGGCGCGGAGCCCGCTGACCCGCAGCACGCACACGGCGACTACTCCCGCACCAAGGCCGAAGCCGAACTGCTGGCGCTGGCAGCGGACGCCCCGGAATTCCGGGTCGCAGCGGTACGCCCCCACATCGTCTGGGGCCCGGGCGACACCCAACTGGTGGAACGGGTCCTGGCCCGCGCCAGCCGCGGCCGCCTGCCGCTGCTCGACGCCGGTGCGGCCCTGATCGACACCACCTACGTGGACAATGCCGCCTCGGCCATCGTTGCCGCGCTGCACCGCATAGAACACGTCCATGGCAGGGCCCTGGTTGTAAGCAACGGCGAGCCCCGGCCGGTCGGCGAGCTGCTGGCGGGCATATGCGCTGCGGGGGGCGTCCCCGCGCCGTCGTGGGCTATGCCGGGTGGAGTGGCACGGGCGGCGGGGGCGATGGTGGAGAAGCTCTGGACCTGGGCCGGGCGGCATGAGGAACCGCCGATGACCAGGTTCCTTGCTGAGCAGCTCTCCACCGCCCACTGGTTCGACCAGCGCGAGACCCGTGAACTCCTCGACTGGACGCCCGCCGTCTCGCTCGATGACGGACTGGCGAGGCTGGCCGAACACTACGGTTCCCGGTCGGCGGCGCGGATTCACTGCTCTTGAGCCTCAGGTTAAGGGCCGCTTCGTCCGGAGGAGCTTGAGGAATTACCCGTCGCTCAGACCCCGGCCTCGAAGCTGACCAGCCGCCGGGCCGAGGCCTCGTCGAGGATCAGGTCAGTCGCCAGCCCAGCCACCAGGGCCCCGCGGAGCCCGTTGATCTTGGACGCACCGGACACCACGCAGATCCGCCGGCGCACCTGGCGGAGCTCGTCCAGCGACGGCCCGGTGGAGCGTTCGTTCAGCGTGATGCCATCAGAGGAGCCGTCGCCGCGGAAGAAGACCGTGGCCACGTCCCCGACCACATCGGAGTTCGCCAGCGTGACCAGGTCGTCCTCGTCGAGGTAGCCGCCGGCATAAACGTGGCTGGGGTAGTCGGCATCCACCGAGCCCACGCCGAAGATCGCGATGCTCATGCGGGACTGCAGGTCGAGGATGCGCTGAACGCTCCGCTCATTCCACATCGCGGTCTTCGTGGCGGCGTGGTCGAAGAAGGCGGGCACGGGAAATTGTTCAACCCGTGCACCGTAAGCGCTGCCGAAGCGCCGCATGATGTCGCTGGCGTAAGTGATGCCGGTGGTTTGCATGTTGCCCGCGCCGTTCAGCTGCACCACCACGCTGTCGTGGGTGATCTTACGGGTCAGGTGCCGGCTCACCGCGCTGAGAGTGGATCCCCAGGCCACGCCGATAATGGCGTTGGAGTCCACGAGCGGGCCGATGGTGCGCGCGGCCTGCATCGCGACTCGGTCCAGCGTCTCTGCCTCATTCAGGGTGTCCAGGACCGGCACCACGTGCACATCCACCCTGTACTGCGCCCGGATCAGGCGCTCCAATTCGGGTCCGGTATCGAGCGGGCTGCGGATCTGTATCTGTACCAGGCCCGTCTCGCGCGCCGTTGAGAGCAGCCGGGAAACCGTGGAACGGGAGGTCCGCAATTCCCGGGCGATGGCGTCCATGGTGAGGTCCTGCATGTAGTAAAGCTGGGCGGCGCGCAGCGCTTCGGAATGTCGGGGACCGGACATGCATCGTTCCGTTCTGCACGTTTGTGCATAGTGCTTGACGTTATTTTCCAATAATTCAAACAATAGTGGTGAACGGCCCCGCACCATCCGGTGCGCGGCCTGCAACAAGCCCTTTCGAACCAAATACCAAAGGAGCAGATTTGGGACTCAAGGATTCACCCGGCCATACCAACACCGCTGCCGCAGCAGGTGCGGAGCGCGAGTCCGTCTCCCGGCTGCGCCGGCGGTCCAACGCCCGGGTCCTGATCATTGGCGGCGGCATCAACGGCGTCGGAACATTCCGGGACCTCGCCCTGCAGGGCGTCGACGTCGCCCTGGTGGAGCGCGGCGATTACTGCCAGGGCGCCAGCGGCGCCTCCTCGCACATGATTCACGGGGGGATCCGTTACCTCGAAAACGGCGAGTTTCGCCTGGTCCGGGAATCCGTGGTTGAGCGCAACAGGCTCCTGCGGATCGCGCCCCATTACGTGAAGCCGCTGCAGACCACCATTCCGATCTTCAGCACCTTCTCCGGAGTCCTGGCCGCACCGCTGAGGTTCCTGACCCACAAGCAGCAGGGCAAGCCCAAGGAGCGCGGCGCTTTCCTGATCAAGCTGGGTCTCAGCCTGTACGACTCCTTCTCCCGCGACGGCGGCAGCGTCCCGCGCCACCAGTTCCGCGCACGGCACAAGGCGCTGGCCGAACTCCCGATGCTGCATCCCGGCGTCAAATACACGGCCACCTACTTCGACGCGTCCGTGCACAACCCCGAGCGCCTCACCCTGGACGTCCTGCAGGACGGCGAGAAGGCGGGCGGCCGGGCCAGCAACTACCTGTCCCTAACGTCCGTCAGGTCCAATGCGGACGGTTCAAGCACGGCAATGCTCCGAGACGAGCTGACCGGCGGGACATTCGATTTCACCGCCGACGTCATCGTCAACACCACCGGTGCGTGGGTGGACCTCACCAACCAGGCCATGGGTGCCCCCACCACCTTTATGGGCGGGACGAAGGGCTCCCACATCGTCCTTGACCACCCCGGCCTGCTAGCAGCCTGCGGCGGACGCGAGATCTTCTTCGAACACACCGACGGCCGGATCGTGCTGATCTACCCCATGGGTGACCGCGTGCTGGTGGGAACCACCGACGTCGACGCCGACATGTCGCAGGACGCCGTCTGCACAGATGAGGAAATTGACTACTTCTTCGACCTCATCGGCCATGTCTTCCCGGACATCGCCGTGAACCGCGGCCAGATCGTCTACACCTTCTCGGGCGTGCGTCCGCTGCCGCGACACGATTCCACCCAGCCGGGATTCGTGTCGCGTGACTACCGCATCGAACGGCGCGCCCCGGAAGCAGGCGCCCAGGAGGGCGGCGCCGTCGTTCTCAGTCTGGTGGGCGGCAAATGGACCACCTTCCGTGCGTTGGCCGAGAATCTGACCGACGACGTACTCGCCGAACTGGGCACGGAACGGAAAATATCGACGGCGAAGCTCGCCATCGGGGGCGGCTCCGGGTTTCCGGGCACCGACGCCGGAATCCAAACGTGGATCAAGGCGCACATGACCGCCACCCGCGACGCAAACCGGGCCGCGGGCCTGCTCACCAGGTACGGCACCCGCGCCGAGGAAGTCGTCAACTACCTCGACGCCGGCCCCGACCGCGCGCTGCGCTCCACCCGGGAGCTGAGCCTCAGGGAACTGCAGTTCATGGCCGCCAACGAACAGATCGGACACCTCGTGGACGTCCTGATCCGCCGTACGTCGCTCGCCTTCCGGGGCCTGGTCACCGGTGAGCTGCTGAACGAAGTTGCTGAAGCCTTGGCCGGGCCGCTCGGCTGGGATGCGGCAGGGGTTGCCGCGGAGATCAACCACGCGCAGGAGGTGCTGAAGCGGTACCACGGCGTCGAGGTCCACAGCCTCGTCGCCTAGCGGAAAACAGTCCTTCAAACAGGCGAAGGACTGACAACAGAAAATAGAGGAGTCAAAGATGTCTCTTGGATTGGTTTTTCTTTCCGAAGTTTTCGGAACCGCCATGCTGACCCTGTTGGGTTGTGGCGTGGTGGCCAACGTTGCGCTCAAAGGCACCAAGGGCAACAACGGGGGATTCCTGATGGTCACTTGGGGGTGGGGCATCGCCGTCTTCGCCGGTGTGTACGTCGCCGCAAGGTCCGGCGCCCACCTCAACCCCGCCGTCACCACGGGCCTTTTAGTCAACGGCAAGGCCGAATACGCGCCGGGCGTTCCGGTTGACCTCGCGTCCACGCTGACCTACTACGGCGGTGAGCTCTTCGGCGCCTTCCTGGGTGCCGTGGTCACCTGGCTGGCCCACAAACAGCATTTCGACGCCGAACCCGAGCCCGCGAACAAGCTCGGCGTCTTCTCCACCGGACCGGCGATCCGTTCCACCCCCTGGAACCTGATTACGGAAATCATCGGCACGTTCGTGCTCGTCTTCGTGATCCTCACCTTCGGGGGAACGCCGTCCGGCCTGGGCCCGCTGGCGGTGGCCCTGCTCGTCGTCGGCATCGGTGTATCCCTGGGCGGACCCACCGGCTATGCCATCAACCCCGCGCGTGACCTCGGACCCCGCATCGCGCACGCCATCCTGCCCATCAAGGGCAAAGGATCCAGCGACTGGAGCTACTCCTGGATTCCGGTGGTCGGCCCGCTGGTGGGCGGGACGCTGGCCGGACTCGTGGGGCTGCTGCCCATCGTGTTCAAGGCAGCCACATGAGCCCCGGCACTTTATTCGCGCGGCGCTGAGCCGCGGTACCCATTTTCGAAACCACATCCATAACCACATCTGTTCAAACGCAATCACAACGACAAGGACGTCATCATGAGCCAATACGTAATCGCCGTCGACCAGGGCACCACCAGTACCCGCGCCATTGTCTTCGACCACAGCGGCAGCATCGTGTCATCCGGCCAGATGGAACACGAGCAGATCTTCCCGCAGGCCGGCTGGGTGGAGCACAATCCCACGGAGATCTGGGACAACACCCGGGAGGTCATCGGTTCCGCCCTGTCCAAGGCGAACCTGACCCGGCACGACATCGCCGCCGTCGGCATCACCAACCAGCGCGAAACGGCGGTGGTCTGGGACAAGACCACCGGCAAGCCGATCTACAACGCGATCGTCTGGCAGGACACCCGCACCCAGCCCATCGTCGATGAACTGGCGAAGGACGGGGGAGCGGACCGGTTCAAGCAGAAGGTGGGGCTGCCGCTGGCCACGTACTTCTCCGGAACCAAGATCAAGTGGATCCTGGACAACGTCGACGGCGCCCGGGAGAAGGCCGAGGCCGGAGATCTCGTCTTCGGCAACACCGACTGCTGGGTGCTGTGGAACCTCACCGGAGGTGTGGACGGCGGCGTGCACGTCACGGATGTCACCAACGCCTCCAGGACCATGTTCATGGACCTCGACACGCTGCAGTGGGACCAGGAGATCCTGGGCATCTTCGGGGTTCCGGCGTCCATGATGCCCGCCATCAAGTCCTCCTCCGAGGTCTACGGCACGGTCCACACCTCGCAGCTGCTGCGGGAGGTCCCGGTGGCGGGCATCCTTGGCGACCAGCAGGCGGCCACCTTCGGCCAGGCGGCATTCGAGACCGGCGAAGCGAAGAACACCTACGGCACCGGGTGCTTCCTGATCTTCAACACCGGCGAGGAAATCGTCCACTCCAAGAACGGGCTGCTGACCACCGTCGGCTACAAGCTGGGGGACGCGGCACCGCACTACGCGCTGGAAGGATCGATCGCCGTCACGGGTTCGCTCATCCAGTGGCTGCGCGACAACCTGAACATGATCAGCAGCGCCCCCGAGGTGGAGTCCCTCGCCGCTTCGGTGAAGGACAGTGGCGGCGTGTATATCGTGCCCGCGTTCTCCGGACTCTTTGCACCCTACTGGCGCTCGGATGCCCGTGGCGCCATCGTGGGCCTGACCAGGTTCGTCAACAAGAGCCACATCGCCAGGGCCGCGCTCGAGGCCACGGCCTTCCAGACCCGCGAGGTGCTGGATGCCGTCAACGCCGACTCCGGCGTCCCGCTCACCGAACTGAAGGTCGACGGCGGCATGGTCGCCAACGATGCCCTCATGCAGTTCCAGGCGGACATCCTTGGCGTGCCGGTCATCCGGCCGAAGGTCGTGGAAACCACGGCGCTGGGTGCGGCGTACGCGGCCGGACTCGCCGTCGGATTCTGGAAGGACCTCGGCGAGCTGTCCGCCAACTGGTCAGAGGACAAGCGCTGGGAGCCGAACCTGGACGCCGGGGAGCGCGAACGGCAGCTGCGGCTCTGGAAGAAGGCCGTCACCAAGTCCATGGACTGGGTCGACGAGGACGTGAGGTAGGTCCTCGCCTCGCTGGCGAGAGGGGGCCGCCTTGCCTCCACGAGGAAGGCGGCCCCTGCCCCGCCCGTCCCCGGCTGCTCCCTGACACTCGCAAGCTCGTGTCGGGGCCCTCGCAGCCGGGGGCCCATCGCGGTGCCCACCACACCCGGGCGAGGGGCCGCCTTCCTCGTTCCGCTCTTGGCTCACCATCGCGTCGTGTCCAAGCCCACTCAGCCGCTCGGGTCGACGGGAAGGGGGTAGGGGTGCGCTAAAGTAGGTGTATGCGTGCGATCCTTCTGCTTAGCTAGCCGCTTGGTATCCCGAACAAATACGGATTATCGAGCGGCCGCCCCTCCATGTCGAGGGGCTTTTGTGTGTCCGGGGAGACCTTCCCGGCACGCGGCGGGGATCAGACCGTTGTGACAGGACAGAGGTCATGACAGAACAGAAGAGGGCAGCAGTGAGCGTTCAGCCGGAGACCGAAACCGGAACAGCAGCAGGTGGAACGGAGACGCCCGACGAGGGCGCGTACAGCTTCGCGGCGATGGAGGCCCGGTGGCCGCAGGTGTGGGAAGACCTGAAGGTCTTCACCCCCGCCGACGACGGATCGCGGGAGCGCCGCTACGTCCTGGACATGTTCCCGTACCCGTCCGGCGACCTTCACATGGGCCACGCCGAGGCGTTCGCCATGGGCGATGTGGTGGCGCGGTACCTGCGCCAGCAGGGTTACGACGTGCTGCACCCGATCGGCTGGGACTCGTTCGGGCTCCCCGCGGAAAACGCGGCGATCAAGCGCAACGCCCACCCGAGCGAGTGGACCTACGCCAACATCGACACCCAGGCTGCCTCCTTCAAGCGCTACGCCATCTCCGCTGACTGGTCCCGCCGGCTGCACACGTCCGATCCCGAGTACTACCGCTGGACGCAGTGGCTGTTCAAGCGCTTCTACGAACGCGGCCTGGCCTACCGCAAGGACCACCCCGTCAACTGGTGCCCCAAGGACCAGACCGTGCTGGCCAACGAGCAGGTCGTTAACGGCGCCTGCGAACGCTGCGGCACCGCGGTGACCAAGAAGTCGCTGAACCAGTGGTACTTCAAGATCACCGAGTACGCCGACCGGCTCCTGGACGACATGGAGCAGCTCCGCGGCCACTGGCCCGAGCGCGTGCTGGCCATGCAGAAGAACTGGATTGGCCGCTCCGAGGGCGCCCACGTCAACTTCGTCATCGAGGCCGACGGCGATAAGCCCGCCAAGGACGTCACCGTCTTCACCACGCGCCCGGACACCCTGTACGGCGCCACGTTCTTCGTCGTCGCCGCCGACGCCCCGCTGGCCCTGGAACTGGTCACCGAGGAGCACGCCCAGGCCCTGGACGCCTACCTGGACAAGGTCACGGCGCTATCGGAGATCGAACGCCAGTCCACCGAGCGCGAAAAGACCGGTGTCTTCACCGGCCGCTACGCCATCAACCCGCTCAACGGCGAAAAGCTGCCGGTCTGGGCCGCCGACTACGTCCTGGCCGACTACGGCACGGGCGCCATCATGGCCGTCCCTGCACACGACCAGCGCGACCTCGACTTCGCCAAGGAGTTCGGCCTCCCCGTGCGCGCGGTGCTGGACACCGGCGAAGAGGACCCTGCCGTGTCCGGCACGGCGACAGCCGGCGAAGGCACGCTGATCAATTCCGGTTCACTGGACGGAATGCCCAAGAGCGAGGCCATCCCGGAAGCCATTCGGATCCTCGAACAGCAGGGTACGGGCGAAAAGTTCGTCAACTTCCGCCTGCGCGACTGGCTGCTCAGCCGCCAGCGTTTTTGGGGTACGCCCATCCCGATCATCCACTGCCCCTCCTGCGGCGAGGTGCCGGTTCCGGACGAGCAGCTGCCCGTCGAACTGCCGGCAGACCTCCGCGGCGAGGACCTGGCCCCGAAGGGCACCTCGCCGCTGGCCGCGGCAGAAGCCTGGGTCAACGTCGAGTGCCCCAGCTGCCACGGACCGGCCCGCCGGGACACGGACACCATGGACACCTTCGTGGATTCGTCCTGGTACTTCCTGCGCTTCGTCTCGCCGCACTACACGGACGGCCCGTTCGATCCCGAAAAGATCAACGACTGGATGCCGGTGGGACAGTATGTGGGCGGCGTGGAGCACGCCATCCTGCACCTGCTCTACGCGCGGTTCTTCACCAAGGTCATTAACGACCTGGGCCTGATTGAAGCCAACGAGCCGTTCAGCGCCCTACTCAACCAGGGCCAGGTGCTCAACGGTGGCAAGGCGATGAGCAAGTCGCTGGGCAACGGTGTTGACCTGGGCGAGCAGCTGGACAAGTACGGCGTCGACGCCGTCCGGCTCACCATGATTTTTGCCTCCCCGCCCGAGGACGACGTCGACTGGGCGGACGTTTCGCCGTCGGGGTCCGCTAAATTCCTGGCCCGCGCCTGGCGCCTCGGCCAGGACGTATCCAGCGCGCCAGGGGTTGACTTCAGCGCCGGTGACCGCACGCTGCGCTCCGTAACGCACCGCACCATCGCGGACGCCGCGGAGCTGCTGGACAACAACAAGTTCAACGTCGTGGTGGCCAAGCTGATGGAGCTGGTCAACGCCACGCGCAAGACGATTGATTCCGGCGCGGGCGGCGCCGATCCGGCAGTCCGTGAGGCCGCGGAGGCTGTGGCCGTCATCCTCAGCCTCTTCGCGCCCTACACGGCGGAAGACCTGTGGAACGTCCTGGGGCACCCCGCGTCGGTGGCCAACGCCGGCTGGCCTTCGCACGACGAAGCGCTCCTGGTGCAGGAGACGATCACCGCGGTGGTCCAGGTCCAGGGCAAGGTCAGGGACCGGCTCGAGGTATCGCCGGCCATCTCCGAGGACGAGCTTCGTGAGCTGGCACTGGCCTCCGAGAATGTCCAGCGCGCCCTCGACGGCCGGGGTATCCGGACTGTGATCGTGCGGGCACCTAAACTGGTGAACATCGTCCCGGCCTAGCAGGGTTATTTCAGGAGCCCTGGGCGACTGATGGGCCGGGTCCGGCCGCCGGCAGTGCCGGCGGCCGGACAACAACTGCAGGGGGTGTGCCGTGATTGACCGTGAGCCGGCCGCCTGGCTGTGGTTGAAGGAGCATCTGGTCCGCCTCCGCCAGGCCACCAGGCCCGGGCAGGCCCCGCCTTCGGGCGAGCCCGCCATCGTCGTCCGCACCGCCGTGGTGACGGACTCTGCCGCTGCGCTGCCCGCCGACTGGGTGCGGGCTTTCTCCATTAACGGCCGGCTGGCCGTCATCCCCATGCCTGTCATGGTGGGCGAGGAGATCTACGGCGAGGGCGAGGACGACATCGCCGGGACCATCGCGGTGGCGCTGGCCGCCGCGACGCCGGTCAAGACCTCCCGGCCGTCACCGGGCCAGTTCGAGCAGGCTTATCTCGCCGCCGAACGGCAGGGCTTCGAGTCCGTCGTGTCAATCCACATCTCCGGCGGACTCTCCGGAACGGCTGACGCGGCCCGCCTTGCCGCCGGCCGGGTGAAGATCCCCGTGGAGGTGCTGGACACGCGCACCGTGGGGATGGCGCAGGGACTCGCCGTCCAGAGCGCCGTGGTGGCGGCCGCGGACGGCCGCGATGCAGCCGAAGTGCGTCGGCTCGCCGAGGAGCGCACCGCAAGAACCAAAGTCTATTTCTACGTGCCCAGCCTGGAGCAGTTGCGGCGCGGCGGACGCATTGGCGCCGCAGCTTCGCTGGTCGGGGCCATGCTGTCCATCAAGCCGATCCTCGCGGTCGACGGCGGCAAGATCGTTCCGCTGGAAAAGGTCCGCTCCGCACCGAGGGCCATCGCCCGGCTTGAGGAGATCGTGGTGGCGGAGGCCGCGGACCGGCCATTGGGGGAGGCGCGGCTGGCCATCCACCACTTCGGCAACCGGCCCGAGGCCGAGATGCTCGCGGCACGCCTGGCGGCGAAGCTTCCGGCCTGTCCGCCGGCTCAGATCAGCTCACTGCCTGCTGTCCTGGCCGCCCACGCCGGCCTTGGCGTACTTGCGGTGATTGTGGGGGAGAGTAGCTCGTCGGTTGCCGGTTGCCTCGCCGCCGGTGCCGGCGGTACTGAGGCCGCCCCCTAAGGCTCCGCAAGCCCTAGCAGAGCCAGACCGCTGGTAGTACAGTCTCCCCACCGAGCGAGGAGGCTCCCATGTCCATGCAAGTCCACCACGTCGCCCAGTTGGACCGGGACGTGGCCGACGAAGTCACGAAATGGCTGAAGTACTTGAAGGGCCAGGTGACGAGCGTCCAGTTCCTCACCACCACGATCCCCGATCCCAAGGAACCGGAGAAGTGGCGCGTGCAGTACGAGGCTTACATCACCTACCAGCGGTAGTGGTGCTATCCACATAGGGCAGGTGGGGACTGTCGGGAGGCCCGCCGGCTTCCTAGCGTGGTGGGTATGTCACGCCGGACCGCTGGAGCCTCAACCAGCGCTCAGCCGCGGGTTGGCGAGGGCCAGGCCGGCCGTGGACGCGGCTCCATGCAGGATAGGGCAGCAGATGGCCGGGTGGCGCGGCGGTTGGCCGCGACACTCGGACCGCCTGACACGCCCGGCCTTCCCGGCGAGGAAGAGGCAGGTGAAGAAACCGCTCCGCCGCGAGGCGCCACCATGGGGCTGCTGGAGGCCGAAAGGGGCGGCGGCTTCGCCTACGGGAGGCAGACCGGTGCTGCGGACCGTGCGTCGTCCGGAGAAGTGCCCGAGCCGCGGTTCCGCTGGCGTCTTGGCCTCCGTGCCGCCGTACTGGTGGGCGCCCTGTCGCTGGTTGCCGGCGCCATGCTCTGGTGGCAGGTGGCTGCCAACGGGCCGGAAGTCATTCCACTTCGCTCAGTGACACACGATGCGGCGGGAAATCCAGCGGCCAGCGCACCTGGCCCGGAGGGCAACGACGCAGAAGCCAACAACCCGGAAAGCGGCGGCACGGAAAGCGGCGGGCCGGACAGTGACGGCAAAGGCGCTGAGGGGGCGGACACCGGCGGGAAAGACGGCGCAGGGACGAACGGTACCGGGGCGGCGGGAAACGTTGTAGTGCACGTTGCCGGAGCCGTGAAGAAGACCGGCGTGGTCCGGCTCCCGCGCGGAAGCCGGGTGCATCAGGCCATCGCCGCGGCCGGCGGCGCCGCCCAGGAAGCCGACCTGGACCGGCTCAATCTCGCCTCTCTGCTGGAGGACGGCCAGAAGATCTATGTCCCGCGCCGCGGTGAGGCCGGACCGGCTGACACTTCCGGCGCTGACGACCCTGGTGCCGAAGGGTCCAGCGGGACTGCAAGCGGCGGAGCCGGGGGCAAGATAAACCTCAACACTGCCACGGTGGAACAACTCGATGAGCTCCCGAAAGTTGGCCCCGTCCTGGCCCAGCGCATCGTCGACTGGCGGACCCAGCAGGGCCCCTTCAAGTCACCCGAGGAACTGGACGCGGTGGACGGAGTCGGACCCAAAATGCTGGAAACGCTGCTTCCGCTGGTGACCGTCTGAAATGGACGGCAGGAACGGACGTGCGCCCAGCCGATGGCACCGCTATGTGCAAGCGGCCGTGGACTTCCCACGGGCAGACTCCGCGCCACGTAATTCCCACTCCGGGGATTCTGCCCCTCTTGATTCCGTACCCGCACCGTCTCGGTCCCGCTCCGGGCCCGCCAGCGCCCTCGGGCAGAAGATCCGGGCTGACATCCGCCGTCGTCTTTTGCCGGACGGACAGGGCGCTGGCGCAACCGAACAGAACCGCCGCCGTGCCGACCTTCGCCTTGCCCCGGCCGCGCTGCTGGTGTGGGCAGCTACCGTCGCGGGGCCGTGGCTGACTCCGGGCGCACTCCTGGTAGCGTGGGGCGGCCTGGCCGCGTTCGCTGGAGTGCTGCTGGGGCTGGTTTTGCGGAGGAAGAAGTCCGGTGGACGCGGGCGGCGCAGTTTCCTGACCACCCTGACGGCGGCACTCATGCTTGCCGCCGCATCGACGGCGCATTCGGCAGTGTCGTCGGCCCAGCGCCACGACGACCACGTGGCAGGTCTGGTCGCCGGGCACGCGTCAGTAGTAGCGGAAGTCGAGATTACCGTGGCACCGCGTGCACTCAAGACGCCTGGCCCCTCCGGCCGGGCAGAACGCTGGGCTGTGGGGGCGGTGGCCCGTTCATTGACGTCGGGAGGCCAGGTTATGCACGCCCGTGTACCGGTGGTGATCATCGCCGGGCAGGAATGGCAGCACGCCGCTTCCGGCGAGTTGGTCCGGGCAACCGGGAAGCTGCGGCCGCCGGATGCCGGGCAGGTGGAGGCGGCCATTCTGACTGCGTCATCACCACCCGCCCGTCTCGCAGCAGGGCAAGACTGGCAGCAGGCCGCGGCAGCGCTGGGGAAGCGGTTTGCTGCGGCGGCCGCCTGGCTGGCTCCCGATGCCCGCGGCCTTCTCCCCGGCATGGTCACCGGCGACACCGGCGGGCTCAGCGAGGACCTCGAGACGGCGATGAAAACAGTCGGGCTGACGCACCTGACGGCCGTCTCCGGCGCCAACTGCAGCCTGATACTCGGTGCCGTGCTGCTCGCGGCCCGCTCGCTGCGCCTGGCCAGGATTCCGGCCGCTACCGTCGCCCTTACCGCGCTGGGCCTGTTCGTGCTCATGGTGGGTCCGGACGCCAGCGTATTGAGGGCATCGCTGATGGGAGCGGTGGCTGTGGCATCCCTGGCAGGCGGGCGGGCCGGCCGCGGGCTGAGTTTCCTCTGCCTGGCGGTAATTGGCCTGCTGCTCGTGCAGCCCGAACTCGGCGTCAGCTTCGGGTTCCTGCTGTCGGTACTGGCCACGCTGGGGATCATTGTGCTGGGCCGGGGCATCATGGGCTGGTTTCCGCCGAGTGTGCCGCGCTGGGTGGCGGCAGCCGTCGCCGTGCCCCTGTCAGCCCAGGTGCTGTGCGGCCCTGTCATTGTGGTCCTGCAGCCGCAGTTCGCCACCTACTCGCTGCTGGCCAACGTGCTCGTAGCCCCGCTCGTAGCGCCCGTCACCATCCTGGGCACCGCTGCCGTGGCGCTCCTGCCCCTGGTTCCATGGCTGGCGGCGGTACTGATCGGAGTGGCCGGCTTCTTTGCCGGTGCGGTGGCAGCCCTCGCCCGGTTCACCGCCGGTCTGCCGGGCGCGGCACCGCCCTGGCCTGAGGGTGTGTTCGGACTGCTGACCATGATGCTGTTTTCCGCCATGACTATGCTCGCCGTATGGATGGCTGCCCATCCCGGCCGGACCGTCAAGCTGGTCCTTGACGCGCACGCCGGCACCGCCCGGCTCCTTGACCGGCTCCCGGAAGCGCACTTCCGCCGCGGGAGCCGCAGGGACCGTGGGAGACTTAGAGTCTGCAATCTGAACCCCGGGAGGAATCACCAGTGGCCGCTGCCCAGCAACGACCGAAGACGCCGGCAGGCAATTCGGCGACCTGGCGGGACGTAACCCCTGCATCGGTCGTCCTGATTACGGGTCCCGAGGAGTACCTCGGCATGCGGGCGATGGACCGCGTCCGGTCCCAGGTACGGGCGGCTGCGCCTGACGTGGAGGTCAGCAGGCTCACTGCCGGGGCATATGAAGCCGGGGCGCTGGCGATGAATGTCAGTCCTTCATTGTTCGGTGAGAGCAAGCTGATCGAGGTGGATGGCCTCGAAGCGATGAACGACGCTTTCCTGGCCGACGCACTGACCTACCTCAAGCACGTGGAACAGGACGCCGTCCTCGTGCTCCGGCACAGCGGCGGAACCCGTGGCAAGAAACTCCTCGACGCGGTGAAGGCCGGGGGATGGCCGTCTGTTGACTGCCAGCCGCTGAAGAAGGACGCGGAAAAGACGGCCTTTGTCACCGCGGAGTTTAAGGCTGACGGCAGGAGAATCACTCCGGAAGCAGTCCAGTCCCTGGTCAATGCCGTGGGTGCCAACCTGTCCGAGCTCGCGGCCGCGTGCAGCCAGCTCATTGCCGATGCCTCCACCGCCGTTGATGCGGACATGATCGACCGCTATTACGGCGGAAGGGTGGAAGCCACGGCCTTCAAGGTGGCCGACGCTGCCATGGCCGGCAATGGTCCAGTGGCCCTCTCCACCCTGCGGCATGCGCTGGCGACCGGCGCCGATCCCGTGCCGCTGGTGGCGGCTTTGGCAGCTAAGCTGCGGACAGTCGCCAAGGTGGCCGGTGCCAAGGGCTCGTCGGCGCAGATCGCCAAGCAGTTGGGCATGCAGCCGTGGCTGGTGGAGCAGGCGCAGCGGGACGTCCGGAGGTGGACGCCCGAGGGCCTGGCCAGGTCCATCCAGGTCACGGCCGAAGCCGATGCGCAGGTCAAAGGGCTCTCCCGGGATCCGGTCTACGCCGTCGAGCACGCCGTCACGGTGATAGCGGCGGCTGCCCGAGGCCGTTAGCGCCTCGCTGGCTTGTGCGCTTCGGGACTAGCTTGCAGGCCGGGGTCAGCTTGTAGGCTCGGGTCAGCTTGTTTGCTCGGGGTCAGGGGGATGCGGTTGTGGCGGACGACCTGTTGAGCGGTCCGCGCGGGCGCCGCTTCTGCGTGGGCTTTCTCACGGCGACGCAACCGGAAATCCGGACCTTGGCTGCCAGAGCGGCGGAACGTCCCCAGGATCAGGGAGTTGCCAACCAACTGGCCGAGGCGCTCGGCAGTCCGGCAGCCGTATGGGCTGCTGAATCAGCCGGTGGCGAGACGCTGCTGGCTGGCCTCAAGGAGGCGGTCGATACCGCGCGCTACTGGCAGCCTCCTGACGAAACGGACGCCCTCCTCGCACAGCCTGCCATCCGGTTGGCTTTGGGTCCGGTCGCCCATGCCCTGACCAATGCCCTTGCCGCATGGTGGGGTTCGGGGCTCCTGGACCGGGAACACCAGTGTTTCGTGCAGTGGACCGACGAACGACTAGGGCAGCCGCCGGATCCCGGCGGGGAAGCCATAAAGCTGGCCGCTTGGAAAGCCGCGGCCGTGGCGGACGAACGCCAGGCGGCTAAACGGCCGAAGAACCCGGCAGCCAACTGGGGCGGCTGGTGGTGGTCCACGCCAACGCCATCCGGGCTGCTCACAACCACCCGAAGCCTGCCGGGACTCGGCGCCACCAGTCTCCTGCTGGTCGAGGACAGCCTTGGGTGGAAGCAGGCAACCGTCTGGCCACTTGTACTGCGGCCCGAATCCCGCGTGTATGAGATCGATGGCCCGGCGGCGTGGGCGAGACTGGCCGCACGGTACCCAATGGATGTCAGCCTCGCCAAACGCCACGACTGGTGGCGGACCACAGGGATCGCCGGTCCCTGGCTGGTTCCGGACTGGCTCGCCGTCGCTGCCGACTACGACGGCGTCCACCTCACCCTGTTGGGATACCTCATGACTGCCGGACGCGCCCTCGCCGCCGGGCCGTCCACTGCCGGACCGTCCGCAGCAGTGCTTGAGCGGACAGTCCTGGCGGGCTGGAATCCCGATGAGACCTATTGGCTCAACGGCCTCCTCACGCCGGGCGCCGCCCCCTCGGACTGGCGCAGTGACGGATCCGGTCGGTGGTCAGGACAGGGTTGATCAAGACAGAAGTGATCAAAACAGAAGTGATCAAAACAGGAGTGATCAACGCAGAAGGGTCCAGACAGGGCGGTCAGCCCCAACAGCCCGGGCTGCGGCCCGTGGGCCGGAAGTCTGGGCCCGCCGTCGGAAGTACGGAGACCGCCGTCGGTTTTCCGGCCACCGGAACTTAAAAAGAGCCGCCGGAACTTAAAAGAGAAGTGGCCGGCACCAATGGTGCCGGCCACAAGCATCAGTTCAGTTGAACTGGAAAACCTTAGAGTGCGTTGACCTTCTTGGAGATCGCCGACTTGCGGTTTGCAGCGTTGTTCTTGTGCAGAACACCCTTGCTGACAGCCTTGTCCAGCTTACGGCTGGCAGAAACGAGCGCAGTAGAAGCAGCGTCCTTGTCGGAGGACTCAACGGCAGTGTTGACGGCGCGGATGGCCGTCTTCAGCTCGGACTTGACTGCGTTGTTGCGCAGGCGAGCCTTCTCGTTGGTGAGGATGCGCTTCTTCTGGGACTTGATATTTGCCACGTGTGAACTCTCTTTGTAATGCGGAAATGGTCTAGAGGGCTTTCAAGCTGGCCTTGACTGAGCGGCGTGGGGATACCTATGGCGGCCAGCCATCAGTGACCGTCGACCTGCACGGACACACAGCTATGAATATTAGCAGGTCCGGGCGGTCCGTGGCCATTCAGGGCATGGGCGGCGCGCCGCCGTCACTTCCAGCCGTGCAGCCGCCGCAACTCGTCTGCCACCAGCCTAAACTTCTTCCGCTCAAGGACCGCCCCCTCGCGCCGGATGTCGGCCGGATGGATCTGGAGGACGCGGTCCAGCTTGGCCTCGCTGGGACGGCCCTGCCTGTCCCACGGGCCGGTGCCTATATCCACGTAGTCGAGGTGGCCCCGGGGGTGGCCGTCATGGTCCTTGCTGGTGAGCATCAAGCCCAGCAGATACCTCCCATGGTTTCCGACCAGCAGCACCGGCCGGTCCTTGCCGCGGGTATGGTCCTCTTCGAAGGGAACCCAGGTCCACACGATCTCGCCCGGGTCTGGCCGGCCGTCCGGGGAGGGGGAGTACCGCAGGGTTGCCGTGCCGGTGAAGTCGCCAGGGTACGTCCCTGTTAAGCCGCCCGGAAGCTGGCGTGTGATCCCGGACCTGCCCCGGGCCGACGCCGGAGCAGGGGCCGCCGGCTTCCGTAGCACGCCGAGGCGGCGGAGCGAAGCGCGGACGGCGGCGCCGATGGTGGAGAAGTTCAAGGCCATGCGGGCCACCATACCGCCGGGGCCCGCAGCTGCCGGGCCTGCGGGCTGTGCCGCCCGCGCAAAATGTACTGCCAGCGCCCGGGACGTGGGAGACTAGAGGTTCACATATGCGGCAGGCAGCAGGATGGCCAGATTTCAGCCTGAGCAACGCCGCTGAAATGCCAACAGTAAGGACCCTGCGTGTCTCCCATGGCCCGCACCGCCCCGGTGCCCGCCGCGACAGATCCGGCCATCATTCGGAATTTCTGCATCATCGCGCACATTGACCACGGTAAGTCCACCTTGGCCGATCGCATGCTGCAGTTCACCGGCGTCGTGCAGTCCCGCGACATGAAGGCCCAGTATCTGGACCGCATGGATATCGAGCGAGAGCGCGGCATCACCATCAAGTCCCAGGCTGTCCGCATGCCCTGGGAACTGGGCGGTGTGAACTACGCGCTGAACATGATCGACACGCCGGGCCACGTGGACTTCACCTACGAGGTGTCCCGTTCCCTAGCCGCTTGCGAAGGCGCCGTTCTGCTGGTTGACGCCGCGCAGGGCATCGAGGCCCAGACGCTGGCCAACCTGTATCTGGCGATGGAAAACGACCTCACCATCATCCCGGTCCTGAACAAGATCGATCTGCCGGCCGCGCAACCGGAGAAGTACGCGGCCGAACTTGCCAGCCTCATCGGCGGCGATCCCGAAGACGTGCTCCTGGTCTCCGGCAAGACGGGCGTGGGCGTCGAGGCGCTGCTGGACAAAATCGTGCGTGACCTGCCTGCACCTGTCGGCGACCCGGAAGCACCTGCCCGGGCGATGATCTTCGACTCCGTCTACGACACCTACCGCGGCGTGGTCACCTATGTCCGCGTGGTGGATGGCATGCTCCACCCGCGCGAGCGCATCCAGATGATGTCCACCAAAGCCAGCCATGAGCTCCTGGAAATCGGCGTCAGTTCCCCGGAGCCCACGCCCTCCAAGGGCCTTGGCGTCGGCGAGGTGGGCTACCTCATCACCGGCGTGAAGGACGTGCGCCAGTCGAAGGTGGGCGACACCGTCACCAACCTCGCCAAGCCCGCCTCGGAATCGCTGAGCGGCTACGCAGACCCCAAGCCAATGGTGTTCTCCGGCCTGTACCCCCTCGACGGCACCGATTACCCGGTGCTGCGCGACGCCCTGGACAAGCTCAAGCTGAACGACGCGGCCCTGATCTACGAACCGGAAACCTCCGCCGCCCTCGGCTTCGGCTTCCGCGTGGGCTTCCTCGGCCTCCTGCACCTGGAGATCGTCCGTGAACGCCTCGAACGCGAATTCAACCTGGATCTGATCTCCACCGCACCGAACGTGGTCTACGAGGTCACGCTCGAGGACAAGAACGTGGTCACCGTGACGAACCCCAGCGAGTTCCCCTCCGGAAAGATCAACGAGGTCCGCGAACCCATGGTGGCCGCCACCATCCTGGCCCCCAACGAGTTCGTCGGCGCCATCATGGAGCTCTGCCAGGGCCGTCGCGGCATCATGCGCGGCATGGACTACCTGTCCGAGGACCGGGTGGAGCTGCGGTACTGGATGCCCCTGGCTGAAATCGTC
The DNA here is from genome assembly GCF_056396245.1 of Arthrobacter sp. 05T423. Classification (NCBI taxonomy): domain Bacteria; kingdom Bacillati; phylum Actinomycetota; class Actinomycetes; order Micrococcales; family Micrococcaceae; genus Arthrobacter; species Arthrobacter sp. 05T423. Next base: position 129,895 of record NZ_JBFTLC010000007.1, read on the forward strand.
TTCGACTTCTTCGACCTGCTCAAGTCCAAGACGCGCGGCTACGCTTCGCTGGACTGGAAGGCCGACGGCGAACAGGTCGCCGACCTGGTCAAGGTGGACATCCTGCTTCAAGGCGAACAGGTGGATGCCTTCAGCGCCATCACCCACAAGGACAAGGCCTACGCCTACGGCGTGATGATGACCGGCAAGCTGCGCGAACTCATCCCGCGGCAGCAGTTCGAGGTACCCATCCAGGCAGCCATCGGGTCCCGGATCATCGCCCGAGAGTCCATCCGCGCCATCCGCAAGGACGTTCTGGCCAAGTGCTACGGCGGTGACATCTCCCGTAAGCGCAAATTGCTGGAAAAGCAGAAGGAAGGCAAGAAGCGCATGAAGATGGTGGGACGTGTCGAAGTGCCGCAGGAAGCCTTTATCGCTGCCCTGACCACCGACGAATCCAAGGACAAGGCCAAGAAGTAGTGATGACCGTGGCCGAAACCTCCGGAGGCCGCACACATGCCTAGCGTTCTTCCCCTCGGTGACCCCGCGCCGCCGGACGGCCTGCTGCCGCAGCAGGCCGCGGAGGGTGCAGCCAGCCGGGCCTTCGGGCTCTACGTGCACATCCCGTTCTGCGCGGTGCGCTGCGGTTACTGCGACTTCAACACGTACACCGCAACCGAGCTCGGCGGCGGCGCGTCCCAGGACGCGTACGCCTCCACTGCCATCTCTGAAGTGGACTTTGCCGCGCGGGTCCTGGAGCGCTCGGGCCTGCCTGCCCGCAAGCTGAGCACCGTATTTTTCGGTGGCGGCACACCGACGCTCCTGCCTGCCGAGGACCTGGCCAGAATCCTCCGTGCCGCCATCGACACCTGGGGGATCGAACCCGGCGCCGAGGTGACCACGGAAGCCAATCCGGATTCCGTCACGCCGGAGTCCCTGCAGCTGCTTGCGGACGCGGGCTTCACGCGGGTTTCCTTCGGCATGCAATCCGCCGTGCCCCATGTCCTGAAGGTGCTTGACCGGACCCACACGCCGAGCCGTGTCCCGTTCGTGGTGCAGTGGGCGCGCGACGCCGGACTCGCCGTCAGCCTGGACCTCATCTACGGAACACCTGGGGAGTCAATGGAGGATTGGCGCTTCTCGCTCGAGACCGCACTGTCGTACAAGCCGGACCACATCAGCGCCTACGCGCTGATCGTGGAGGACGGCACCAAGCTCGCCGCCCAGATGCGCCGTGGCGAAGTTCCGGGAATCGACGACGACGACCACGCCGACAAGTACGAACTCGCGGACCAGTTGATCACCGACGCCGGCCTGCACTGGTACGAGGTCAGCAACTGGTCCGCAACGCCTGGGCAGGCGTGCCGCCACAACCTCGCCTACTGGCGCGGTGACGACTGGTGGGGGATCGGACCCGGCGCCCATTCGCACGTGGGCGGGGTTCGCTGGTGGAACGTCAAGCACCCCACCGCCTATGCCGGCCGGCTCGGCTCAGGCGTCTCCCCGGCGGCCGGTCGAGAAACCCTTGACGACGAAACCCGCGGCGTCGAAAAAGTTATGCTGGAAGCCCGTCTTTCCGCAGGGCTGGGAACCGCTGCCCTTGCGCCATCCGGAAGGAAGGCCGTGGCCGGGCTGATTGCCGACGGCCTCGTGGTGCCGGAGGAGGCCTTCAAGGGCCGCCTGGTCCTCACGCTGAAGGGCCGCCTGCTGGCCGACGCCGTGGTCCGCCGGATCCTGCCGGACTAGCCGGTACAACAGACAAAGCAACGCGGGGTCACCTCTAGCCCAATATCCCTAGCGGATTGGGCTGGAAGTACCCTTCCCACCCGCACCCTAACCTCGCAAGCTCGGCCAGGGACCCTGCGGGTGTGGGCCCCCGTTGCTTGTGGCTACTTGATCCAGCGGAGGTTGTACGGGTAGCGGTGCGGCTGGCCCTTGTTGACGTGGACGCCGGCAGAAACCGCGAAGCAGGTCAGCGCAATCCAGATGAGCGTGGCCAGGACGGCGAACAGGTTCCCGACGACGGGCAGCAGCACCAGCAGGTTCGCCACGAAGGCCGCAATCGTCGGCGGCAGGGTGAAGTTGAGGGCTTCCTTGGACTCCTGCGCGGTGAAGGGGCCGCGGTCGCGGAAGATGAGGTAGATCAGCAGCGCCGGAACGCAGCCGAGGATGCCGCCGAAGTGCGCCAGGGTGGCCCACTGCCGGTCCTCGCTGGCGGTCAGCGGAAGCGCGTTGGCCGGAACCCCATGGTACTGGGGCAGGTCCTGGCCGGACTGTGTGTCCCTGCGGTCGCGAGCGTCTTCTGCCACGGTGTCTTCCTTAAGCTTGCGTTGGTGCGGTAATGCATTGGTGCGGTGCCGGGGCCGCGGTGCGGTGGCGCCGTACCAAGGATACCGGGCCGTCGGGGCAATCGCGGGCTCAACGCTGAATCCGGGGGCCGTAGCTATGGAACTGTTAGGAAATCGATGACCTCTTCGACCCTGCCCAGCAGGGCGGGCTCAAGGTCGGCGTATGTCCGCACGGCGCCTAGGAGTTTCTGCCAGCCGAGGCCAACGTCCTCCTTGGTCGCGTGCGGCCAACCGAAGGAGGTGAGGATGCCGGTTTTCCAATCCGTGCCGCGCGGCACCACCGGCCACGCCGGAATGCCCAGCACCGACGGCCGGATCGCCTGCCACACATCCACATAGGGGTGGCCGACGATCAGCACGTTTCCGGCGGCGCCGGGGGAGGCCATCACGGCGTCGGCGATCCTGGACTCCTTGGAATCGGGGACCAGATGGTCCACCAGAACTCCCAGCCTGCGGCCGGGACCTGGGCGGAAGGCGGCCACCGCCCCCGCCAGGTCATCAATGCCATGCAGGGGTTCGACGACGATGCCCTCCACCCGGAGGTCGTCGCCCCAGACTTTTTCCACCAGCTCGGCATCATGCTTGCCTTCAACCCAGATCCGGCTGGCCTTGGCCACCTGGGCGCGCTGTCCTTCCACCCGCACCGAACCCGACGCCGTCCGTGCGGAGATGCCCTGCCCTGCGGGCTTGGCCTTGGGGGCCGGAGGCATCAGGCGGATCGGCTGCCCCTCCAAGAGGAACCCGAAGCCAAGCTTGAAGGACCGGGATTTTCCGCGGCGGTCTTCGAGCGCCACCACGTGCATGCCGCCGGACTTCTCCACCCGGGTCACTGCGCCCACCCAGCCGGACTGGACGTCCTCGAGCACCATGCCGCGCTCCACCGGAACCTCGGGAAGGCTGTTCTTGGCGGGCGCTGCCATATCCTGCGGGCCCCAGGTCTGGTACTGCATTCGTTCACCGCTCTGCACTAGGAAGGAGCCGCTCCGGCTGCGGGCTTGCCGCCGGGGGACAGGCGCCCGGAATTCCGCCCGGAGCGGTATCAATGCTAACAACGCGGCGTCTCATATTAGACTTGTTAGCACTTAGGCACGTCGAGTGCTAACCACAGCGTTGACGGGCAGGATTAATGTCCGGAGCGGTTACGGCCAAAAGGAGGTGGACTGTGAGCGAACCACGAAAGCTTGAGGTGCTGCGCGCCATCGTGGAGGACTATGTCCATTCCCGCGAGCCTGTCGGCTCCAAGGCCCTGGTGGAACGGCATCATCTGGGTGTTTCCAGTGCCACCATCCGCAACGACATGGCGGCACTGGAGGATGAGGGCCTCATCACGGCCCCGCACACGAGTGCCGGCCGGATTCCCACGGACAAGGGCTACCGCCTGTTCGTCGACCAGATCTCGGCGGTCAAGCCGCTTTCCCCGGCGGAGAAACGCGCCATCCAGACCCTGCTCGAGGGGTCCGAGGACCTGGACGACGTCCTTGACCGGACGGCCCGGCTCCTGTCCCAGCTGACCAACCAGGTCGCCGTCGTGCAGTACCCGCACCTGAGCCGGGCAGTTGTCCGGCACATCGAATTTGTGCTGCTGGCGCCGCGGAAGGTGCTGATCGTGCTGATCGCAGACTCCGGCAAGGTTGACCAGCGCGTCGTCGACGCCGGGCAGGACCTGTCAGACGACACGCTCGGCGCCCTGCGCACCCGGTTCCTGACCGGTGTGGCCGGAACTCCGGTGGCCATCCTGCCCCGGCACCTGTCCGCCGTCGTGGCCGGCTGTACGCCGGCCGAGCGGCCTGCGGCAGTGGCCCTCGGCAAGGGGCTGGAAGGCCTGGCCCACAACAGCCGGGAAGACCGCATGGTCCTGGCCGGAACGGCCAACCTGGCGCGGTCCAACGTGGACTTCCCGCTCAGCATCGGACCAGTCCTTGAGGCCCTCGAGGAACAGGTGGTGATGCTGCGGCTCCTGAGCGACATGGCACAGGACCCGCGCGGCGTGGCGGTCAGCATCGGCCGCGAAAACCCCTACGACGGACTGGCCGAGGCGTCGGTGGTGGCCACCGGGTACGGTCCCGACGCCACCGCCAAGGTAGGCATCCTCGGCCCCACCCGGATGGACTATCCCACCACCATGGCCGCCGTACGAGCGGTGGCCCGCTACCTTTCGAGGATTCTGGGCCCATGACCGCACGCCCCGGACATCCCCTGACAACAGGCAATACAACCAGGAAGAGATACGAACTTTGAGTAGCCACTACGACGTTCTTGGAGTCTCCCCCGAAGCCACCGGCGAGGAGATCAAAAAGGCCTACCGCAAGCTGGCCCGCTCGCTTCACCCGGACGTCAACCCCGGGGACGACGCCGCCGAACGGTTCAAGGCCGTCACCCACGCCTACGAGGTGCTGTCTGATCCGCAGAAGCGCAGGGTCTACGACACCACCGGCAACGAGAACGGCACCGACAACGGCTTCGGCGGCGGCGGCTACGCCGGCCAGGGCTTCGCGTTCCAGGACATCTTTGACACCTTCTTCGGCGCCGGCGGCACCTCCGGGCCCGCGTCCCGTGTCCGCCGCGGCCAGGACGCGCTCATCAGCGTCCGGATCGACCTGCGCGATGCGGTCTTCGGCGTCAACAAGAAGCTGGAAGTGGACACGGCCGTCACCTGCCCCACCTGTGAAGGGTCCTGCTGCCGCGAGGGCAGCCACCCGGAGCGCTGCGACATCTGCGGCGGCAGCGGCCAGGTGCAGCGCGCAGTACGTTCCATCCTCGGCCAGGTCATGACCGCAGCCCCCTGCGGGTCATGCGAAGGCTTCGGCACGGTCATCAAGGACCCCTGCAACGAATGCAGCGGCCAGGGCCGGATCCGCAGCCGCCGCTCCCTCACCATCAAGGTTCCGGCGGGCGTGGCCACCGGAACCCGGATCCAGCTCTCCGGACAGGGCGAAGCCGGCCCCGCGGGCGGCCCGTCCGGCGACCTCTACGTGGAAATCCGGGTCAACAACGACTCCACCTACGTCCGCGAGGGCGACGACCTCCACGCCACCCTGAACATCCCCATGACCGCTGCCGCCCTTGGCACGGAACTGGGCCTGGAGACCTTCGACGGCAAGCAGGACATCGACGTCAAGGCGGGCACCCAGTCCGGCGAGATCATCACCCTGCGCGGCCTCGGCGTCACGCACCTTCGGGGCTACGGCCGCGGTGACCTCAAGGTCCACCTGCAGGTGGAGACCCCGTCCAAGCTGGACCCCGCGCAGGAGGACCTGCTGCGCCAGCTGGCCAAGCTCCGCGGCGAGCAGTTCTCCGAGGGCAAGCTCGCGGCCAGCGGCGGCGTCTTCGCAAAGCTGCGGGACCGCTTCGGTAACCTGTAGCGGTGAGCAACCCCGTATTCTTCACCCCGGCCGGGGTGCTGGACAGCACGGTTCCCGGTTCGCTGTTCGTCCTCGACGGCGCCGAGGCCCGGCATGCGGTCACGGTCAAGCGCCTTGCGGTGGGGGAGCAGGTGGACATTGCCGACGGCGCCGGCAGGCGCATCACGGGAACCGTGACGGAGGCCGCCCCCGCCGAACTGACGGTCGAATGCACCTCCGTCAGCGTTGAGCAGCGGCCGGACGTCCGCCTGGTGCTCGTGCAGGCCCTCGCCAAGGGCGACCGCGATGAACTGGCGGTCGAGACCGCCACCGAGCTGGGCATCGACGCGGTGATCCCGTGGCAGTCGGAACGCTCCATCGTCAGATGGAAGGGTGACCGTGCGGCGAAGGCCCACGGCAAATGGCAGTCCGCCGTGACGGCGGCGGCCAAGCAGGCCCGCCGCGCCTGGATCCCCGTGGTGCGTCCCGCCGTCGACACCCAGTCGCTGGCCAAGGAAGTTGCGGAAGCCGGTCTGGCCGTGATCCTGCACGAGGACGCGGTGACGCCGCTGCGGAGAGTCCTGGGCAAGTGGGCCGAGGAGCGCCAAGAGGTGGCGGGCCCCAGCGAGGTCCTGCTCATCGTTGGTCCCGAAGGGGGAATCAGCCCCCGCGAGGTCACGAGGCTGTGCAGCGCCGGGGCCGTTACGGCACTGTTGGGACCGCACGTCCTGCGGTCATCGACGGCGGGACCGGCCGGCGTCGTTGTTGCCAGCGACGTCCTGGGCCGCTGGTAGCCTCAGCCAGCTAAAGGTGCCCGGCGGGAACCGCTAGCGGACGGAGAACCCGCGCGAGTCGACGTTCAGTTCGTCGTCGGGTCTGCCCGGATCGATCTGGGAGACGCGCACCTCGTAGTTGCCGGGCGCGAGGTTGACGGTGATGCCGAAGACTCCGGAGGCGGCGGGATCAGCGGCGGCCTTGGCTTCCCCGGTCAGGTAGCTCTCCTTGTCGCCGTTGTCCTGGACCTTCAGGATCCGCCAGTGGAGTTTGCCGTTCGGAACGGTGCTTCGTCCGGAGATCTTGACCCGCCCGTCCCCGACCTCGGTGCCCTCCTGCGGATCGATGATCCACACCGGGGCCACCATTCCTGCACTGCGGGATGTGGGGGCGCCGAGCTTGACGTGCTTGAAGGCCAGGTAGTCGGTGTGCCCATCCACCAGGATCACCACCTCAATTTGCTGGCCGGCGTCAATCAGCCCGGAGCTGGCCCCGGCGGCTGTCGCGGTGTACACCAGCTGCTGGATGGCGCGCTGGGCCATGTCGGCGTCGAGGTTGCTGTTGAAGGCATCCGCGGATACGTCCACGGTAATGACATTGGTGCCCGAAATCGACGTCGCCAGGTTCTTGGGGTTCTGCCACGGTGTGAAGAAGTCCGGATCCAGCGGCGTCTCCGACATCATGGCCCGCAGGGCGCGCGTGATCGGGTTCTCATCGTCGGGAACGTCGCGGAACTCGCGGTACAGAAAAACGTTGCTGTTGCTCCGCCCGATCCAGTAGATAGGCGCCTTGTTCGAGGACTGCGTGGTTTCCAACGGCGCGCTGGTGGTGGGGACGCCGTCAGCGCCGGCCGCCCGGCGTGAGGAGGAGGTGGGCGAGTTGGCAGAGGTCACCGCGGGATCGGGATCGGCAACGCACCCCGACAGCAGCAGGGCAGCCGGAAGCAGCGCGGAGAGCATCACGGAGCGCATCCGCGGTACTTTCCGGCCCGGAGTTCCTGGCTGACTGATGCTTGCGGTCCCTTCGAATGAGCAGTTTCTGGCGGGCACGCCGGACCGTAGCCGGCGAGCTCCTTTTCCAGCATTACACGAGACTTTGGCGCGCCGGGCGCCTTTCGCCGCACGCGGCCGAACTGCAACGGGAACGATATGAGGCCGATACAAAGTTGATACCTAATGGCGGGAACGCGTTACAGAAATGCGGTCTGCCTGCCCTTCCTGCACGGCGGGCGAGGGCGTGCGCTGGCGTAAGATGTAAAGACACAAACGAGTTATATTCCGAACTGGAGGGAACCGAAGGCCCGCGGGCCGTCACCATGACTGAATCAGCAAACGGAAAGCGCCGCCTCAACACGGGGGACCGCACCACCGGTGAATTCCCCCATACTCTCCCCGGTGTCCGGACGGAGGTGGTCATCTTCGATAACTCTGATCAGATGGTGCAGTCGCTGGGCAGCCACGACGAAGCCCTCCGCTTTATCGAGGACCAGTTCCCGGCCGTCAGCTTCCATGTCCGGGGCAATGAGCTCTCCATTAACGGACCCGCGGCAGATGTGCCGCGGATCATGCGCCTGCTCCACGAGGTCAGGGGGCTCGTAGCCCGTGGCACCGTGATTACACCGGCGGTCCTCCAGCAGCTGGTTTTGCTGCTACGCAGCCAGTCGCTGCAGAACCCGGTGGAGGTGCTGACCCACGACATCCTGTCCAGCCGCGGCAAGACCATCCGCCCCAAGACGCTGAACCAGAAGAACTATGTTGACGCCATTGACGCCAACACGGTGATCTTCGGCATCGGCCCGGCCGGCACCGGCAAGACCTACCTGGCGGTGGCCAAGGCGGTGCAGGCGCTGCAGCAGAAGGAAGTCAGCCGGATCATCCTCACCCGCCCCGCCGTCGAAGCGGGCGAGCGGCTCGGGTTCCTCCCTGGCACGCTCAGCGACAAGATCGACCCGTACCTGCGGCCGCTCTACGACGCGCTCCACGACATGATGGACCCGGAGTCCATTCCCCGGCTGATGGCGGCCGGAACCATCGAGGTCGCGCCGCTGGCCTATATGAGGGGCCGGACGCTGAACGACGCCTTCATCATCCTGGATGAGGCGCAGAACACCACGCCGGAACAGATGAAGATGTTCCTGACCCGCCTCGGCTTCGGTTCCAAGATGGTGGTCACCGGCGACGTCACGCAGGTGGACCTTCCGTTCGGGACCCGCTCGGGCCTGCGTATCGTCGAGGAGATACTCAGCGGCATCGACGACGTCAGCTTCTCCGTTCTGGACGCCGCAGACGTCGTCCGCCACCGGCTGGTGGGGGACATTGTCAACGCCTACAGCATTTGGGATGAAGCACAACGCAACCGGGTCAAGCATTCCGTTCCCCGGGAACGACGGGAGAGCACGCATGAGCATCGAAGTTAACAACGAATCGGGCATCCAGGTGGACGAGGCCCGGCTGGTGGCGCTGTCCCGGTTCATCTTCGAGCAGCTGTACATCCACCCGCAGGCGGAACTGTCCATCCTGCTGGTGGACGAGCCGGCCATGGAAAAGCTTCACATCGAGCTCATGGATGAGCCGGGAGCCACCGACGTGCTCTCCGTGCCGATGGACGAACTGACCCCCGGAACCCCGGACAAGCCCACGCCCCAGGGCATGCTGGGCGACATCGCGATCTGCCCCCAGGTGGCCGAGGTCCAGGCCCGCAATGCCGGTCACTCCACGCAGGACGAGATGCTGCTGCTGACCACCCACGGAATCCTCCACCTGCTCGGCTACGACCACGCAGAACCCGAGGAGAAGGAAGAAATGTTCGGCCTGCAGCGCGAGCTGCTGACGGCATTCACCGGCAAAGAAGCACCGGCCGAGACCACCCAGTGACCTCCCTGCTCCTTGTCTGCATGGCGCTGGCGTTTCTCGGTGCCGCAGCGCTGCTGACTGCTGCCGAGGCGGCGTTCAGCTTCCTTCCGCGCCACGACGCCGAGCAGGCAGTCCAGGGGAGCCAGGGCAACGCACTGCGGAGGATCCTCGACCAGCCGATGACGCACATGCGCGCCCTGCGCTTCTGGCGGATCTGGTTCGAATCGGCATCTGCCGTGGCCGTGGCGGTGCTCCTTTACAGCGTCCTGGGCAACGTCTGGCTGGCCGGCCTGGCGGCCACAGGCATCATGGCGGTGCTGGGCTTTGTGCTTGTGGGTGTGTCGCCGCGCCAGCTGGGCCGTTCCCATCCGGCTGCCGTAGTGCACTATTCGGCGTCGCTGGTCCGGTTCCTGGCGTGGATACTCGGCCCGATCCCCGCCTGGCTGGTCCGGCTGGGCAGCGCCGTGGCACCGGGCTCGCCCAACGGTGACGACTCCTACTTCAGTGAGGAGGAGTTCCGCGAACTGGTGGACCGGGCCACTGAATCAGACATGATCGAGGACAATGAGGCCGAACTCATCCAGTCCGTCTTCGAGTTCGGCGACACCCTGGTCCGCGCCGTGATGGTCCCGCGCACGGACATCCTGACCATCGACGCCGGCTCGAGCCTGCACAGTGCGATGTCACTGTTCCTGCGGTCGGGTTATTCCAGGATCCCGGTCATCGGCGAAAACACCGACCAGATCCTGGGCATCATCTACCTCAAGGATGTGGCCGCCGCGATTCACGGCATGGACCCGGAATCCGAGCCGCCCGTGGTGGACGAGCTGGCCCGCGGCGTCCGCTACGTGCCGGATTCCAAGCCGGTGAGCGACCTCCTGCGGGAACTCCAGAAGGAGTCCACCCATGTGGCCATCGTGATCGACGAATACGGCGGGACCGCAGGGCTGGTGACGCTCGAGGACCTGATCGAGGAGCTCGTCGGCGAAATCGTCGATGAATACGATTCCGAGAGCGCCGCCGTCGTCGATCTGGGCGACGGAACGTTCCGGGTCAGCGCCCGGATGGGCATCGACGACCTCGGCGAACTGTTCGGCATCGAACTGGACGACGACGAGGTGGACACCGTGGGCGGCCTGCTCGCCAAGGCCCTGGGCCGGGTTCCGATCGTCGGCAGTGCCGTGGACGTCGACGGCGTATCGCTGCGGGCCGAGCGGCTGGAGGGCCGCCGTAACCGCGTCAGTCACATCATCGCGGCCGCCGCGCCGACAGGCGCCGTTCCAAACAATACTGACCTTGAAGAACTTTTCGACGAGGCCGAATCAATGCAACAGGGAGTTCCACGTGAGCAAGCAGAATAAGGCCGACGGCGGCGAACCGTTCGGCGGGTACCATGCCGGATTCTCGGTGCTGGTGGGCCGGCCCAACGCCGGCAAATCCACCCTCACCAACGCTCTGGTGGGCAAGAAGGTGGCCATCACGTCCGCCAAGCCGCAGACCACGCGGCACACGATCCGCGGGATCGTCCACCGCGAGGATGCCCAGCTGATCCTCGTGGACACCCCGGGCCTGCACCGGCCACGCACGCTGCTGGGCAAGCGCCTGAACGACCTCGTTGCCGACACCCTCTCGGAAGTGGACGCCATCGGGTTCTGCCTGCCCGCCAACGAAAAGATCGGCCCAGGTGACAAGTTCATCGCGGCCCAGCTTGCCGCCGTGGGCCGCAAGCCGGTGATCGCCATCGTCACCAAGGCCGACCTGGTTGACCGGCAGGCGCTGACGGAGCAGCTGCTGGCCGTTGCCGAGCTCGGCAGGGAAGTACTGGGCGAGGAAGGCTGGAAGGACATCGTTCCGGTCTCGGCCGCTGACGGATTCCAGGTGGGCACGGTGGCGGACATTCTGATCAGCCACATGCCGCCGTCGCCGCCGCTCTATCCGGACGGCGAGCTGACCGATGAGCCCGAGGCCGTGATGGTGGCCGAACTCATCCGGGAAGCGGCGCTGGAGGGCGTCCGCGACGAGCTGCCGCACTCACTGGCCGTAGTGGTTGAGGAGATCGTTCCGCGCGAGGGCCGGACCGAGGACAACCCGCTTCTCGACGTCCGCGTCAACCTCTACGTGGAGCGCCCGTCGCAGAAGGCGATCATCATCGGCAAGGGCGGAAGCCGCCTGCGGGAAGTCGGCACCAACGCCCGGAAGGGCATCGAGGCGCTCCTGGGCACCCGGATCTACCTTGACCTCCACGTCAAGGTGGCCAAGGACTGGCAGCGCGACCCAAAGCAGCTGGTGAAGCTAGGGTTCTGACCCGCTCACGCCAGCCCGCCGGGCCGCGAACGGCCTGATTTGCGGGGTTTTCCCAGAAACGGCTACTAAAATAGCCCGGATCCCATTTTTTCGAGGAAGGTACACCCTGTGGTGCGACGCCGCGACAACCGCGCCCAAGGACCGGGCACCCCTGCCCGGTCCGAGCCAGCTGCCCGGCATGCCGAGGACGCCCGGCTGGGCAATGCCCGGCACCTGAATATCCGCCACATGCCCGCATGGCTCAAGGTGACCACCGCCGTGGTCGCTGTGGTCCTGGCCAGCGGACTGGCCTTTGCCGGCTACTGGTACTTCAGGCTGCAGTCCAACATCTCCACGGCCGCACTCGGCGCCGGAAGCAGCCGCACCGACACCACTGACGACGCCACCGGCAGGCTGCAGATCCTGATTCTGGGCTCGGACACCCGCGACGGCAAGAACTCCAATTACGGCAGCACCGCGGATTCCACCGGCTACGGCAACTCCGACGTCATGATGCTCATGGATATCTCGGAGGACAACAAGCGGGTCAACGTCATCAGCTTTCCGCGCGACCTGCTGGTTGACATCCCCAAATGCACCGACCAGAAGACCGGCAAGCAGTACCCGGCCCGCAGCGGCATCATGATCAACGAGGCCATGAAAGAGGCAGGCATCGGCTGCGCCGTGGACACCGTCAACAAGCTGACCGGCATGGAGGTGGACCACTTCATGATGGCCGACTTCAACGCCGTCAAGGAACTCTCGAATGCCGTGGGCGGCGTCTCGGTGTGCATCAGCGATGCCGTCTACGACCCCGACTCGCGGCTGCGGCTGCCCAAGGGCACCTCGCAGGTGCAGGGCGAACAGGCCCTTGCCTTCCTTCGCACCCGCCACGCGTTCGGCGACGGCGGCGACCTCGGCCGCATCAAGGCGCAGCAGGGCTTCCTGTCCTCGCTGACCCGGAAGATCAAGGATGACGGCACCCTCTCCAACCCGGCCAAGCTGCTGAACATCGCCGACGTCATCACCAAGAACCTCACAGTCGATGACGGGCTCGCCTCGGTGCCGGCGATGATCACCATCGCCAACCGGCTCAAGACGATCGACGTCGGCAAGGTCGCCTTCGTGGCGATGCCGACAGTTCCTGCCGCCAGCGATCCCAACCGGCTCGAAGCCGCGCCGGCCGCCGGTCAGCTGTTCGCAGCACTGCGTAAGGACGTCGACCTGACGGACCCGGACGGGAAAGCCACCCCGTCAGCGACGCCCAAGCCTTCGGCCAGCCCCACGCCGAGCGCCACGCCCAAGCCCACGGCGACGGCGGCGCCGTACGACAAGGCGCTGCAGCCCATCACCGTGGCCAACGGAACCGGCACGGGCACCAGGACCCAGGAAATCGCTGACGCGGTTGTTGCCGGCGGCTTCAGCCAGGTGGGGCAGCTGGAGGCCGACACCATGGCGAAGACCATGGTTTACTACGGGCCTGAGTTCGCGGACGTCGCCGCCGACGTGGCGGCCCTTTTCGGCATTCCGGCCGCCCAGGTGGCGCCGTCGTCGGGCGTCGCTGGCGTGCAGCTGTACCTGGGCACGGACTTCCCGTCCGGGACCAAGTACGGCAAGACCACCGTACCCAAGGACATCGTTAACCAGACCGCGAGCGACACCGTCTGCCAGAAAGCTAATCCGGAGCTGGTCACCCAGTAGCTTGACCGGATAGCAGCTCGCAAGCGGTACAGGCAGCACACAAAAAATGCCGGGCCGCCCCTAACGGGGCAGCCCGGCATTTTTCTGCTTTTACCAGATGCTGACGCGCTCCGCCGGCGGCATCCACATGCCGTCCTCCTCCGTGACGCTGAACGCGGCATGGAAGGAGTCCAGGTTCTTGGCGATCGCGTTCGTGCGGAACTCATTGGGGGAGTGCGGGTCCGTGGCCAGTCGCCGGATGGCTTCCTCGGTGCGGATCACCTGGCGCCAGCCGGCCGCCCAGGACGCGAAGAAGCGCTGCTCACCGGTCAGCCCGTCGAGCAGGGGAGGTTCCTGGCCGTCGAGGCTGAGGCGGTAGGCCTTGTGCGCGATGGTCAGGCCGCCCAGGTCGCCGATGTTTTCGCCCAGGGTGAGCTTGCCGTTGACGTTGTGGCCCGGCGCGGCGTACGGGGACAGCGCGTCGAACTGGTCCACGAGGCGTCCGGTCAGCGCTTCGAAGGCCTTGCGGTCGTCCTCGGTCCACCAGTTGCGCAGTTCGCCCTTGCCGTCGAACTGCGAGCCCTGGTCATCGAAACCATGGCCGATCTCGTGCCCTATCACGGCCCCGATGCCGCCGTAGTTCACCGCATCGTCGGCGTCGGCCGTGAAGAACGGCGGCTGCAGGATGGCCGCCGGGAAAACGATCTCGTTGAGCATCGGGTGGTAGTAGGCGTTGACGGTCTGCGGCGTCATGAGCCACTTGTTGCGGTCCACCGGCTTGCCCACCTCGTCGAGGTGGCGGTCGACGTCGGCGTTGTGGGCGCGTTCGACGTTCCCCAGCAGGTCTGCGGGGTCGATCACCACCGCCGAGTAGTCGATCCACTCGTCCGGGAAACCGATCTTGGCGCGGAACGCCCCGAGTTTCCGTAGTGCCTCGGCTTTGGTGTCCTCGCCCATCCATTCCAGGCCGCTGATGCTGTCCCGGTAGGCCTCGATCAGGTTGCCCACGAGCGTCTGCATGCGGGCCTTGTGGCCCTCCGGGAAGTGCCGGGCCACATAGATCTGGCCGACGGCCTCGCCAAGTGCTGCCTCGACGACGGCGACACCACGCTTCCAGCGGTCCTTGTTCCGCGGGGTGCCGCTGATGGTGGTTCCGTAGAAGGTGAAGTTCGTGTCCACGAAGGCGGACGAAAGGTAGGGTGCTGCGGAGTTGATGACCCGCAGGGCAAGCCATTCTTGCCACACGGGCAGTGACTCCGAGGTCAGCAGCGCGGCGGCGCCGGCGAAGAAGTCGGGGGTGCTGACCACGATCTCCTGCCGCTTCTCGGCAGCGATGTCCGCGGCGTCAAACCAGGTGTCCAGCAGCGGGAACAGTTCGCTTGCCTCGTCTGCCGACTTCAGGTTGTAGGTCTTCTGCGGATTGCGGAGCGTGACGTTGTCCCAGTGGTGCGAGGCGAGGGCGGTTTCCAGTGCCACCACCCGGGCCGCGGCATCCTCGGGATCGGCCACGCCGGCCAGGCCGAACATGGTGCCCACGTAGTCCCGGTAGGACTGCACCACCGGGGCGAACTTCTCCTCACGGTAGTAGGACTCGTCGGGGAGGCCGAGGCCGCCCTGGCCCGTGTACAGCAGCACGCGGTCGGGGTTTCCGGCGTCGGGTGCCGGGTAGATGTAGAAAAGCCCCGACACATCGGCGCGGAAGAGCCGGCCTGCCAGTGCCAGCAGTTCCGAAATGCTGGCCGTGGCGAACACCTCGGCCAGACGTCCGCGGATGGGGTCCATACCCTTGGCCTCTGCGGCTGCCTCATCCATGAAGCTGCTGTAGAGGTCGCCGATCTTCCGCTCAATGCCGCTGGCCCCGGACCCCTTGGCGGCGGCTTCTTCGATGATTTCCCGGACGGCCAGTTCGGAGCCGTCGCGCAGGGCGGTGAAGGTACCTTCCAGCGGGCGGTCGTCAGGGATGGTGGTGTCCTTCAGCCAGGCGCCGTTCACATGCTGGTAGAGGTCGTCCTGTGGCCTCACGCTGCGGTCGATGTTTGACAGGGCGATCCCCGAAATTGGCACAGGAGCTCCTTCGATGAGCTGCGGCCGGCACTTTCACCGGTGCAGCGTCTGCATGGTGGACGTAGCTGGAGGTGTTGCTCCTTCATCTTACGCACCCGTGTTACTGTGAAATCGTGCGTGCAGAGCTCCTTCTTCTTAGCTGCCGCGGCGAGGCCTCAGACGCGATCTAGCGCAAGGCCCACCCTCGTCGCGGAGTTTGTGTTGCCCGGCCACCCTTTCACTCAGGAATCACAGAAAAGGCCAGATTAATGCGAAACGCACAGAAGCCCTCGGGAATGCCGATCCACCGCTACGTCCCCTTCCAGGACCAGATCAAGGTCGATCTGCCGGACCGCACCTGGCCGGACAAGCTCATCACCACGGCCCCGCGCTGGTGCGCAGTGGACCTCCGGGACGGCAACCAGGCACTGATCGACCCCATGAGCCCGGCCCGCAAGATGAAGATGTTCGACCTGCTGGTCCGAATGGGCTACAAGGAAATCGAGGTCGGCTTCCCTTCGGCGTCGCAGACCGACTTCGACTTCGTCCGCCAGCTGATCGAGGGCAACCACATCCCGGACGACGTCACCATCCAGGTGCTGACCCAGGCCCGCGAACACCTCATCGAGCGCACCTACGAGTCCCTGGTGGGCGCCAAGCAGGCCATCGTGCACCTGTACAACTCCACCTCCGTCCTGCAGCGCCGCGTGGTGTTCAACCAGGACGAGGACGGCATCCTGGACATCGCCCTGCAGGGCGCCCGCCTCTGCAAGAAGTACGAAGAAACGCTGGCTGACACCGACATCACCTACGAGTACTCGCCCGAGTCCTTCACCGGCACGGAGTTGGAGTACGCCCTCCGCGTCTGCAATGCCGTCGCCGACGTCTTTGAGGCTTCCGCCGACCGCCAGGTGATCATCAACCTGCCGGCCACCGTGGAAATGGCCACCCCGAACATCTATGCGGACTCCATCGAGTGGATGAGCCGCCACCTGCACCCGCGCGAAGGCATCATCCTCTCCCTGCACCCGCACAACGATCGCGGCACAGGCGTGGCCGCAGCCGAGCTGGGCTACCAGGCCGGCGCTGACCGCATCGAGGGCTGCCTGTTCGGCAACGGGGAGCGGACCGGCAACGTTGACCTCGTGACCCTCGGCCTGAACATGTTCGTGCAGGGCGTCGACCCGATGATCGACTTCTCGGACATCGACGACGTCCGGCGCACCGTGGAGTACTGCAACCAGCTGCCGGTGGCAGAGCGAGCCCCCTACGGCGGCGACCTCGTGTTCACCGCGTTCTCCGGATCCCACCAGGATGCCATTAAGAAGGGCCTCGAAGCCCTGGAGAAGGACGCGGCGGCCGCTGGCAAGGATGTTAGCGACGTCACCTGGCAGGTGCCCTACCTGCCCGTGGACCCGAAGGACCTCGGCCGCAGCTACGAGGCCGTGATCCGCGTCAACTCGCAGTCCGGCAAGGGCGGGGTGGCCTACCTCCTGAAGAACGAGCACAGCCTGGACCTGCCGCGCCGGGCGCAGATCGAATTCTCCGGCGTCATCCAGCGTCGCACGGATACCGTGGGCGGGGAGGTCAGCGGTGCGCAGCTGTGGCAGCTGTTCCAGGACGAGTACCTGCCTTCCGCCAAGGCGGAAAGCCAGTGGGGCCGGTACTCACTCGGCTCGGTGAAAACCGAGGCCGACGAGGATGGCTCCATGACCCTGCTCGCCTCCCTGGGCGTGGACGGCACCCACGTCAGCCGCACCGGAACCGGCAATGGCCCCATCGCCGCGCTGCTGGACATCCTCGGTCAGGACGGTGTAGACGTCCGGGTCCTGGACTACAGCGAGCACGCCCTGTCCGAAGGCGGCAGCGCCCTCGCCGCGGCGTACGTTGAATGCGCCGTCGGAGAGCGTGTCCTGTGGGGCGTCGGCATCGATTCCAACACCAGCACCTCGGCGCTGAAGGCGGTCATCTCCGCTGTGAACCGGGCCATCCGGGACGCCCAGGCCTGAGATTCCTGACAGGTGCGCCGCCGGTTCACGCCGACGGCGCACCTGTATCCGGGAGTCAATGGGAAGATTAAGCGTGGTCCAATCATTTGCAGCGCGCAGCTACCGCGACGACGCCGTGGTGCTGCGCACCCACAAGCTGGGCGAGGCGGACCGCATCATCACCCTGCTGACCAAGCATCACGGCCAGGTCAGGGCAGTGGCGAAAGGAATCCGGCGGACCACCAGCCGGTTCGGCGCCCGCCTTGAACCCTTCATGGTGGCAGACCTGCAGCTCGTGTCCGGCAAGACCCTCGACATCGTGACGCAGGCCGTCGCGAAAGGGGCGTACGGGGGCAACATCGCCGCGGACTACGGGCGGTACACGGCGGCTGCGGCCATGACCGAGACCGCCGAAAAGCTGACCGACGTCGACGGTGAAGCCGGGACCGCCCAGTACAACCTGCTGGTGGGCGCCCTGGCGTCGCTGAGCCGCGGGGACCACGCGCCGGAGCTGATCCTGGATTCCTACCTGCTGCGGGCCTTGTCGACAGGCGGCTGGGCGCCGAGCTTCACCGACTGCGCGCGCTGCGGCGCGCGCGGACCGCACACAGCCTTCTCCGCCCCACTCGGCGGCATGGTCTGCGGTGACTGCCGCCCGCCGGGGTCCTCGGCGCCGGCACCGGAGACGGTCTCCCTGCTGGGTGCGCTCCTCACGGGGGACTGGCCGACGGCGGATGCTTCCCTTTCGGTCCACCGCAGGGAATCTGCGGGCCTGGTGGCAAGTTATCTGCAGTGGCACCTGGAGCGTGTCCTGAAATCCCTCAAACATGTGGAGCGTACCTAACAGTGTCCTTGGGAAAGAAGACGAGTCCTGCCCGGCGCCGCACCGCCCCGGTGGTGGCACCGTACCCGCATCAGTCGGGGGCGGTAGCGCCGTCGATTCCGGCCGAGTTCGTGCCCCGGCATGTGGCCATCGTGATGGACGGCAACGGCAGGTGGGCCAACCAGCGCGGCCTGCCGCGCATCGAGGGCCACAAGGCGGGGGAGCCGGCACTGCTGGACGTCGTGGCCGGCGCCATTGAGATGGGCATCGAATACGTCAGCGTGTACGCCTTCTCCACGGAGAACTGGCGGCGGTCACCCGAGGAAGTGCGCTTCCTGATGGGATTCAACAAGGAGGTGCTGCGCAGGCAGCGCAACCAGCTGGACGAATGGGGCGTGCGGATCCGCTGGTCCGGCCGGCGTCCGCGGCTCTGGGGTTCGGTCATCCGGGAACTGGAGGAGGCCGAGGCGTACACCGCCGGGAACAGCACCTGCACCCTGACCATGTGCGTCAACTACGGCGGCCGCGCGGAAATAGCAGACGCAGTGTCCGCCATTGCCCGCGACGTTGCCGACGGCCGGCTCAAACCCGGCGCCATCACCGAGAAAACCATCCAAAAGTACCTCGACGAGCCGGACCTTCCCGACGTCGACCTCTTCCTCCGCAGTTCCGGTGAACAGCGCCTGTCCAACTTCATGCTGTGGCAGTCCGCATACGCAGAGTTCGTTTTTATGGACACCCTGTGGCCCGACGTCGACCGCCGCACCCTTTGGGATGCCGTGGAGGTCTATGCAAAACGGGACCGCCGGTACGGCGGTGCGGTGGACGCCGCCCAGGCCCTCTAGCAACCGGGCCCTCCAGCAACCGGGCCCTCCAGCAACCGGGCCCTCCAGTTAGGCGGCGTAGCCCCTGATCCAGCGGGCCAGCCGCCGGTAGGCGTCGGCCCGCACGTCGGCGCGGGAAAGGAACACGTCGTGGAGGGCTCCGTCGATGCGCTCCACGGTGACGCTCCTGCCCAGCGACATGGCACGGGCGGCAATGATGTTGACGTCCAGCACCGCGTCGGTCCGTCGCATTTCCTCGTTCCACACGAGGCCGTTCTCACTGGCCGCCGACAGCAGGACCAGAACGGGCGCCCCGATGCCCAGGCCGCGCGCCACCCTGGCCTGGCCGGCCAGGATGGCGCTGAGCCAGGCGGCGCGCACCGGAAAGGCCAGGGGCGGCCGGTAGGCATCGTCCAGGGTCCACTCGCCCTCGGCCGAACTGCTGATGCTCCGCCAGTAGAAGCCGCGCTCCGGCAGCCTGAGCACGGCCTCGGGCCGCAGCCGGGCGATCGGCTCCACCATGGTCCAGGCCGCGCGACGGACCAGCGCGCTGCGGTGCATTTCCAGCCAGGGACTGTTCAGGACCAGGTGGGAAAAAGCGCCGGGATTGCGGCTGGCCCAGAGTGCTGCCACGAGGCCTCCCGTCGAATGGCCCATGAGGGCGAGCCGCTGGGGGTCTGCGCCGGCGGATTCGGCGATCATTCCCACCGCGGTGCCGATTTCGGCGTCGTAGTGCTCGAGATCCGCGACGTAGCCGCCGGGGGTGTCCGGCTGGAGGCTGCGGCCGTGGTTGTGCATGTCCAGAGCAAAGAACTCGAAGCCCTGGGCGTCCCAGAACCGCGCCAGTTCGATGTTGAAGAAGTAGTCGCTCCAGCCGTGCAGGAAGAGCACCGCCTTGCGCAGCGCCGCGGAACGTGCGTCCGGGGCGTCCGGGGGAGTGAAACGGACCAGCGTCGCCCGGCGGCGGATACCGTCCGCGCCCGCGGCCTCGAAGGCACAGGATTCGAACCCCGGCCCCAGGATGTCGCTCTGCCACTCCATGCCACCAGCGTAGGCTTTCCGGTCGCCGCCGGGGTGGGGTTGTGTCAGCCCGGTTTGGTCTGCGCCGCCGAAGGCGGAAAACTAGAGGCATGCGCGTATACCCCACTTTTTTCAGGCTGGCCTTTTCATGGATGGACGCCGAACGCGCCCACAAGATTGGTTTCAAGGGGATCCGGCTGGTCCATTCCGTGGGGGCGGGACGCCTGCTGGAGCGGTTCACGGCACCGCCGGCGTCGCTGCAGACGAACGCGCTCGGCCTGACCTTTCCGTCGCCGTTTGGCCTGGCCGCCGGTTTCGACAAGGAGGGTCACGGGATTGAGGCGCTGACCGAACTTGGATTCGGCCACGTCGAGGTGGGCACCATTACTGGCCAGGCGCAGCCCGGCAACGAGCAGCCCCGGCTGTTCCGGCTGATTGAGGACCGTGCGGTGATTAACCGGATGGGATTCAACAACGACGGCGCCGCTGCCGTGGCTCCGCGCCTCAAGTCCGCCCGGGCCGCGCTGCAGCGCCGCCACGCCAGGCTGAGGCCCGTGATCGGCGTCAACATCGGCAAGACCAAAGTGGTTGAGCTCGAGGACGCCGTGGAGGATTACCTCATCAGTGCCCGCAGCCTCGCGCCGGCGGCTGACTACCTTGTGGTGAACGTCAGCTCGCCGAACACGCCCGGGCTGCGGCTCCTGCAGAACGTGGAGACGCTCCGGCCGCTGCTGAAGGCAGTGGGGGAGGAGGCGGACAAGTCCGCGGGCAGGCACGTCCCGCTGCTGGTCAAGATCGCTCCTGACCTCACCGACGAGGATGTTGACGACGTCGCCCGCCTGGCGATGGATCTGGGCCTGGATGGCATCATCGCCACGAACACCACTATCGGCCGCGACGGGCTCAGCTCTGCAGCGGACAAGGTGGACGCGTGCGGTGCCGGTGGTTTGTCCGGCGCTCCGTTGAAGAGCCGTTCGCTGGAGGTGCTGCGCCGGCTGAAGTCGGTCACCCAGGACCGGCTGACGCTGATTTCCGTGGGCGGCGTGGAGTCCGGCCGCGACGTCCAGGAACGGCTGGACGCCGGCGCTACCCTGGTCCAGGGCTACACGGCCTTCCTGTACGAGGGGCCGTTCTGGGCGTCCCGGATCAACCGGGAACTGGCCAGGAACCGCCAGAACGTGCGGTAGACGCCAGAACCCCGCCGACGTTAAACACAGCAGCCCGGCGGTAACCCCCGCCGGGCTGCTGTGTTGAGGTCCGGGACCGCCGCCTGAGGGGCTGTGCCTCAGGAGGAAAACGGGGAATCAGGAGGGGTACTGCCCGCGGCGGACCTGGGGCTTGGGCAGGCGGAGCTTCCGGAACTGCAGCGACCGCATGGAGCCGTACCAGACGGTGCCGCGCTCAACCTCGCCAAACTTATCGGCGAGCCGCCTGCGGAGCTTGCGGGACAGGATGAACACGTCCACGAATACTGCCAGGAACATCACCCAGAAACCGCCCAGCACGTAGACCATCGAGTTGCTGCTGGCCGGAACGACGAGGGAGACGACGACGAACACCAAAGCACCGAACATCAAGTACTCGCCGAGGCTGAAGCGGGCGTCCACGTAGTCACGGGCAAACCGCTTCTGCGGGCCCTTGTCGCGGATAGGCAGGAACCTTTCGTCGCCGGTGTCCAGTGCCTGGCGCGCCTTCAGTCGCTGCTCCTGGGCGGCGGCACGCTCCGCTTCTTTGGAGGCCTTGCGGTCCTCCGGCACGAGCGGGCGCTTGCGGGCAGCCTCCTGTGCTTTGCGCTTGGGCGTGGGTGCGCCTTTGCCTGCTATCGCGGCCGCCTCGGCAGCCTGCTGGTCAACTAAATCCTGCGCCGCTGGCGCTTCCTTTTTACGTCCGAACACCAGACCAGAATACCTTGGCAGGATGTGCCCCCGGTCATGCCCCGGCAGCCCGCGGAGCGCCGTGCTGCGGCACGCGCGGGTGCGAGGACTGCAGTGTTTGTTGTGGCCTGTGACACAGGTAGTGTTTGGCCATGACTACATTCCCGGCAGCGACCCCGCAACAATACGGCGACTCCGTCGCTGGCATCGACGCCGACACCGTGCGGGCCGCCGTTGACGCGGCCTTTGACACCACAGTTGCGCAGCTGAAGGACCTGGTGGCCATACCCGGCATAGCCTGGCCCAGCTTTGACCCCGCCCCGCTGGACGCCAGCGCCGAGGCCGTCGCCGCGCTGGTCCGGGCAGCCGGCATCGGGGATGTACGGATCCTGCGCTGTGACAAGGAAGACGGCACGCCCGGCGGGCCCGCCGTGGTGGCCCGCCGCGAGGCGGCGCCAGGCAAGCCGACCATCCTCCTTTACGCCCATCACGACGTCCAGCCGCCCGGGGATCCGGCGTTGTGGGAGTCCGAGCCGTTTACCGCGGTCGAACGCGACGGCCGCCTGTACGGGCGCGGCGCTGCCGACGATAAGGCAGGGATCATGGCTCACGTCGCTGCCTATGGGGCTGTGACCCGGGTGCTCGGCGATGAATTCGGACTGGGCGTCACGCTGTTCTTTGAAGGGGAGGAAGAGGCCGGTTCTCCGACCTTCAGGAGGTTCCTTGAAACCCACCGCGAACTGCTCCGGGCGGACGTCATTGTGGTGGCCGACTCGAGCAACTGGAAGGTGGGCGTGCCGGCGCTCACCACGAGCCTGCGCGGACTGGTTGACGGAACCATCGAGGTGCAGGTCCTCGATCATGCCGTGCATTCGGGCATGTTCGGCGGACCGGTGCTCGATGCGCCCACCCTGCTCTCCCGCCTGATCGCCACACTGCACGACGACGATGGCAGCGTGGCGATTGCCGGACTGGTGAGCCGGGATGAAGTTGGCGTGGATCTGACGGAGGAGGAGTACCGGGCGGACTCGTCAGTGCTCGACGGCGTGAGGCTGGCCGGCACGGGAAGCATCGCGTCTCGCATGTGGACCAAGCCGGCCCTGTCAATCATCGGCTTCGATGCACCGGCCGTCAGCGTTGCATCCAACACCCTGCTGCCCCGCGCCCGGGCCAAGTTCAGCCTGCGGTTGGCCCCCGGCCAGGACCCGGCGGAAGCCATGGACGCCGTGCGCCGGCACGTGGAAACGCACGCACCCTTCGGCGCCAAGGTGACGTTCACCCCGGGGGAGAGCGGCAACGCGTTCCAGACGGACACCGGTTCCGCAGCTGCGGGGTTCGCCTTGTGGGCGCTCGGCGAGGCCTGGGGCGTTCCGGCCGTGGAGATGGGGATCGGCGGCTCCATTCCGTTCATCAGCGATCTGACCGAGCTGTATCCCGAGGTCCAGATCCTGGTGACGGGCGTGGAGGACCCGGATTCGCGTGCCCACTCCGCCAACGAGTCACTGCATCTCGGCGACTTCCGCAAGGCCGTGGTTGCCGAGGCCCTGCTGCTGGCGCGGCTGAACGCGGAGGGCCTGCGCTAGCGGGCTCCGGGGGGGGAACAACTGAGGGCCCGTGAGGGTTACGCCTGAAGTTAGAGCTCCGCGCCGGATCGACGTAGCATGTAGCTATAGCCCGTACCGTTTCCGTAGGGGCGGGCACCGTGCAAGCGGGGCAGCCACAACCGTCGTTAGTAAGGTAGGCCAATGAGCACTACGACCAATGAAAACAGCACCGAATCCACCGGCACGGCCAGTGAGGAACTGGCGAGCCACGAGGTTCAGCTGACTGACGTTGCAGCGGGCAAGGTCCGCAGCCTCCTGGAGCAGGAAGGCCGCACCGATCTTCGCCTCCGCGTAGCCGTGCAGCCCGGTGGCTGCTCCGGCCTCATTTACCAGCTGTACTTCGACGAGCGCCTCCTCGAAGGTGACGCAGTACGCGACTACGACGGTGTCGAGGTGGTCGTCGACAAGATGAGCGTGCCGTACCTCAGTGGTGCCAGTATCGACTTTGAAGACACCATCTCCAAGCAGGGCTTCACCATCGACAACCCGAATGCGGGCGGCTCATGCGCTTGCGGTGATTCGTTCCACTAAAGGGTCAGTAGGCCCTTCGTGAACCTCTTGGCGGCGCCGGTGAAAACCGGCGCCGCCACACGGTGGGGACATGTGGGCGAAAACCTGCGGGGAGCGGTAAGCTCTACACCGAGTAGTAAAACTTTTAGTGTGCCCGGGAAGCTTTTCGCCGCCCTGGCAACAGCAACAAGTAGGAAGGGCCGTCTGTGAGTTCGCAGAACCGAACCGGCAGCCGACGCAAAACGATCACTATGATCACTGGCTTGGCATCTGCCGGCGCGTTGGTTTTGACTGGATGTTCGCCAGAGGTAGAGAAGGGGTGGCTGCCCACCGAGCGTGGCACCACCAATCACACTGACCGCATCATGGACCTCTGGGTCAACTCATGGATTGCCGCCCTCGTGGTGGGCATCATCACTTGGGGCCTGATCGTCTGGTGCCTGGTGGCCTACCGCCGCCGCAAGGGCACCGTGGGTTTCCCGCGGCAGACCAGCTTCAACCTGCCCCTTGAGGTCTTTTACCTGACGATCCCGCTCTTCATGGTCCTGGTGTTCTTCTACTTCACCGACCGTGACCAGCAGGCGATCGATGACCGCTCTCAGCCGGCCGACGTCGTAGTCGACGTCCGCGGCAAGCAGTGGGCTTGGGACTTCAACTACAAAAAGGGCGACGTCGTCACCGAGGACCTCCACGAGGCCGGCGTTCAGGCGCACCTGACGGGTGAAGCGATCGACAAGGAGAAGCTCCCCACGCTGTACCTGCCTGTCAACAAGTCCGTTGACCTGGAACTGAACTCCCGCGACGTGATCCACTCCTTCTGGGTTCCCGCGTTCCTGCAGAAGCGGGACATGATCCCGGGCAAGACCAACTACATCCGCTTGACCCCCACCAAAGAGGGCACCTACGACGGCAAGTGCGCCGAGCTCTGCGGTGAGTACCACTCCGAGATGCTGTTCCGCGTCAAGGTTGTTTCCGAGTCCGAGTTCCAGGCTCACATGAACCAGCTTCGCCAGGACGGCAACACGGGCCTGCTTGGCTCTGAGTACGACCGCAACCCGAACCTGAACGAGAAGAAGTAAGGGAAGCGAAGTGGCTACTTACACGCAGACCCCCGGGATCCTTGAGGCTCCCGTAGTCCCCAAATCCAAGGGGCGCATCGTCGTCAACTGGATCACCTCCACCGACCACAAGACCATCGGGTACATGTACCTGATCGCGTCCTTCGTGTTCTTCTGCTTCGGCGGCGTGATGGCCCTGCTCATCCGCGCCGAGCTCTTCGAACCTGGCATGCAGATCCTGCAGACCAAGGAACAGTACAACCAGCTGTTCACCATGCACGGCACGGTCATGCTGCTCATGTTCGCCACCCCGCTGTTCGCCGGCTTTGCCAACGTGATCATGCCCCTGCAGATCGGCGCACCGGACGTCGCGTTCCCCCGGCTGAACGCGCTGGCCTTCTGGTTCTTCCTGTTCGGCTCCACCATCGCCGTTTCCGGTTTCATCACCCCTCAGGGTGCTGCATCGTTCGGCTGGTTCGCCTACGCACCGCTCTCCAACACCACCTTCAGCCCCGGCGTCGGCGGTGACCTGTGGGTCTTCGGCCTGGCACTGTCCGGCTTCGGCACCATCCTGGGCGCGGTCAACTTCATCACCACCATCATCTGCATGCGTGCTCCCGGCATGACCATGTGGCGCATGCCGATCTTCACCTGGAACACCCTGGTTACTGCCATCCTGGTCCTGATGGCATTCCCGCCGCTGGCCGCAGCCCTCTTCGCGCTCGGCGCGGACCGCCGCTTCGGTGCCCACATCTTCGACCCGGAGAACGGCGGCGCCGTTCTGTGGCAGCACCTTTTCTGGTTCTTCGGCCACCCCGAGGTGTACATCATCGCACTGCCGTTCTTTGGCATCGTGTCCGAGATCTTCCCGGTCTTCAGCCGCAAGCCGATTTTCGGCTACAAGGGCCTGGTCTACGCGACCATCGCCATCGCGGCCCTCTCGGTGACCGTCTGGGCGCACCACATGTACGTCACCGGCTCCGTGCTGCTGCCGTTCTTCTCCTTCATGACGATGCTGATCGCGGTTCCGACCGGTGTGAAGTTCTTCAACTGGATCGGCACCATGTGGCGTGGTTCCATCACCTTTGAAACTCCCATGCTGTGGAGCATCGGCTTCCTCATCACGTTCCTCTTCGGCGGCCTGACCGGCATCATCCTGGCCTCCCCACCGCTGGACTTCCACGTCTCCGACTCCTACTTCGTGGTGGCGCACTTCCACTACGTGGTGTTCGGCACCGTGGTGTTCGCCATGTTCGCGGGCTTCTACTTCTGGTGGCCGAAGTGGACGGGCAAGATGCTCAACGAGCGCCTCGGCAAGATCCACTTCTGGCTCCTGTTCCTGGGCTTCCACGGCACCTTCCTGATCCAGCACTGGCTCGGCGTTGAGGGCATGCCGCGCCGCTACGCCGACTACCTGCCGGAGGATGGCTTCACCTGGATGAACCAGTTCTCCACGATTTCCTCATTCGTCCTGGGTGCGTCCCTGATCCCGTTCTTCTGGAACGTGTACATCACCGCACGCAGCTCGGAAAGGGTTCAGGTGGACGATCCCTGGGGCTTCGGAGCTTCCCTGGAATGGGCCACGTCCTGCCCGCCGCCGCGGCATAACTTCACCTCCCTGCCGCGCATCCGTTCGGAGCGTCCGGCACTGGACCTGCACCACCCTGAGCTCTCCCAGTCACACACCATTGAGTCGCCGGCACCTGCAGCATCAGTGCTCGGCAACGCCGATCAGAAGGACGCTGCGCAATGAGAATCGAGTCCTGGATTTTTGGAGCGGGAGTCTTCTTCTTCGTTCCGGTTTCCATCATCTATGGCTTCCTTACCCACTGGTCCGAGTGGGTCGGAACCCTGGGCATCCTCCTGGTGGGCGGCCTGGCGGGCATGATCGGTGCCTACCTCGGCTTCACCGGGAAGCGCGTGGGCATGCGCCCCGAGGACCGTGCGGATGCCGAAATCCACGAAGGCGCCGGCGAGCAGGGCCACTTCAGCCCCTGGAGCTGGTGGCCGTTGGTTCTGGGCCTCTCCTGCGCAGCAGGGTTCCTCGGCCTAGCCGTCGGCTTCTGGATCGTCTTCATCGCCGGTGGTATGGCGGTAGTGGCCCTCGTGGGCTGGGTCTACGAGTACAGCCGCGGAGACCACGCACACTAGCAGTTCAGTTCCAGGAGAACGACGGCGGGCCCCACCTTTTGGTGGGGCCCGCCGTCGTTCTCTTTGTATTTAAGCCAGCCCTAGTTGGCTTTCTGCGACGCCAGCAGGTCAACGAGACCGGACAGAGCCGCCTCGGCCTCCCCAAGGCTTCGGCCGGCAGGCAGGGCTGATTCCTTCACGGCCAGTTCCACTTCGCAGCCGCAGTTGAAGTCGGCCGTCATGACCTCAAGCAATGAGCGGGCGTCGACGGCGTCAATGCCGTCCTTGCGGATGGTCACCGGTAACCCTGTGTCCGTCACGGCCCGTACGAACACCGCTGCCGGGCGGGCGTGCAGGCCGATGGCCGCAGAAACGATTGCCTTACGAACGGGCAACTGGACTCCTTTGTCTTGGACGGGATGGCACATTGGGGGGAAGCCGCCGTCGTCTTTCATTTTGTTCGTCTCTAAGAATATCGGCCCCTCCGCCGCCTCTCTGACGGGGGCGGACCTGGTCTAGACCTGTTGGCGGATTGGCTTACCCTTAATCTGTGAACATGCAATACAGGGGCGCCCGCTGTGGCGGCTAACGTGGCCGGCATCGCCGGTGAAATCGACAGGACCAGCGGGACCCCAATCTACGTCCAGCTCCGCGAGATCCTCAGGACCTACATTGCAACGTCCTGCCCGCCAGGCTCGGCGTTGCCTTCCGAGCGGGACCTGGCTGAGCGCTTCGGACTGGCGCGCATGACTGTCCGCCAGGCCATCGACGCCCTCGTGGGGGAGGAGGTCATCGAACGGGTGGTGGGCCTGGGCACCTTTGTCCGGAAACCGAAGCTGGACCTGCAGGTCAAGCTGACCTCCTACAGCGAGGAGATGCAGCGCCGCGGTATGGTGCCGGCTGCGAAGGTGCTGAGCTTTGAGCAGATCGCCGCCAGCGCCTTCCTGGCCCGCGAACTCCAGCTGGAGGAAGGAACGCCCCTGGTGCGCTTCCGGCGGCTTCTGTTGGCCGACAATGAGCCAATGAGCGTGGATGAGAACTTCATCCCCGCCCACCGGGTGCCGGGGCTTCTCGACGGCGAGCCGCCCACCTCGCTCTACAACGTCCTGAGCGAACAGTTCGGCCTGGTCATGGAATGGGGCGAGGACATGATTGAGGCCACGGCGGCGTCGCCCTCCACCGCGCGGCTCCTCAACGTCGAGATCGGCGCGCCGCTGCTGAAGATCCAACGGCACGCGTTCGTCGCCCGGGCCATGGTGGACTACTCCGTCTCCTATTACCGGGCCGACCGCTACAAGCTCTGGGTGCCGCTGCAGCGGCCCGGCGTCCGGCCCACCCGCAACTACGCGTCCGGTTACCGGCAGCAGTAGCCGGAGCGGCTGCTGCCTTCTTCACGGACACTGCGTTTGCTTTAGGGATGCACAATCCGGATGGAGAAGCCGGACACAGAATAGGCCCGGTCCTGGTGGACCGGGCCTATTCTGTGTGTTGCCAGCGGTGAAGCGTTGCCCAGGGGCCTGGCTTCTAAGTGGCCTGGCTCTTAGTGGCTGAGGGTCTTCTGTCCCTCGCCGGCTTCGACTGCCTCGTGGTGGCCGTGGCCGGCTTCAAGCTCGGCAGGCGTTGCCGGAGCGACCCTGTCCTCGAAGAACCAGCGGGACAGCTTGGCGCGGCGGTTTTCCTTGCGGGTCACCACACCGTGCTCGTTCGGCTCCGCGGGCAGGGGTGCGAGCGACTCGAAGCCAACCAGCTTGTAGCGCTTGTACTCGTCCAGCGGGGCGTGCACCTCAATGAACTCGCCGTGCGGGAGGCGGACGATGCGTCCAGTCTCGCGGCCGTGCAGGGCGATTTCACGGTCCTTACGCTGCAGGGCCAGGGCCACGCGCTTGGTGACAGCGAAAGCGATGAACGGGCCTACGAAGAACAGTGCACGCAGCCAGTAAGTGACGTCATTCAATGCCACGTGGAAGTGCGTGGCGATGAGGTCCGAACCGGCGGCTGCCCACATGACGCTGTACCAGGTGAAGCCGGCTACACCGATCGCGGTACGCGTGGGAGCGTTCCGGGGACGGTCCAGAACGTGGTGCTCCCGGTTGTCCTTGGTGATCCAGCGCTCGATCCACGGGTAGGTGAACAGCACGGTAAAGATGATGCCAGCCGGAACAAGTGCCGGAAGCAGGACATTCAGCGTGAGGACGTGGCCAAAGATGATGTATTCGAAGTGGAAGCCGCTGACCACACCGGGCATCAGGCGCAGGGCACCGTCGACAAAGCCGATGTACCAGTCAGGTTGGGTGCCTGCGGACACGGGGGAGGGGTCGTACGGTCCGTAGTTCCAGATCGGGTTGATGGTGAAGAACCCGGCCATGAGCGCGATGACACCGAACACGATGAAGAAGAAGCCGCCGGCCTTCGCAGCGTAGACCGGACCCAGGGGGTAGCCGACGACGTTGCGGTCGTTGCGGCCCGGGCCGGGGTACTGCGTGTGCTTGTGGACAACCACCATGAAGAGGTGGATGACGATCATGAGAAGGATCAGCGCCGGCACGAGCAGGATGTGCAGCGTGTAGAGGCGGCTGATGATGACCGTGCCGGGGAACTCTCCACCGAACAGGAAGAAGGAAATGTAGGTGCCGATCACGGGGATCGACTTGATGACGCCGTCGATGATGCGCAGGCCGTTACCGGAGAGCAGGTCGTCAGGGAGGGAGTAACCGGTGAAGCCGGCAGCCATCGACAGGATCAGCAGGACACCGCCCACCACCCAGTTCATTTCACGGGGCTTGCGGAAGGCGCCGGTGAAGAACACACGGAGCATATGCACCGCCACGGAGGCCACGAACAGCAGGGCAGCCCAGTGGTGGACCTGGCGCATGAACAGGCCGCCGCGGACGTCGAAGGAGATGTCCAGCGACGAGCTGTAAGCGACGGACATTTCCACGTTCTTCAGCGGCGTGTAGGAGCCGGCGTAGTGCGTCTCCGCCATGGACGGATCGAAGAAGAACGTCAGGAACGTGCCGGTCATGAGCAGGATGACGAAGGAGTACAGCGCCACCTCGCCGAACATGAAGGACCAGTGGTCCGGGAATACCTTGCGGCCGAATTCGCGGAGGATCCCGGATCCGCCGACGCGCTCGTCGACGAAGTCAGTAATGCGTCCGACTTTGGTGTTGGCTACGTAGGCGGGGGCTTCAGCTCTTGATGCTGCGCTCATGCTCATCACGCTCCCAGTAACTTGGTCCTACAGGTTCTTTGAAGTCGCTGGTAGCGACCAGATAGCCCTCGTCGTCAACTGCGATGGGCAGCTGGGGGAGCGGGCGGCTGGCCGGGCCGAAGATAACCTTGCATTCCTGGGTCAGGTCGAAGGTTGACTGGTGGCACGGGCACAGCAGGTGGTGCGTCTGCTGCTCGTAGAGGGCAACAGGGCAACCGACGTGGGTGCAGATCTTGGAGTAGGCCACGATGCCGTTGTAGCCCCAGTTCTCGCGTCCCGCGGAGGGGTTCAGCGAGGCCGGGTCGAGGCGCATAAGCAGAACGACGGCCTTGGCCTTTGCGTTGAGCTTGCCTTCCTGCAGTTCGTTGAGGCCTTCCGGGATGACGTGGAAGGCGGAACCGATGGTGACGTCCGAGGCCTTGATGGGGGTGCCATCGGGGTCGCGGGTCAGGCGCTTGAGCTTTCCGTCCAGCGGGGCCCACATGGTGTGCGCCAGCTTGTCGTCGGGACGGGGACCGAGGTCGCCGAAGACTGCCAGGGCGGGCAGCGGCGCGAGGGCCACTGCGCCAAGCAGGGTGTTCCGGATGAGGGGACGGCGCTTGATGCCCGTCTCCTCCACGATGTCGTCAACGATGCGGACGGCGGCCTGGCGGTCATCCTCGGTGCGGATTGCGTGGCGTTCCTCGGAGACTTCGTGGTCCGGCATGAGGGCCTTGGCCCAGTGCACGATGCCGGTGCCAATGCCGAGCATGGCAAACGCTGTTCCGATGCCGAGCAGTGCATTCTGCAGCCGGATCGTGGCTACGCTGGAGTCGTCTCCCAGGTCGATGGCGAAGTACGCCACCAGGAAGATTATGGTTCCAACGACTGAGATTGCGAACAGTGCGGCAACCTGCCGTTCTGCCCGTTTGGCGGCCTTCGGGTCCGTGTCAGCCAGGCGCAAGCGGTGCGGGGGAATTCCAGGATCCTGGAATTTCTCCACCTCATGCTGACCAGCCGTAGCTACGGTGCCCGAGTGGTTCGGACTGCCGTCACTATGGTTGCCCATGATTCGCCTCATCCTTCTCTCGTCTCGGCCTTCGCCGAGTTAATGTTCAGTTCCAAACCTGCCGAGTGATCAGCAGGACATTCTTACTTGTGCCGGATTGGCTAGGACGTACGGGACGTCAGCCAGATCGTGAAGGCGATGATGACGCCCAGGCCGGCGATCCACACGAACAGGCCTTCGGAAACGGGGCCCAGGGCACCCAGGTCAGCGCCGCCCGGGGAGCCGTTGGCTTCAATCTGCTTCAGGAAGGTGACGATGTCGCGCTTGCCCTCGGGGGTGATGTTCGAGTCGTTGAACACCGGCATGTTCTGCGGACCGGTGGCCATGGCTTCGTAGATGTGCTTGCCGGTGACGTCGGCCAGCGCCGGGGCGAACTTTCCGCGGGTCAGCGCACCGCCGGCCGCCGCAGCGTTGTGGCACATGGCGCAGTTGGTGCGGAACAGCTCGCCACCCTTGGCGGCGTCGCCCTTCTCGTCGAGGTATTCGTCGGCGGGGATAGCAGGACCTGCGCCCAGCGAGGAAACGTAGGCAGCCAGCTGGTGGGTCTGCGTGTCGTTGAACTGGGCCGGCTTCTTGTAGGCCTGCGGGCCGTTCATCTGCATGGGCATACGGCCGGTGCCAACCTGGAAGTCAACAGCGGCGGCGCCGACGCCAACCAGTGAGGGTCCCGCCTGCGATCCGCTGGCACCCATGCCGTGGCAGGTGGCGCAGTTGGCTTCGAAGAGCTTCTGGCCTTCCTGGGTATCGCTCGCGGTGAACTCTGCAGTGCTGGCTTTGGCCTCGTTGACGGTGGTGGCAACGGCGTACAGCCCACCAGTGAGGATGAGGCCCATCAACAGCAGGGCTATTGCTGCCAGTGGGTGACGTCGCTTCTGCGAGAGTGCCTTCACGTGGTGGTTCCTTTATTCGATCGTGCGTCGGCTCCGTGAGCCGCTTCTTGAAATTCGTTCTCTTGGAGAAGAGGGGGAAAAGTCCGGACTACTTGAGGACGTAGATGACCAGGAAGAGGCCGATCCACACGACGTCCACGAAGTGCCAGTAGTAAGAGGTGACAATTGCCGAGGTCGCCTCGAAGTGACCGAACTTCTTGGCGGCGAAGGAGCGGCCCATGATGAGCAGGAACGCGACCAGGCCGCCGATGACGTGCATGCCGTGGAAACCGGTGGTCATGTAGAAGGCAGAGCCGTAGGCGTTGGAGGACAGCGACACGTGCTCCGAAACCAGCATGGCGTATTCGGTGGTCTGGCCGGCAACGAAGAAGGCGCCCATGAGGAAGGTCAGGGTGAACCATTCGTTCATGCCCCAGCGGGTGAACTGGAGGGGCCCGCCGCTGCGTCGCGGCTGGAGCCTTTCGGCGGCGAAAACGCCCATCTGGCAAGTGAAGGAACTTGCCACGAGGACGATGGTGTTAACGAGCGCAAAGGGGAAGTTGAGCTTTGCCGTCTCTTCCGCCCACAACTGGCCGGAAGTGGACCGGAGTGTGAAGTACATGGCGAAGAGACCGGCGAAGAACATCAACTCGCTGGAGAGCCAGACGACGGTCCCGACGGAGACCATATTCGGGCGGTTCAGCGTGGGGTGCGCGGGGGTACTGGGGGCATGGGTCGCAGATGTCACATAGACATTATGTCTGTAAAACTTCGGCTTGCCCAACGCAAACCGCCTTTTGCGGAGACTTTTTCTACAAAGACGCGAAATCGCGCTGAAAAGTTCCCGGCGGTGTTCATATTGGTCTTTGCGACAGGCACCTCGATAGCATCAGGAGGTGACTTCACAGGTATCGGCACCGGCGGCAGGGAACACCTGGCCGCGCCTCATCTCGGCACTGTTGAACGGTGAACACCTGAGCGCGGACAGTACGGCTTGGGCCATGGACACCATCATGTCCGGGGCTGCCACGCCCGTACAGATCGCCGGTTTCCTGGTGGCGCTGCGGGCCAAGGGCGAGACTGTGGAGGAAATTGCCGGCCTCGTTGACGCGATGGTGTCCCATGCCAACCCGATCTCCATCTCCGGTGAAAAACTGGACATCGTGGGCACCGGCGGTGACCAACTCAACACTGTCAACATCTCCACCATGGCCGCACTGGTTTGTGCCGGGGCAGGTGCGAAGGTCGTTAAGCACGGCAACAGGGCGGCGTCATCGTCGTCCGGATCCGCGGACGTCCTGGAAGCGCTGGGCGTACGGCTCGACCTCCCCATCGCTGACGTCGCCCGCAACGCGGAGGAGGCCGGCATCACGTTCTGCTTTGCCCAGGTTTTCCACCCGTCGTTCCGCCACACCGCGGTGCCCCGGCGTGAGCTCGCGATTCCCACCGCCTTCAACTTTCTGGGCCCCCTCACCAACCCGGCTCGGGTCCAGGCATCCGCGGTCGGCGTGGCGAACGCCCGCATGGCGCCGCTGGTGGCCGGCGTGCTGGCGCGGCGCGGCAGCCGCGGCCTGGTGTTCCGGGGAAGTGACGGCCTGGACGAACTGACCACCACCGGGCCGTCGACGGTGTGGGAGATCCGCGGCGGGGAAGTGACGGAACAGATGTTTTCACCCCGGGAACTGGGGATTCCTGCGGCGACTGTCGAGCAGCTGCGAGGCGGAAACGCCCAGGAGAACGCCGGCGTCGTCCGCAATGTCCTGGCCGGGGAGGCCGGACCGGTCCGGGACGCCGTCCTGCTGAACGCGGCGGCAGGCCTGGTGGCCTACGACCTGGAGGCCAAGGGCCCCCTTACTGACCGGATGCGGCGCGCGATGGACCGGGCTGCTGAGTCGATTGGCTCAGGCGCAGCCGCCGCCGTCTTGGAGAAATGGGTCAGCCTCACGCAGGCTGCCTGAGGCGTCGAGAACAGGGGGACTCGCCGAGCACAGAGGGGCCGGGCACCTGCAGGTGCCCGGCCCCTCTGCCGTAAGAGCGATCTGCTATTCCTCGAACCCCAGCGCGAAGGCGGCATCGAGGTCGTGCTGGGAGTAGGCACGGAAGGCAATGTGCGTGGTGGTGTGCACGACGGCGGGCACCTTGGACAGCTTGTCGGCGATGACGTCCGCGAGATCTTCGTGCTGGGCCACGCGCACAACGGCGATCAGGTCCCATTCCCCCGTCACTGAGTAAACCTCGCTGATCCCCTCAATGGCGGATATCTCCTCGGCCGTTTCGGGGATGCGCGAGGCGTCTGTCTTGATCAGGACGAATGCGGTGATCACTGTGAACCCTTCCGGATCTGTTGAGCGCTGTGCTGCCAGCCTAATACATGGGCAATGCCGTCCATGGCGGCCACCCGCCGAGCCGCACAGCGGCTAGCGAAGGACCGCGGGAGTCAGGCCCGGCGGCGTGCCCGCAGGCGGAGAACGACGGCGACAATCAGGCGGTAGCCCAGCAGGAACCCCGCCAGGCTCAGCAGGGCCACGATGACAAACGGCAGGACCACGGTCTGTCCCGTGAGCGCCCGCAGCGCCATTCCGATGGCCACGGTGCCCAGCCACACAGCCACCCCTGCCGGCCACAGCGCCAAGGGCCGCCGCCAAAGACGAAAAAGCAGCCAGGCCTCGGCCGCGCCGGCCAGGAACGGCCAGGCAGTAGCCAGGACCCCTGTCACTGATTCGCCGCGCGCATGGGCGTCGCGGCCAATGGCGGCGAAGGTCAGGATGAGGACGAAATCCGCCGCTGCTGCGGCTGCTGTGAGGGCCGGAACCGCCCGTGTTCCGGAACGGTCTGTTGTGGAAGGCATGCCTCCGAGCCTATCCGTTTTTGGCGGCTCTTGCCCCGCCCGGAATATCCGGTGAGCATGACAGGCAGCAACAATCAGCACCGCGCCAAGGAGGCCGGATGAAGCTCACCCAGATCGCGCAGCATGCCGAGGATCTTGACCGGGCGGCGGAGTTCTACACCGCACTGCTGGGCTCTGCCCCGGCGGCGGTCTTCGACCCGCCGGGACTGCTGTTTTTCGATCTCGACGGCGTCCGGCTCCTTCTGGAGCGGGGTGCGCCGTCGTCGATGATTTACCTCAGCGTCCCCGACGTGCAGCAGCGCGTGGCTGAGCTGGAGTCCAGGGGAGTTGAGGTGGTGGGCGCGCCGCATGTGATCTTCCATCACGATGATGCACGGCTCGGGCCGGCAGGGACTGACGAGTGGATGGCGTTCATCAGGGACAGCGAAGGGAACACTGTCGGACTGGTGAGCCATGCGTTCGACGGCGGTGCGCCCGCCTGATGCTGGACATCGCCGGACTCCAGCGGGCTAACGACGGCCGGTAGTTACCCGGGCATCTGCCCCACCCCCCGACCCCAAGGTTTTCCCAAGGTTCGTCAGTACCCTAAGGGCGGGGGACTGAACAGGTCGCGTAGGCGGGGCGCTGCGAATGCTGCAAACCGAGGTGAGGTCATGCTGTGGAGGCGAAAGCTGGCAACGGCTGTCATCGCTGCCGTCACATTCAATGTGGTGGCAGTGAATCTGAATGGCGATTTCTCCGTCGGGGAAATTAACGCCGCGGCCGCCGTGGCCGTCGTACCGAGAGATGGCGTCCAGGCCGCCATCCTGCGCAAATGGGGCCCCGTGGTGGCCGGCGACGAGTTCAACTATGTGGGGGCGCCCAACCCGGCCAAATGGAAGGCATACGACAGCGTGGGCCATGCCGGCAAGGGGATCCGCAGCCCGAAGGCGTTGAAGGTTGCCAGCGGGGCGGCGTTCATCACCGGCGACGCCCATGGCACCACCGGCGGGATGTCCGCGAAGTTCGCCCAGCAGAAGTACGGCCGCTGGGAAACCAGGATGAGGACCACCGTGCGGGATTTGGAATACCATCCGGTGGCGCTGCTGTGGCCCAACAACAACAGTTCACCGAACTGCGCCGAGGTTGACTACGCGGAGGCGCTGGCCAATCCCAATGTGATCAAGTTCAGCCTGCACTACGCCTGCACCAAGTCCAACTATCAGAGCAGGGCGGCCAAGGCCATCGACCTTACCCAGTGGCACAACTACGCCGTCGAGTGGACCCGGACCGGAATCACCGGCTACATCGACGGGGTCCCGTGGTACACCGATACGAACCCCGCCCACCTGCCGGCCGTGGGAATGCATCAGACGCTCCAGCTCGACTGGTTCCCGGACGGAACCATCACCAGGCAAACACAGTTGATCGTCGACTGGGTGCGCGTTTACCGGTAGCACGGACCGGAAAGCTCTCCGGGGGACGACGGCGGGAGGTCCCGCCGTCGTCCGTTGTCTGTCCGGTCGTTTTTCTGTCAGGGAGTGGCGTGGTATGCCTTGACCCGCTGTTCCACCACGATATGGATAAGGGCGAAGACGCGGTCGTCATCAATGGCGGCAAGTGCCGCGTCCAAGGCGGCCGGAACGTCGCTGTCCTTGGTGACAGTAATGCCGAAACCGCCAAAGGCCGTGGCCATCATGCCGAAATTGGGATTCTTCAGCTGGGTACCGGACACGCGTTCGGGATAGTGCCGCTCCTGGTGGGTGCGGATGGTGCCGTACTCCTGGTTGTCCATCACAATAACCAGCGGCGTGGCGCCGTACTGGGCGGCGGTGGCAAGTTCCTGGCCGTTCATGAGGAATTCCCCGTCACCAGCGATGGTGACCACGCGCCGCCGTGGTTCCGCGAGTGACGCCGCGACGGCCGACGGGATGGAGTAGCCCATGGAACCGTTCCTGGCACTGAGCATAGATGCGTAGCGGCGGGTGGGGAAGTACCGGTGGGCCCAGTTGGTGTGCTCGCCCGCTCCGAACGTCACCAGCGCGTCCTCCGGCAGTGCGGGGACCAGGTTTGCCATCAAGGTGTCCATCCTGGCCGGACCCGCGGCGGGAGTGCAAGAGGGGAGCGCGGCAAAAGCCTCCTGCTCGGCCCTCATCCGGCTTGTCCACGCCTTCCACTCATCCTTCACTGGCAGGTCGATGCCGGCCAGGTCGCGGACAAAGGCCTCCGGTTTCGCCAGGATCTGCCGCGAGACAGGACCGGAACGGCCGCGGAGCGAAGGGTCGACGGTGACCAGAAAGTTTTTCTTGCCCCAGTCCTGCCGGCAGACGAATCCGTCCGTAATCACATCCCCCGGGACGGTGCCCACAAATACCAGAAGGTCGGTTTCCTCGAGCAGGTCGAAGGTGGGGCGGGGGCGACCGTACCCGATGGGCCCCACATAGGACGGGGAGTCAAAGGAAACGGTTCCTTGGGTGCGCCATTCCGCTGCTGCTGGAATCTGGTGCCGCTCCAGCCAAGCGGTGAGTTGGTCAGCAGCCGACTGGGTCCAGTCGTTGCCGCCCGTCACAAAAAGAGGTTTGCTGGACGAGGCCAGCGCAGCACTCAGGGCTTCGGCATCGCTGCTGCTCATGCCACCGGCTGCCACCGGGATTGCCGGGTGGAGTGTCGGATCGACCAACTGCCGAAGGATGTCCTCAGGCAGGCCCACCACCACGGGCCCTGGCCGGCCGCTCATAGCCGCAAACATTGCCTCCGCCACGATCTCGGATGCCCGGTCCGCGTGGTCAAGGACCATGACGCGCTTGGCGCCGGTATCGAACCAGGC
The DNA here is from genome assembly GCF_056396245.1 of Arthrobacter sp. 05T423. Classification (NCBI taxonomy): domain Bacteria; kingdom Bacillati; phylum Actinomycetota; class Actinomycetes; order Micrococcales; family Micrococcaceae; genus Arthrobacter; species Arthrobacter sp. 05T423. The sequence goes on from NZ_JBFTLC010000007.1 coordinate 167,808, forward strand.
TTTGATGTCGAACTCCTGGAAGGCCTCGCGGTCCCGGTGCGCGAACGGAATCAGGCCCACGAAGAGGAGCATCGGCGTCGAGTCCTGCCAGGCGGTGTGCAGTCCCACGTGCGCGTTGGCTGCGCCCGGTCCCCGGGTAACCATCGCCACTCCGGGCAGTTGGTTCATTTTTCCGTCGGCCTCTGCCATGTACGCTGCCCCGCCCTCGTGCCGGCACACGATGGTTTCCATCTCCGAGTTGTTGTGCAGGCCGTCGAGTACGTCGAGGAAGCTTTCACCGGGAACCACGTAGGTGCGTTTCACGCCATGGGCAGCGAGGGAGTCAACAATTACATGCCCTGCGGATTTCATGCCGGTGTGCGACGGTGCGGTGCTGTTCCCGGAGCCAGTCTGCTGGAGCTTTTGGTCGTTGAACTGCCCCAGATCAGAGGGGACATCGGTTGCGGTCAAGGTGGACTGAGACTCTGTTGTCATGTGCTTTCTTTGGTTATTGGATGGGCGGGTGTTTGTGAGGATGCGGACTGTTATCTGAGTGGCGTCGGGTTGGCGATGACGGGGGTCATGCCGGTGAAGCCTTCGCGGGCTTCGGCGATCTCGTGGATGCGTTTGCGGCAGGCGTACCAGCCGGCCACCATGAGGGCGATGGCGATGAGGGTGACCAACAGTGTCAGTGGTGAGTCGATGAAGACCATGACGAGCACGCCGATGA